>NZ_CP092370.1:1312921-1641151 GCF_028473145.1 Flavobacterium sp. CBA20B-1
GATTTTATTGTCGGTTAGTTCTTTAACTGCTTTTTCGATAAAAGGTTTTGGTCCGCAAATATAATACTCGGCTTCTGGATCAAACTGCCATTTTTCAATTTTAGAAAAATCGAGCATGCCTTCGTAAACCTCTTTTCCTGCCAAGGTTTCATTCACCACTTCGTAAAACTGATGCTGTTTTACCTTTTGATCTTCTTTAGCGATCGATTCGATTTGGTCTGCAAATGCTCTAACTTCGGCATTTCTGCAAGCATGAATCCAGATTAATTCTTTATCATTTTCGGCAGTTCCGTTTAAATGTTCCAACATAGAAATCAATGGTGTTTGACCGATTCCGCCGCTGATGAATACTTTTTTAGGGAATAGATTCTGCAACGTAAAGTTTCCTGCCGGTGCACTGATTGACACAACGTTCCCTTCGTGAATCTCATCGTGCAGAAAATTACTGATCATTCCGTTAATATCCAGCTTTTTGTTACGCTCACGTTTTACCGAAATTCGCAAATATTCCTTATTCGGCGCACATGAAATACTGTACTGTCTTATTTGGTTTAGATTGATGTTTGGAAGAAAAACCTGAACGCTTATGTACTGACCCGGAATGAAATTTGGAATCGCACTTCCGTCTTCTGCAACCAAATAGAACGACGTGATTTCTGTTGATTCTTTTTCTTTACGTTTAACAACAAAATTTTTCCAACCAACCCACTGTTCGTTTGTCTGCTTCTTGCTTTCATACATTTTCGCTTCATGACCAATCATCAGTTCGGCTAGTTGCCCGTAAGCCGCTTCCCAAGCATCCAGAACCTCATCTGTAGCCAAATCTTGTAAAACTTCTTTGATTGATGCCAATAAATGCGTACCAACAATATCATATTGTTCCGGCTGAATATTTAAACTTACATGTTTATGTCCGATTAAATCAACGGCAGGCATTAAAACCGCCGGATTCGATATATTTTCTGCATACGCCAAAACCGCCATTGCCAAAGCTGTCTGTTGCTTGCCCGACTGCTGGTTTCCCATATTAAACAGATTTTTTAATTCGGGATGATGCGTAAACATTCGGCTGTAAAAGTGTGTAGTTAAAGCAACTCCGCCCGTACGTAACAACGGAACGGTGCTAAATATAATTTCTTTTTGTTTATCTGAAAGCATTGCTGTAAATTTTATTTTAAGCAAAATTACCTCCGCTTAACCATCGATTCTTATGATTGTAATCATAAAAACCACTTTTTAGTGAAAATTTGATAAAAAAAGATCCACCAACCTATTTGATTAGTGGATTATATTTTGAAGCGTTATTGAACTGTTGAATTATTTTGCTGCTTTCAATACCAAATTATCAATGTAAACCGCTTGATGAATTCCGTTTAAAAGAACTTTAAAACCTAAATGTGCATCATTTTTCAGGTTGATCGTGTATGCTTTTTTAGTTCCTGAAATTGCCGATGGTTTTGAAATGGATACATACAATTTCTCATCAGACACAGAACCGATAGAGAACAATTCTAATGAAGCATCGCCTGAGTTTTTAGAAATATCAAGCGTTAATTTATAAGTTCCAGCTTTCATTTTTGGTGTAGATAAAATCATTCTTTCACCAGAACTCATCATAGAATAAAAAGTGATTTTACCTTCGCTGCTATAAAGCATTGATTTACCTGATTCTGCACTCCAGCATTTATCTATTTTTTTCCAAGAATCAAAATTTTCGTTAATACTAGCAACGGTGCTACATTGCGCATTTGATGCAAAAAAGGCTCCTAAAGCCATTATCCCAGACAATAGTATTTTTTTCATATTTTTAATTAGATTTAATATAAATTCACTGTAAAAATACCTAAAAAATGTTAGGGTACACAATTGTTTTTTAGTTGCTTTACAAGTACTGCATTATTAGTAACCCAAACATTTCTCGCAAATATCTTTAAGCACTCAATTTACAGTACTTACATGGTGCCTAGTATCTGGGTAGAGGTACAACCGCACAGCTTGCTCTAAAAATTCAATGGTATCAAACAAAAAACATCGAAAATGAAAATGATGCTGAATAGTATTTTGTGGATTTTCGCATTTATTACAGATGACAAAAAAACATACTGAAAAAAGGCATAAAAATGCGGCATTTAGATACGGATATAAATTGAAACACAACAGTTATATAATAAGTACCATTAAATTAAAAAAAATCAATAATTTAGAGTGCTATATAAATTAGAAAATGAACATTTATTTTTACAAAAAATTTGCATAAAGTTATGGTAAATAGAAAACCAAAGCAGAAATTTAATCACACAAGAGAATTTTTAATATGTCTGATTTTTTCTGGGGAAACACTATTTTAAAAAAGTTCAGATTACTTGAAATCTAAAAAATTAACTAAAATCAAACTATGTAAATAATGAAGTGTTAAAAAATTCAAACTTTAAAAAAATTTGAATTTCATATCTTTATTCTAACAATGGAACGAAAAAGGAAAAGGATGAAACGTTGGGCTATTCACTAATAATCCACGCCAATAACAAAATAATTATGGTAAAAGAAAAGTTTTTGGGTTTAATTGAAAAATATTCTGATGACCTAAATTATAACCTAGATTGCTGGACGGAAATGGAAAGAAATTATTCTTCAAAATCCCGCTTTTATCACACCCTTGCGCATATTGAAAATATGGTTACAGAACTAGAAGAAGTAGCCGATTTGGTAAAAAATTGGGACGGTTTGTTGTTTTCCATTTTTTATCACGACATCATCTACAACGCTACCAAAACCGATAACGAACATCAAAGTGCATTGCTTTTTGAAAAAAGAATTTCCAAGACTTCGTTCCGCCATATCAACCCATGCAAAGCCCAAATTGAAGCGACAAAAGAACATCAACACGCTGACGATGCAGACACCAATATTTTATTGGATATCGACTTGGCAATTTTAGGAAAAAACAAAAATAGATATCAGGAATATGCTCAAAATATAAGGAAAGAATATCAAATTTATCCTGATTTTCTATATCGAAAAGGAAGAAAAAAAGTGCTGAAAACCATGCTGGAAAAAGAAGCCATCTACCAAACGCATTACTTCCGAGAACAGTACGAAAACCAAGCAAGAGCCAATATTTTATCGGAACTTAATCAACTATCTTTATGAGATGCTGAATTAATATATCGTGTGCATCAACAGCAAAAACTTCAGCCAACCCGCTTGCAAAAAAATACTAAACTACTTTTTATAATTTAGCCATTCATTAATTCAACTTAAAAAATTAGCATGATACTGATTGAACGATACGATGTTTTAGAAAAACCAATTCAACAACAATTTGATAAATGTGGCGATGCCGGAAGCACGTTATACATCACCAGGATAGATGTAGTTTCGTTTATTGCCGTTCGTGTGGCCCAAAAAAAAGCCGTGGTAAGGTGCAATGCTACCGGAAAAATAGTGGCTAAAAAACACTGGAACCAAGAAACACATAGAGAAGCTAAAGAACTATTGGCACAACATAAAACGCCAAAATTGGGTTATTACCTTTTATCTACTATACTTATTACTGCCATTGCGGGATGTATTTATCTAATTTTAGCAGATAGAAATTCTACTAACTCATACAAAAACTCCTTTATGGCAAAAACTGATGCGGAAAAAACTGCGCTGTTGAAAACCCTGGGGCAAGGAGATTTGTTGCTTATATCTAACCATATTTACCGCATCAAAAGCATCGATAATGAAACGGTAATTTTAGAAAAAAACACCTCGGAAATAGATGGCGAAAAAATTAATAGTTTTAAACCTATTGATGAAAGTTTAATCCCAAACAACACCTATACAGGTTCTTACGAGATTAAAAAAGAAGATTTCCTAAAAAACAATATGGTGTTAGATAATACCGGCACCATGATTACCCAGTATCTGGATAAATAAAAAGCGCGCAACCAAACACATTTTTTTCGGAATTGAAAGTCTCGGGAATGATTTTCAATCTAATTTTTGTGTTTGAATTGATATGATGAATCTACCGAAAGATAAAAGTGAATTAAAAAAAGAATATTTTTCTTGGCTGAATAAAAATCAAGAAAGCTTACGCACTGTGATTTCTGATGCTGTAGATGCTATTTATAATGTGTACAACAAAAAGTATGATGCAGCTGATGTAGAAAAAATTAAAAAAGGATTGGCGCTCAACCACACCTTTTGTTGGGCGTTGGGAGAATACGTTTTTAACTTTGCCAAAAGTGATAAAATCTTTGCTAACCTTATCGAAGAACTTTCAAATCACGCTTCTTCAAAAGTTAGGTTGAATATCATTACCAATTGTTTGTACAATAATCCAGAAGATTTGGTCAATCAATTATTAAAAAATGCGTTAAATGATAAAAGTAAAAAAGTAAGAGAAAAAGTTGCAGATGTAATGCTTCGGTTAAACAAAGAAAATCTTACAAATCATTTATTAGAAAGAACCGCCATTGAAACTGATAGTAACCTGAAAAACAATTTATTATGGACTTATCAATTACTCACAAAAAAATGGGTGTACGAAGCCGAAAATAACACAGTGACTGTTCATTTAAAGGATGGCGGAATCACAAAATTCTTTGTAGAAGACGGAATAAACAGCAATGATACAGTGCAAATTGAAAAAAAAGTAGCCGAATTAAGAAACCAACATTAACACAAAAAGCAAAAAATTAAATCCTATGTTTTTCACCAAAAAATCAGAAAAAGCGAAAGAATTCATCGCATTATTAAAAGAATTAGGTTTAGGAAGTTTAGACTATAATCACAACAAAAAGAAAGATATATTTGAATTTATACAACCAGGTTTCAAAGCCGGAAAAAATGTGAGTATCGACCTAATAAACAAAACAGTAGCTTACCAAAAAATCATGTAGATTTTGAGGAAGCGCTTCCTTTTAAGCTTAAAATTGCAGAAAACGGAAAGTATTTCATCACCACCAATTTTAATGGAGAATCATTAGAAATGATTGATTTTGACAACAAAAAAGGCAACGAACAATTGGCGCTTACATTAAAAAAAATCAATGAATTTTTGTTAGAACGCCCGTTAGAATCCACCACCGAAATCGAAAATGAATTTAAATTTAGCGATAAACAATTGTGGATGCTCAGCATTACGGCCATTTATAGAACGTACGAAGAATCGTATGAATTTAATACATTACAAGACAAACTTGCCACTTCACTCACCAGAGGCGTGAGCAAAGAAAAGCTTAAAAATCAATGGCATATCCATAACCTAGAAGATTTGATGGCAGAAGTTAAAGAGTTGGAAAAAAAAGAATCTGTAGAAGAATTTGGCGAAGCCTACATGATTTGGGATTATGCAAGAATTTTTATGTTGGTACGTTTAGCCTTTGATTTAAAATGGATTAACGAGCAAGAATTTTGGCAATTGCTAGCAACCTATGCACCTGAAATTCAGCAAAGTTACAACGGTTGGAAAGAAATGGCTACTGCATTTTTACAAGCCAGAAAATTGTGGGCGGGTTCTGAAATTACACAACAAAATCAGTTTGAAAAATTAATAGAAAAGTTGCTCAACAATCCAAGCAGTGTTTGGAATAATGTAAGCTGGAACACTGATTTAACAACTTAGAATCCAAAAAAAAAAATAACGATTAAAAATAAATTAAGAAATATTACCTTTCAAGACTCAAAGTATAAATATATTTTGAATGAAAAAGTTATTCAAGAAAATAACAGCCTATATTACTGGGAATCAAAACTTAGGGTATTTAAAGAGGGTTATAAAAACACACCGCTAGAAATTCATTTTACAAGCAAAAACGAATATACTACCGGAAATTCGCTGACATCTCATCACGAAAACAACGTAAATTTAAACCGACCTTTTTTTGTTTGAAAATTGATAAAATATGCCATAAATATTGGCTGGAATGGCGAAATCAAAGGCTTAATTATTAAAGACGGAATATCGATACTAGAACAATTAGGATTTGATATGAGTGAAGTAAAACGTATTAAATAATTTTAATTCGCTGAAAATTAATTAAATACAATTTTAAAAAAATGAAAAACAATTTTTGGGTAGAAGAAAAAAGTCCAACACAATTTTTTAAAGAATTTATCTTATCAGAAAATCCACAAGCTAGTTTTTGGGATGTGTTCACCCATTACGAACCTGAATATCTAAATGATATTGCGAACAACAAATCTAATAAAGATTTACAAAATCAGCGTGAAATTGTGGATGAGATTATTCAAAAATATTTTTCTGAAACCAATATGAATCGACAAGAGATTGAGCTACTTGTAGATGCCATTGCCGAATTTTTATTGCCCGAAAAAGACCAAGAAACAGCTAATATTTACTCAAAAGTTAAAGATATTGCTCAAGAAATTGCCAAAAATCATCTTCAACCTTTAAAATTAAAACAAAGAGATTCAGACGATTTATTAGATGACCTACAGGATAAATTAGAAGAAATTAATCAAACGTATATTAGAGAAAGTGACCAAGAAGCCATACGCCAATCAATTCGGTTAAAAGGCATTACTGGAGAATATAAACCCGAAGAAGTAGCAGATTATCTTTCGCGTTATGAAACCCATTGGGAAAACCAAGCTATATATCTTGCATCTGCACCAAAAGAAGAAGCAGAAGACATAGCATCTGACATAGACGATTTTATTTACCCGAGGCTCCCACTAGCCTGCTCTACAACGTTTTACGACTTTAACGGTGATGGCGGAAATTTATCTTATGAAGAACAAGAAACATTTGTAAATCAATTATTTGAACGCTATAAAAACGAAATTTCTGAATTGTTAAACCAACAGCCCGATGCTAGTTTGCAACCACACATAGACTACAAAAAACTAGACAAGCATGAACATTTAGAAACATTGTATTGGGAAACCATAGAAACCAATCCTTTTATGTACGAATATGAAGTATTTTTTGCTGCTTGGAAAGGAAACGACAAAGTTATGTTTTTATCTGTAAATCATGAAGATAAAGAGCTTCCGTACGAAATAAATTTGGGTGGATTAAGCTTAGATAAATATGAAGAAATTCTAGCAAAATTTAATGCGATAACAGCGTAAATTTGTAACCCTCATATTTTTCCAGTGATTTGAAAAATGCTTCTCTTTTAGCTCCAAATAAATCTGCAGTTTTTCCTTTTCGTTTGGAAAATTCAATCAATTAAAAATCAATACAATATAAACAAGAAAACAAGTATTCAGAAAAAAAATGAAACAAATCAATCAATATAATTTCGAAACCGAAACCCTGCCGGCAGTGCAACTTACCGAACAGACTGGCTACAATATCCGCTTTAAAACTACGGACGGTTTAACCGAGATTTATATCACAGATAAAAAGTAGAATGACAACAAAAAGCATCGTGAAAATCGCAGCACTTGTAATAGGTCTTGGGGTAATTTTATTTGCTTTTATGCTTTTTGCCAGCATCAAAACAAAATCTAGCAGCCTCAACAACCACGAACCTTATAAAAATTGGGTGGGCAAAAACGTGACGCTCCAAAAGGAAACCGTTTTGTTTATCGACAGAATGTATGACGATAATGATGACTACAAGTATACGCTGTTGGACAGTCTGCATCCACAATGGCAATCGGTGGACGAAAGGAAAAACCTACCGGCACCCGATCTGGAAGAAATTGTAAAATTCCCTGCCGGAACCCAATTTAAACTGGAGAAAGCGATACAATATACCAACGGTGTTTCAGGCTTTTCGACGCCCTATATTTTCGGCACCATTCTGCACAACGGAAAAACCTACAAAACCGGTTATCAGTGGGGAACTTTAGACCTTGCAAAAAGTATGGATAAGGAAAAAAAATCCTGGCATTTTCACCAGGCTCCGTGGCAGGATTCAAAAGATACTGCGTTTTATGAACTTCCAACAGCAAAACTTTGGTAGTTGAAAAAAAGACTGTTTTTGGTAGGTTATAGAAGCAAGTTTATCTCAACATCGGACAATTTCTTTTAGGAGACGCAGTATTGGGAATTGATGCCTGCCCGATGGAAGGCATTGATGTAAAAATTTTAGATAAAGAATTTGGTTTAACAGAAAAAGGCTTGACAGCCGTTACTGCAGTATCTTTGGGCTATCGGACAGAAAGTGATTTTAACGATCCTGCCAAAACGCCAAAATCAAGACTTGCTTTTGAAGAAATATCTACATTGATTTAGTGCAATTATTAAGATGCAATTACGGGTTTTATCAGCCCCAGCGGTGCGAACCGTCAATAGCCCCAGCGGGGCGACCTGTGAATAGCCTCGTAGGTGCGACCTGTTTGCGTGAGGGATAGGAGCGGCATCCTTTTGTGCAGCGGAGCGGAGCAAAAGATATAGCGGATAGCCCGACCCGCCGCGGCGGGGCACGACCAAATAAATAAAAAAATGAATATGTGACTAAGCGAAACTATACCTATCGATTGAATTTGCTGGCTTTGGAAGACTAATCAGGTACAAAACGGGCGGAAGAATTGCGTGTAGATTTTGAAAAATCACGATGATATTTCATTATCCCAGGAAAAGTACACACTGACTTGTACGATAAAATGGATGTGATTCCGTTTGATAAATTGGAAGCGTTTTTTATGGCTAATTTGAAGTTAAAACAAAGAGGTTAAAAAAAGAGGCAGTTTCTTCCAAGCGTATGGGAAGAAACTGCTTTTTTTTGAATCTAAATTATAGAGGCAGCGTTAACGCTTTTTGAGGAATACGATTGCGTTGATCCGTTACCGTGATGATTTTTAGGAGCTTTCTATTTAACTTCAGGTAAATTTTTTAGTTCTACATAAAAATAAGAAATTGCATAGGCAAAGATCGCAGCACTAAGTCCGAAAACATTGGCATCCAATCCGTAGGGCAATTCTGCATTTATGATAATTAAAGCAATAGACACGGTACCACCCACAATCATTGAAATTAAAGCGGGTAAATGATGGGGTTTTTCAAAGCGATATCTTCACATCACTTTTTCATTAAAACTTACCGGTCATTCAGAAAAATTTTTACGGTAGCGACAGGAAAACTCTTTACTCTACCACTTTTCTGGCAATATCTAAAGGCAACCTCGTTAACAATTCATAGTTCAGCAGGCTGCTGTCTTCGCTGAACGATGCTACGGAAATATGCTGGTCGCCCTGGCTTCCTATAAGTACCACTTCGTCACCGATTTCAACATCGGGCACATTGGTGATGTTTAAGGTCAGCATATTCATATTAACCGTTCCTACCACATCCACGCGGTACCCTTTCACCAACACTTTACCCTGATTGCTTAGTTTTCTGCTGTAACCGTAAGCGTATCCAACCGGAACAATGGCAATTTTAGTCGTAATATTGGTATAATAAGACATCCCATACCCGATAAATTCACCTGCCTTTACCGTTTTAACCTCTACAATTCGGCTTTTCCACGAAATAATACGGGTAAGCGGGTTGGTTTCTGTAAGATTTTTCAGGTAATAATGTACGTAGGTTTCATTGTTAGGAAAATAGCCATATTGCAAAATACCAATTCGAACCATATCGAAAACGTATTTGGGATAACGCAAAACTGCTGCCGAATTGGCAATATGAAATTGTGGTGAATGATTTTCCAGGCCTTCAAATTTCTTTTTTATTTTCAGAAATTTCTGAATCTGGTCTTTGATCCGTTTGTAATTAGCAATGCTTTCCGCACCGGCCAAATGGGTGCAAACCCCTTTTATTTCAATGAGGTAATTTTGATTTATTTTAGCAATGATTTCCTCAAAATCTTTTAGCTCAAATCCGGTACGGTTCATCCCTGTTTCAAATTCGATATGTATTTTTGCGCGCAAATGTAATTGTTGTGTGATGGCAATTATTTCATCAAGTGAAGAAAAATTAGCCACATAAAATTCAACATTATTTTTAATTGCCCACGACAGGTCTTCTTTAGCCAGACTGCTCATAATCATCACATCAAAATCTCCGTTTACAGATTGTAAAACCTGATACGCTTCATTGGCACTGTAAACGCTAAAATGCCTGACGCCGCATTCATACGCCAGCGGACAATAATGTTGGATTGTATGACCATAGGCATTGCCTTTTACTACGGCAGAAAGAAGGGTATTGTTAGGAAGTTTTTTTTGTATAAAATCTATATTGTGTTGTAAGGCTGATCTGGAAATTTCTATCCAAGAGGTGGTTTCCGGTTTATAAAGCATTTTCTAAAATTTTGTAAAACATCGTTGCGGCGGTTACCGTAATTTCATCGGGAAAATCATAATCGGGATTGTGTAGTGCCGGGCAATTTTCGCCAGATCCAATTCCGAACATAGCACCCGGAATCAATTGGGTAAAAAGTCCAAAATCTTCGCCCCACTTAAAAGGTTGGTTGATTTGTTGCTGCTCTAATTGTAAATCTTCTGCCGATTTTTTAATGATTTCTACTGCATTTTCATCATTTTGGTTAGATAAAAATTCTTGCGTCCAGGAAATGTCTACGTGCAGATTTTCGTTTGTACATATTTTTTTAGTTTCCTGTATTAGGTCATTGGTTAATTGGTTGAAAAGTGCAGGCGACCAGGCGCGAATCGTTAAATGCAGACTGCCTTTTCCGGCAGAAATTCCATAGTCTTTGGTTCCTAAATTGGCATACACAGGGGTGATGAGGAAAAAATGGTCATCTTCCGGTTTGTTGTGCGTCAGTTTTTTGCATTTTTCCAAAATCAACGCCATTGCAAAAGCTGGGTTAAAGCCGTGTTCTGGCTCGGCAGCATGAGCTGTTTTTCCTTTAAAATCAAAAATTAAACTTTTTACATTTGCTGTAAAGGCGTGCTTTTTATGTATGATTTTATGTAGTGGAAATCCCGGTAAATTGTGCAGTGCAAACACCATATCGGGTTTTAGCTCCTGAAATTTTTCATCGTCTAAGACCGCTTTCGCACCGAGTCCGTTTTCTTCGGCAGGCTGCCACAGCAAAATAATTTTTCCTTTGTCGATAGGGTTTTTATGAAGCATTTCCGCTACCCCAATCATAATGGTGGTATGCCCGTCGTGCCCGCATTTGTGAGACACTTGAGGGTTTACCGATCGGTGTTCAAAATCATTAATCTCTTCAATAGGTAAAGCGTCTGTATCTGCACGCAGCATAATGGTTTTTCCATCTTCTTTACCTGTAAAAACTGCCACTACACCGGTTTTTCCCGCAGAGAATACCTTTGCACTACTGTAGGCTTTTAGGATTTCCTGGATTCGTTTGCAGGTTCTGAATTCCTGGGTAGAGAGTTCTGCGTAATTCTGATGAAAATCTCTTCGGATTTCCCTTAGTTTATCATCTAATTTTCTCATTCCTCTCAAGATAATAAAAATTTTTACTACCCGCCTTATCAAATAATAGATTTAATCTAATTTTAACGTAAAATTTGAATTAAAGTGTACCATTGCTGCGTAAGAAACCATTGATACAGATAATTTTAAAACATTAGAATTTTAATTTATTAAATGTCCAATTTTTGGTATCTATCAGTAATAATTGATTATACATCACTTCTAAATCGCATATAATTTGTAAGGTATGCATTGCCATGATGCTGCCAATAATACCGGGCAAAGGACCTAAAACACCAAGGCTATCGCAATCCTTTAGTTATGAATTCCTTTCAATTTTTTGTAGATTTACAGAACAGAATTACAACGTATGAAAATGAGTAACGTTAAACTACCTCGTTGTGAATTCCTTTCAAATTTTTTGTAGATTTACAGAACAGAATTACAACCCTGAGTAGCTTCTTTCGCTACAAAAACGCGTTGTGAATTCCTTTCAAATTTTTTGTAGATTTACAGAACAGAATTACAACTAATATTATTTAAAGATTTATCAATCACGCGTTGTGAATTCCTTTCAAATTTTTTGTAGATTTACAGAACAGAATTACAACTAAATGAAGCAAAAGCACGCATGGATGCGGGTTGTGAATTCCTTTCAAATTTTTTGTAGATTTACAGAACAGAATTACAACTGATGCAATGATTTACAATAAACTTCGTAAGTTGTGAATTCCTTTCAAATTTTTTGTAGATTTACAGAACAGAATTACAACTGAAGCATTTTAAAAGTGTTGCTGCTGCATGTTGTGAATTCCTTTCAAATTTTTTGTAGATTTACAGAACAGAATTACAACTTATTGGTATGGAAATTAAAGTTCCTGGATGTTGTGAATTCCTTTCAAATTTTTTGTAGATTTACAGAACAGAATTACAACTTTATTGCAAATAATTCGTTTAACTTTTCTGTTGTGAATTCCTTTCAAATTTTTTGTAGATTTACAGAACAGAATTACAACCACAAGCATTTATAAACCCTGGCGCATTTAGTTGTGAATTCCTTTCAAATTTTTTGTAGATTTACAGAACAGAATTACAACTGATATAAAATATTAAAATGTTTATATATTGTTGTGAATTCCTTTCAAATTTTTTGTAGATTTACAGAACAGAATTACAACAAAGACGGATTTTGCTGGGCAGAAAATAGCGTTGTGAATTCCTTTCAAATTTTTTGTAGATTTACAGAACAGAATTACAACCTCATTTAAAACCCTTTAAAATCAAGGGTTTCAAGAGGGTAAACTACAACAAAAAAATCATAAAAAATGCTTGATTTCATTTCTGAATCAAGCATTTTTTTATTTCTGTTAGAACAATTCCAATTGCTGGGGCATTGCAGGTAAATCGGTTTCTTTTTTTGAAAAAAAGAGTTCCATTTGCCCAAATTGCTTGTCGGTAATGCATAAAATTCCCACTTTTCCTTCTGCCGGTAAACTTTTTTTCACGCGTTTTATGTGAACTTCTGCATTTTCTTTACTGGGACAATGCCGCAAATAAATCGAAAACTGAAACATATTGAATCCGTCGTCAAGCAACGATTTTCGAAATTTTGTTGCAACACTGCGTTGCTTTTTTGTTTCCGTTGGCAAATCAAAAAAAACTAAAACCCACATAATTCGGTATGCATTGTATCTACTAAAACTCATTTACATCATTGGATAGTGAATCACACGGCTTTCTCCCATAAAACATTTACAAAGCGAACTGGTAGTGATGCTTAAGGCAGTCATTAAGGGGCGTTGCAATCCATTTATAATTACATCTTTTGTTGCTAATTGCAACAAGTATGCTTTTGCTTCTTTGTCTAACACATGCGTAGCCTGCGGTTGCTGCATCCAATCAACTACCAACGCATCTACATACGGTCGATAAGGTTCCATCACATCATCTGCCAAACAATAGGCATTGTATTTATTTCTGTGAAAAATACCAATGGTTGGATGCAAGCCACTAGAAACCAATGCCCGAGCCACCATACTGCGCAAAACCGCATATCCAAAATTTAAAAAATTGTTGGGAGCGTCGCCTTTTCGTTCTCTGGTAAAATCATCAAACAATTGCTTCCAGTAGTATTGTGCGGCAATGCCTTCCATATTGGTGCTGTCGCCCGACTTTACTTCGTTCATATATTTTAGTAACGATTCATGTGCTATGTTCCGTTTACGCAACACTTCTTTTTGCTGAAAAATTTTTGCTTCAACGGTTTGTTTCCATAACTGTTTGCGTAAAGGTTCCGAACAATTGATTTGATGTTTTAATCGCTCCGAATGTTCTACGTGTCCGCTTATAGGAAGCATTAAACCCAATGGCAAATGACTTTCATCGCAACTAATGATGGCTACATTGTGTTGTTGCAGTAAAAGTATCACAGGGTGCGACAGGGTGATTTGCGGATGATCTAACACTAAAAAACCCATATCTTCTATTGGTACCGACCCTTTTAGCTCTTTGCTTTCGGGGTCAACAATTTGCAACTGGTTGTCTTTTAGTTTTAAATACGCCGGATTGCCTATGTAAATGGTTCGTTTGAGCATAATTAATATTCGCCGATTTTTGTGATTTCTCCTAAATGGTTTAATCTAACTTTTATTGGATTTAAAGAAAATAAAGACCTCAAACTTCTAATATTATAGAGTCTTTTACTTTCTTTTACTCCTTCCGTTTTCTTTAAGTCAGAATTTTTGGTTTCTAAATGATGTCTGAACCAATAATTATTTTCAGAAATACTCCAAACTAAATACAAATGTTTACTCAGTAATGGTTTATCATTATTTTTGATTGCTTCGTCAAATTCTTCTTGCGATAATCCCAAAATAAACATTTCATTCTGTTGCATACTAAACTTTAAATTGAGATGATCAGCAGGTAGTTTGTTTAAAAATGATTCTGGAAGTTCTTTGTTTAATAAATCATTCCAAACTTCTGATGTATTTTTGATAACCGCAGGAATTTTGTACTTTTTCCTCTCTACTGCGTGCCAAAAGGTACAACTGTGTTGGATAAGTTTTTGGTCTTTGTCTTCGTAGATGGCAATGTGATGATTATTCCCCATCACTACAAACCCGATTTCTTTGCCATTTTCATCTTTTTTTATGGCTTGTAAATTATTAGCATCAGGACGAGCAAATAAACGAACGGTTATGATTGGAATTTGTTTTTCTTCATTAAACCAAAGCGTATCTTTAAATGCTTCTTTTTCTTTATTATTAAATTGAGCTAATCTTTCTTTTACTAAAAACTTCACTTTATCATCAACAATATCATCAGCTTGATTGGCTTTTAAATTTTGTAATTTATACTTCAAAACTGTTGCATAGTTGTAACAAGATGCTTTTTCAAGAATGTCTGACTTTTCTTCATTCAAATAGATTGGGGTTTTCTTTAGACTAGATAAAGCCATTTTTGAACTATTTTCGTTTTCAGAAAGTATTGTTTCAACAAGATTTTTGATTTTTGGATGTACAATTTTATCTGAATTTTCGAATAAATATTTTAAAGGTTTATCTTTTTCAATCACTTTAATTTTGCCATAAACCGATTGTTCGTGCAAAGCTCCTCTCGGAACAATAACGCCTGTAATTTTATTTTTGCCCGTAGCTTTAAATTTTGTAATTGTAGCTACTTTTTTACCTGCTTTAAAAGAAATTAAAATTTTATCTGCTTCTTTTTCCACATATTTTGTATCGAATTTAATTGGTTTTTGAAGCCGCAAATAATCATCTAACTGTGATAATCTTTCTTTATGATTTTTCACAAGTTCATTATCTTGTTCTAATTCTTTTTCATTATAATTTTCACCTAAAAGTTGTTTTGCTTCTTTAATTTCCTTTTGCATTAAATCTTTAGTATCACCAGAATTAAGAGTATTAATTCGCTGAATGAACCCTTGTTTTGTACAAGCAACTACCAAAGCATCAATTGCGTGATGGCGATGGTCATCTCTTTTTGTCCAATTTTCAATTTCTTCTTTTTGGTGTTTCCTTTTTCCGTGTTCGCTTGTCCATTCTTTAGTCACCGTTTGTCCTAACTCTTTGTATTTAGGTATTTGTAGATTCATCAAAACATCGTCCCAACCCCAAAGATTACGAAGCTTTGCTGTAACTCCACCTTCGGTAGTTGTTACGTTATTGCATACTTTCTGCAAAATTTCACGTGCTTTTCTGGAGATATATTGGGTGTCTCTCAATTGTCTGTCGATGAAATTTTCCCAAAGTTTTTTATCGGTTTCGGTTTCTTTGCCTTGCTTTTTTCTTTCTAAGTATTCTTTATGCGAAACTTTCAACCTCTGCATTTTGCTGTAAGATATAATTCCTCTATTAAACCAATCATCCACTCTTTCAGCGTATATTCTTACTGCTTCATCGCCTTTTGTAGCAATATAATCATAAGCAGTTTGATTGGTTTTTGTGGAATTACATTTTCTATGAACCAAAACTTTATTGGTCTGCGAATCGTCAAATAACAATGCTTTTGGTACGATGTGATCTACATCAAAAGCATCACCACTCAAAGCTTCAGTAAGATTAAAATTTTCACCACAATAGATACATTGATTGTTGACTTTAGCCTCTTTCAGATTTTTACTTAGTGACGGGAAAATAAATTTATATTTCTGAATATACCGCTTCGTAGCAGGCAATCCCAACTCTGTCAATCTTTTCCCTATTTCTTCATTAAGTTTTTTGTTTTTCGAGTTTTGTAAATCTGCGTCATTTCGTTCGTCTTTGCTTTGTTTCAGCTCTCGCGCCAATTCCACTCTAATTTCAGAGGGCTTTCCATATTGTTCTATAATGGCATTAACTACGTTAATCATTTGATTTATAATCTTTTCGACAATCGGCTGTCTCAAGCTATTTTTGGGAAGAAGCTCTAATTTATCTAAAGTAACTTGTTGCTCCCTTTCATCTTTTGTCAAAGAATTTGAGTGATTGTAACCCGCCAAACTACAAGATTGAGAATAATCGTAACCTTCCATTAGAAAAGGAAGAATTTTCCGCATTGCTTTGTTGGATTTATTTCCAAAAGCTTGTTTGTTAAAATCAATTTTGGAAAGTTTCTCTGCAATTTCTTCCTCAAAACCAAATCGTTTAATTAAAGCATTTTTACATTCATCTAAATCCTTCAAAGAATAAATGGTATGCCACAATTGATATAATGGTTCTTTTTCTAAACTCCCATCTAATTCCAAACCTGCTCTTTCTTCCAAAATCTCACCAGTCTGTTTGTCAACTAAAATTGAAGTTTTTTCTGTTGGAATAATGGAAACATCAAAATTTAAAAGATCATTATCTCCTAAAATTTTATGAATACTCGCATAAGTTTCATTTCCTTTAATACCTTTTAAAATTTGTTTATTTACGTAAACATCATCTTTTTTGAGATCTAAAATTTCAAGAAGTTTTGTAAAACTTAAATTTTCATTTTTAAATAAATACTCTGCTATGAGTTCCTTTTCTTCTATGGTAGGTATCTTTTCACCCCATTTATATTTACTTCCTTCTGGATTTTTTATTTTCAAAGTAATGGTATTCACTACTTCCCAAATTCGGCAAAGTTGAAATAATGGCGAAGTTTTCGGAGCTACTTTTGGACCAACAAAAACAGTTTTATTTTTGTTTTTCTCTTTATCAAAAACAGTTTTCTCAAAGCCTTCAAATTCGCAGACACTCACCAATCCTTTTTGAGATTTAAGCTTTCTTTGATAATAAATAATTTCATTTCTTAATTGATGAATAATCTCATCTGTAAGAAAATCGTGTTTTCCTTTTTGAGCATTAATAATCGTATCAAATTCTTCTATATAGGCTTCTCTTGGATAGACTTCTTCTTTTATTCTGAAATATGAATTATTAAGATTGGCGTTATTCAACCCATCATAAAAAAATTGCCCTATGGTTTGATTTTTATCTTTCAATTGAGCATATCTTCCTTTTACAGCCTGAACATAATCTGTATCTTTTTTGTCTGCATTGGCTTCACTTCTTGCAGACTTGTATCCGCGTTTTTGGTTAAGCATATAAAAAATACGCCCCAATTGTTCAGCAGAAATATTTTCATTTGGATTTGCAGCATCATTTCTTAACTTCCATAAATCCATCATAGGAAGTTTCAGCAATTCTTCGGAGGGAAAAATATTATATTTGATAAGAAGTTTTTTTAAATCACTTTTTTTCAGTTGCTTCCTATCATAACCCTTTCTTTGAGTTCTACTAACAGTTCTGCTTTGATTTTTTGTGATTGACAAACCTCTTTGAAATTCTTCTTTATCACTGGTTGTTAAAGGAATAATCCGTGATCCCATTGCAATAATCCGAATTGGAACATTGTTTTCGTCAATTTCTATCAACGCCCACCCTATCGAGTTCGTTCCCAAATCTAATCCAAGTACCTTTTTCATCATAATCTTTTTGTGTATTTTATTAATTCCATAAATATATTAAGAAAAAAATTATTCATTTTACGGGTTTCCACATTGCGGAGATATTTTTTTATTATTATATTTGCTTATTGAAAGGAATTCACAATAAGGATTATTCCGTTGTGAAAACATTTAGCGCCTCGACTATCTTCGGGGCTTTTTTTATGCCCAAAAGTTTCGTGAATACCACTCATCAGTAAAAAATAATAAACAAAACATTCAAGGCGGGGCAACTCGCCTTTTTTCATTTTAAAAGATTTGGAATAACTAACCTAAAGTGTAGTGTGGTTATTTAATTTTTAAAAACATTTTCTTTATTTTATCCACATTGGTATTAAATTCTTGCACCCAACCGGTTTGGTAAATCAACAGCATAAAGACAAGAGCAAAAAAGCCGCAACGGGCTACAAAGGCGAACTTTCCTAAGAAATGGAAAGGTAAAAAATATGCTATCAGTAGTAAAACCAAACTACTTGCTATGGTTTTTATGTAATTGGCGTTTATGGGCAGCATTTTAAAGTGTTTGTAAATAAACGCCATTTTTAGCAGATTAAAAACGGTCATTGAAAAAAACGATGCCCACGCCACACCGATGATTCCGTAATTGGTCTGTGTTAAAACGTAATAGTTTAAGCCTACGTTTAAAACTGCTAAAATTAAAATCGCTATTAAATTAAAGCGGTAATATTTTGAATAGGCAATGATTTCGGTGTTAAATCCGGTTGCCATGTTCAGCACCACATTGCCACCCAAAATGTACAACACGGGCAAAACAGGGATTAATTGATTGGCCGTTGGCAGCAGCTCAAAAAAATCGTTCATGCCCAAAAGCACACAGCCGTACAGTAAAATACCTATAAAAAACAGGTTTTTGGAAACATCGGCATATTTGATTTTTAAAACCGATAAATCGTTTTTCTTTAATGCTTCGGAAATAAACGGACTGTACAATGCAAAAACGCCGGTTGCAGGAATCATGAGTGTATTTGCTAAATTTACGCCTAATTTAAAATCGCCATTGGCTGCGTTCGACAAAAACTCGGGAATCATTAAAGAATCTATTCGAAAAGCAAAAAACGATCCTAAACTTGCCGAAAAGGCGTACAAACTATATTGGTAATATTGCTTTTTGGGGATTTCTTGAAAAAGATCTTTATAGTTGAATGTACCTACGGGTTTAAAATATTTGAAGAGATAAAATCCTATTGCAAACAGCATGACAGCAAAAGAAGCGGTGTAAAAAATCAACCCTTTTGTTGCTGTAAAACCGAAATATAAAATCAAGGCAAAAGCAAACGGCAAACTGATTTTAGGGATGATTTTTTCATAAAAAGTTGGTACAGAAAGCTTTTGTAAATTGGTAGCTTGCCTTTTAAAGAGATCTACAAACGCTAAACAAATGGCAATTGCAAATCCGTAAATAAAATACTGCTTGTTTTCCAGCCAATTGAACCAATAAATCAATAACACGGATAGGGCACAGAAAAAAATCATTCCGATTATAGAAATCATGCTGTATGAAAACAATTTTCGTTGCAAGTATTCGTTTAATTTGGGTTGAAAATTCAGCAAGGCAGTCGATGCACCCAAAACCATAACAGGATATAAAACTTGTGCAAAACCATCAATAAAACCAATAATTCCCAGCAATTCCTTATCGTTTGGATATATAAACAATGTGGAAACCGTGCCAATGAGCACACCGAAATAATTGATCAGTGTGAACCATAAAGCTTGTTTGCTGGAGAAGCGATTGTTCATTGTAGTTTTTTTACAAATATAATCGTTAATCTTTAAATTGATTTTAATTACTTTTACGAATCTAAATTTTCAATTATGTACGAAAAAACCTATCCCAAAGAACGTTTTCAAATCACCATGGATTTTTTGAAGCAACATGTTTCAAAAGATGCCAAAATTTTAGATTTGGGTGTGGAAAATCCGCTGTCTGTGTTGATGAAGAAAGAAGGTTTTAAGGTGCAAAACACAACCGGAGAAGATTTGGATGACAACCAAGAAGCATTGCAACAAACAGATTATGACGTGCTAACGGCTTTTGAAATTTTTGAACATCTGTTGAATCCCTACACGGTTTTAAAAAGCTGCAAGGCGCAGAAAATTGTTATTACGGTTCCGTTGCGTTTGTGGTTTTCACCGGCTTATCGCAGTAAAACAGATCCGCGCGACCGCCATTACCACGAGTTTGAAGATTGGCAACTGGATTGGCTGATTGAAAAATGTGGCTATAAAATTACGGCTCGAAAAAAATGGGCACATGCGGTGAAAAAGATAGGTATTCGTCCGTTGTTGCGAAAGTTTACACCGCGTTATTACATGATTTTAGCAGAAAAAATTTAACATGAAGGTTTATTGTGTTATCCCAACATATAATGAAGAAGCTTTTATTGCCCAAACCTTGCAATCGCTAGTGCAGCAGACTGTTGTGCCCGATAAAATGGTGGTGGTAAACGATCATTCTACCGATAATACTTCTGAAATCATTGCCGATTTTGAAAAAAAATACGCAAATATTTCATCAGTCTTTAATGCCTCTGAAAACAAACATTTACCGGGAAGCAAAGTAGTTCGTGCATTTCAGAAAGGTTTTGAAACATTGGACGATTCCTTTGATATTATTGTGAAATTAGATGCCGATTTGATTCTTCCGCATAATTATTTTGAACGAATTATCGAAACATTTCGTCGAGATCCCCGAATTGGAATGGTGGGTGGTTTTGCCTATATCGAAAAAAACAACGAATGGGTTTTAGAAAGTTTAACCGATAAAGACCATATTCGTGGTGCTTTTAAAGCCTACCGCAAAGAGTGCTTTTTAGAAATTGGTGGTTTAAAACCTGCTATGGGTTGGGATACGGTTGATGAATTGCTGTGTCGTTTTTACAATTGGCAAATAATTACTTTAGCAGATTTAAAAGTGAAACACCTGAAACCAACTGGTGCCATTTACGATCAATCGGCACGATACAAACAAGGCGAAGCTTTTTACAGATTGGGTTACGGTTTTTGGATTACGGCGATTGCGGGCTTAAAACTGGCTTTGCGCAAACAAAAACCATTGCTTTTTATAGATTATTTAAAAGGATTTTTTAAAGCCAAAAGCAATAAAACTCCTTTGTTGGTTACAAAAGAACAAGCTGAATTCATTAGAAAATATCGCTGGAAAAAGATGAAAGAAAAGGTGTTTGGATAATCAAATAAAAAAAAAGGAAAACATGATGGTTTTCCTTTTCTTGATTTATAATTTTATTTCTGCTTTTAAATCTTCTTGCAACTGCTTTGTATAAGCAACATGTCCAACCTTATCAGTAATTTTTTTAATAAGAGGTAATATCTCTTTTCTGCTTTCGATTGATTCTTGCTCAAAGGCATTCATTTTTGCCAACAGCGTATTTGCTTCTTCAATGGATTTAAAATTTGTTTTCTTTATATTTTTTTCCAACCATTTATCCATTGATAAACCAGAAGTACTCATTTGCTTAAAATTATCCCTTCCAAGTTTATCTAAAAATTGTTTACGAACTTGTTCCGCGTCTTCTAATTTACCCGACAAAACCATATTTAGGTAATACTTTTTTATTTGTTGATATTCTTCGGTTTGATAGATGGCGTTTTCGCTTTTTTCTTGTGCCACACTCATAGTGCTTACTGCAAGCATCAATAGCACAATTATTTTTTTCATAATCATAAACGATTCTTTATTAAATAGTCTTTCTAATAGCTTTAAATTAAACATTTTAAAAATAAATTTTAAAAATAATTAACTTTTTTTTAACACAAACCTAATTATTTATCTCTGAATCTTCATTGTCAAAATCTAAAATGGCTACATCGTGTTTCAAACGCAAGGTGTAGTAAATATTTCGGTCTATAATGGGATAATCGTTTATATTTATTAGAATTTCCTCGCGTCTCTCTCCTCCAATATATTCGCTTGCGATGTTATTAAACTTGTTTACCCGAATAATTCCCCAGCCCCAATCTTTGTTTTCGTACGCAGGTGCCAGTTTATTTACAAACGGCAAGGTGGTGTTGTTTACACTATGGTTGCGATGGGCTCTTTTAATGGTTCCTTTTATAACCAGTTTTATACGTTGATGTTCGGTTACTTTTACACGTTCGTAGGCGATTAATTGAGGCGACACCAAATTGATAATAAAATCTGAAAATTCGTCTTGGTTTTTTAAATAAATACCTAATTGTGAGGAAATAACAAAGGAATAATACATAATGGGCAGAAAAGCAACCACTAAACGAACGTTCTTCCAAAAAGTTTCTTTATTGATAATCAACACAAAATAAAAAGCATACATAGCAAATCCCCAGCCAATCATACCTCTGGGCACCCATCGCGGTTCATAGACCACCATGTTTATACCGGCAACAAATGCAATTATACAAATGGCTAAAAACAACACAGCCAATAGTTTAAATGGCAAATATTTATTCCAGTGGGCTTTTATGTTCGTTGCTACATACATAATCGCTGCAACCGCCGTAAAAAAAAATAAAAAATAAAGAGTGTATTTATACGACGAATCAATTAAAGATGCTATCAGGTCTTTTAATCCGGCAAGGTGGTTTTCAAACACCATTCGCAAATTTTCATCTTTAAAAACAAATGCTCCTCTGCCGTCTTGCAGCATTTGCATATCGAGTAAATTCACCACAAGCTGGTATCCTGCAAAGCCTAAAATAAAAGCAAAAAAGGCTATGAAGCCACTTATAAGTGCGGTTTTAAAAAGGTTGTTCCATATATCTTTAATAAGGAAAAAACACAGAATGATGCAGTACGAAAGTGCTGTTGTTTGGTAAAAACCTAAACTCAGAAGAATACCAACTAGCGATATCAAGAAGAAGATTTTTTTGTTTTGGTAAAAAAGAAAGGGAACAGTGATGCACAAAAACGATAAACTGATGGGAATACAATCAAACCGATAAACTAAAATTTCTAATATAAACGGACAAGTTGTTAAAAGTAAACTTCCAATGAACAATTGTATTTTGTTGCGAACACCTATTGCATAGCAAAAGATAAAGCCCGAAAGCGATATAATCAATACACTTGCAATATTTGAAAACGGAAATAAACTAAAAACCACTGTTCGCTGAAAAGACAGTAAGTGCATAATGAACGAACTGCTAAACCTGCCGTCGTGTTCCCAATCGTAACCTTCAACCATACGGTTGAGGTCATCTACGTATAAGGTGTTGGTTAAAAGTATCGGCAAAATATAAAGTATAGAAACAGCCGCTACTAAAAAAATAAAAGTTTTGTTCTTTTTAATGGTTTTTAGAAAATCATCAAACTTTTTTATGAGAAAACTATTTTCAGGCGTCATTTATTGTTGTTTTTTAATTGATTTTTAAGAATGTATCGTGGGCGGCGTTTGGTTTCCAAATAAGTTCTTCCTAAATATTCTCCCAACACACCAATACCGATTAATTGCACACCTCCAAAAAACAGAACAGCCACCATTAGCGATGCATAACCCGACGCCGCAATTCCAAAAAACAATTTTTCTATAATGATTTTTAATCCATATAAAAAGGATATCAAAGCGATAAAAGTGCCGAAATAGGTCCACACCTTTAAAGGCAATGTAGAAAAAGATGTGATGCCATCTAAAGCCAAATTCCATAGCTTTCTGTAGTTGAATTTGGTGGTTCCTTTTAATCTTGCTGGGCGTGCGTAATGAATTGTGGTGGTTTTAAAACCTACCCAACTCATCAAACCTTTCATAAACAATTGATTTTCTTGCAATTGAACAATTTCTTGCACCACTTGTTGGGTCATTAATCTAAAATCACCTACATTTTCCTGTAGTTTTAATGCCGACATTTTATTGTTCAACTTGTAAAACCATTGAGCAGAAAAACGTTTAAAAAAGCTGTCTGTATCGCGGTTACTACGCTGTGCCAACACCACATCGGCGCCTTTTTCATAAGCGGAAAGCATATCTAAAATCAAATAAAACGGATCTTGTAAATCAACATCCATCGGCACTACCAAGTCCCCTTTTGCATGTTCCAATCCTGCGAAAAGTGCAGCTTCTTTTCCAAAATTACGAGAAAAAAACAAAGCTTCGCAATGGGGCGTGGTTTTGATTAATTCTGTTAAAATTTCTTCTGTTCCATCGGTACTGCCATCGTTCACAAACAAAACATTTGCGGAGTAATTACGGGCAAGCAATGACTTTCTAAACTTTAAAAACTCGTTTAAAAAAGCAGGTATATTCAGCTCTTCATTGTAAACAGGAACAATTATAGCGATTTTTTTCATAAGCTCTTATTAAAGCACGTTCAAAAATACGTTTTTTAAAATATATCTTTTAGTTTTAGCTCCGCAAAATACCATTTTATTTTAGTAATTTAGCAGATTAAAAATGTGTTATGATTAAAATGTTAAGCAACATTGGTAAGTACTTCATTATGTTGGGCGAAATCTTTCGGCGACCAACCAAATGGCGTCTTATGAAAAACTTGATCTTTAAAGAGATCGATGAGCTCATCATAGGCTCATTGGGTATTGTAGCTTTTTTGTCATTCTTTATTGGCGCAGTTGTTACCATACAAACTGCATTAAACTTAAACAACCCAATTATCCCTAAATATTTAATAGGATTTACAGCAAGACAATCTATTATTTTAGAGTTTTCGCCCACGTTTATCTCCATTATCATGGCCGGACGTATGGGTTCTTATATCACATCGAGTATCGGAACCATGCGTGTTACCGAACAAATAGATGCCTTGGAAGTAATGGGAATTAATCCTTTAAACTACTTGGTTTTCCCTAAATTAGTTGCTTCTATCACCTACCCTTTTGTGATTGCTTTAAGTATGTTTATTGGTATTTTGGGCGGGTATGTGGCAGGTTCTTTAGGCGGATATTTAGCTCCAGAAGAATTTATAAAAGGTTTGCAAGACGATTTTATACCTTTTCACATTGTATATGCCTTTATTAAAACGGCCGTATTTGGTTTTATATTGGCAACAGTTCCTTCTTTTTACGGATACTACATGGAAGGCGGCGCTTTGGAAGTTGGTAAAGCCTCAACCAAAGCATTCGTATGGACATCAATTGCCATTATTATTTGTAACTATGTGTTAACCCAAATGTTATTAACCTAATGATTGAAGTAAAAAACTTAAAAAAATCGTTCGACGAAAAAGAGGTTTTAAAAGGAATTACCACTACCTACGAACCCGGAAAAACCAATTTGATTATTGGACAATCAGGGTCGGGAAAAACGGTGATGCTAAAAACATTATTGGGTGTGCATTTGCCAGATAGCGGAACTATTTTTTTTGATGGCAGAGATTTTTCTAAATTGGATCCGAACGAAAAACGCACATTGAGAACCGAGATGGGAATGGTTTTTCAAGGCAGTGCTTTGTTTGATTCCATGACTGTGGAAGAAAATATTGGTTTTCCGCTAAAAATGTTTACCAACAAAACCAATGCAGAAATTCGCGACCGTGTGCAGGAAGTAATTGATCGCGTGAAACTGATTGATGCCAACACCAAAATGCCTTCTGAAATTTCGGGTGGTATGCAGAAACGTGTTGCCATTGCTCGTGCCATTGTAAACAATCCTAAATATCTGTTTTGCGATGAACCAAACTCAGGTTTAGACCCAAAAACATCGATTGTTATTGATGAATTAATTCAGGAAATTACCCACGAATACAATATTACAACCGTTATTAATACCCACGATATGAACTCGGTTCTGCAAATTGGGGAACATATTTGTTTTTTGAAAGATGGAAAATTAGTTTGGGAAGGAAACAGTACCGAAATCATGAAAACCGATAATGAAGACATCGTTGATTTTGTTTATTCATCTGAATTATTAAAAGAAATTCGTCGTTTTCATACGGGTAAAAAATAATCGGTATTTTTTGTTGATTTTTTGTTGGATTTAAATTGATAAAATATGTTTTCGTTTTTTAAAAGCGCAATAGAAAAAGACCTGATTCAATTGGGATTTGGCGAATTGGTTCGGCAATACAAACAAAAATTAAAGAACAAAGAATTTACCAAACAACAGTTTTATGCGGCTTTAAAAGAATTGCACAACAAGCACCAATCCAAACTTTCTAATATCAAGAATGTGAATGTGGCTACCCGGCAAACATTTGATGATGATGAAATTTTGGTTCCTTTAAATCTGCAAAATATTCAACAAGAATTTATAGATTATGACTATCTATACAGCACACTGCTTTTTGAATTTAATAACAACAATCGAATTCATACCAAAGCTTTACAGCAATTAGACAAATTATTGCACGAAAATTATCCCGATGCTGTTATTGAACCTACAGACAAAGAAAAAGTAAACCAACTTTCGTTAAAAGAGCTCATAAACGATGCTACTTTACCTTTTAGCCAAGCGCATAAAAATTATTTAAAAGCAGTTTTTCACCAACTCATGATGCACCATTCAACAATTTAATTGATAATAGATAGCACCTTATTATAATTACTTTTTGCAATTAATTTTTATCTAAATTGTTCCAATAATCTTTAAATTCTTTGAAAACAGTTGCTGGTAAATCTTCCGGATTAAAATCGGAGGTATCAAACATAGGTTCGTAATTGTTTTGTGCCGAACTTTCCATTCGGTAGAACTTATTTTTGTAGATCAACAGCAAAACTACACTCAACTGTTCATCCATATTTTCTTTTGGATGTTTAGAATAAACAAACAACACATCTGCTTGCCCGTCTTTATCGGCATCGAAAAAAGCTTTGCGGGCATTCCAAACCGATGTGATAATTCCCGCCTCGGCAACTATATCTTCGGCTACAACTTTCCATTCGTTATTCACCTTTTTAAACTGCTGTATGTACAACTCGTCTTGCAAACTCCCTCTTTCGTTTTTAGAAAACACATAATAGTTTTTTTCTTTTGGTGTAGCAATTTTTTCGACCTGCAAAACATGCGTACCCAAAAACGGAAAGCCCGATGCTTCAAAATGTTCTTTCTTAACAACAGTGTTTGTTATTTGAGAAAATCCTAAACTAAAACACAATAAGGTTAGTGCTAAAATAATTTTTTTCATTTGGAAATATGATGTATTTGAAATCTCGTTAAAAGAAAAAGCGAGAAACCTAAATGATTTCTCGCGATAACTACAAACAATAATTATTCTTCTTTTTCAATTCCCTAACATTTTTTTTGTAAAATATCTTTTTTTGAACAACAGCATTTGCCCAAACTGCCGTTCTATGATTTTATTTACATGACAAATTTACGCCGCTGCGCAATAAACGCTCGTAGAACGTTTCTATCAATTTATGTAGAATTTGTTCTACAACAATAAATTAGTATCTGCATGTTTGTGCCAAGATAACTTCTTCTAATGGTTTTTGAGTATTTTAAAAATATGGCGGAAACCAGCGATTGATTGGCTTTTACAAAGACCATAACTTTGAAATACAAACATTTAATTATTTATCATATGAAAAAATTAGTACTAAGTGCTGCAGTAGCTTTCTTTGTAACAGCGGCAGCATCAGCGCAAACAAATGTAGATTACTCTTCACAAACAGGAAGCGGAAATACAGGTACTACTACTCAAACAGGTAGTGCAAACTTTAATGAATTAACCCAAAACGGAAACGGAAACGGTTCTATTGTTTCACAGTCAGGCGAAGGAAACGAAGCTACAACTTCACAAACAGGTAACGGAAACCAAAGCGAAGCAAATCAATCTGGTGACTACAACTTTGCAAGTGTAATGCAAGATGGTACAACTAACGAAAGTGAATTGGTACAAGATGGTGACGACAACACAGCAATGGTTTCTTCAACAGGTACTAGCAACACTTCTTGGATCGATCAAGATGGCGATGACAACAGTGCTACTTTAACTCAGTGGGGCGAAGGAAACGCATCTACTTTGGCACAAGATGGTGATGCAAACACTGCTAGTATCACGCAATCTACCGGCACTCGTGTATCCGACTTCAACACTTCAACTGCTGAACAAGACGGTGACCGTAATGCTTTAACTGTTTTACAAGTAAACACTGGATACAACTCTTCTGAAACTTCACAAGATGGTGATGACAACTTTATCCGCGTGCGCCAAAACGGTGTGAGTAATGACGCAGAAGTTGCACAAGTGGGTAACGATAACTGGGCAGATACTTATCAAAGAGGTAGAGACAATGAAGTTTCTGTAAGTCAGGTAGGTAACGACAATTCTGCAAAAGAATACACCATTGGTAGTGACAACAGTACAGAAATTACACAGTTTTTTGGAAACAACAACTCTGCTGATGTAAACAGAAATGGAGACGACAACAGCGCAACCATTACACAAATGTTTGGAAGCAACAACATGGCAGATGTGGATCAATTTGGTGATGAAAACGAAGCAGACATCATGTCTATGGGCTCTTCAAACGAAGCAGTTGCATACCAAGATGGAAATATGAACATTGCTGGAATTACACAAGCAGGAAACAGCAACTGGGCAGATATCATGCAAGAAGGCGATTCTAATGATGCGATGGCTTTACAAACTGGAAGTAATAACAATGCAGAATTTGACCAAATTGGAAACAACAACGAAGGTTCTGCAATGCAAATTGGTAATGGAAACATGGTTGATTTAATGCAATCAGGCGATGGCAATATGTCTTCTAGCTTGCAAATGGGTTCTGCTCATTCAGCTACGATTTCGCAATCAGGTATGGATCACTTCCACCAAGGTACACAAATGGGTTCTGGAAACACACTTTCTATAACACAAAGCAACTAAACTATTTGATCACAATTTATATTGTTTAATTGTAAAAAACTGCTCATAATCAATTTCAAGTTCACTTAAAATTTATTATTGGGCAGTTTTCTTTTAAAAATCTATTAATCTTAACACCAATCCGTATGAAAAATAGACTGGCTGTATATTTTTCGCTTTTTGGATGTATCACATTAAGTGCACAGCAAACCCAACAATCCTCTATTTCTTCTGATATAAAAGAAATACAAAACCGGCAAATGTTTACTGAAAGCATGCTGCTAAACAGTATGAATCAAACCGTGGGTACACAAATCACCCAAATTGGCAACAACAATATTGCGCAACTAGAAACCCAGCAAATGCAGGTAAACCAAACAGGCGACCAACAATTGCTTTTTTATACCGAGACATCAAAACTACAACCTTCTAACATGAACATTCAAATGCAAGGTACCAACAATTACATGGAAATTTATGGTAACAACAGCATTATGGAAAACATGTCGGTGAAAGTTTCAGGAAACGACAGAAGTATCATTATAAGAAATTACCAATGAAAAAAATCTACCCTATTTTAGTTTTTATCTACTGCTTTGTTACTGCTTCTTATGCACAAGAATTCAGAGACAGCTTAATTGTGGCTAAAATAGATGTGGTGCAATCAGAAAACACTTTAACATTTAGACCAACGGTTCAAAACAATGGCAGTTATCATTATGAATTGGATTATTTGCTTTTGATAAAAAAAACCGATGCCAACAAAAATTTATCTGTAAATCAACAAAAAGGAAAGTTTACCTTAAAGCCCAACCAAATTGAAAGCTTATCATCAACAACTATTAATCAAACATCAAAACAAAAAATAACGGCTATTCTTTTTATCAGAGATGAAGTGGAAAACCGTTTAATTACAAAAGATTCGGTGCAGTTTATCACCAAAGAACTAATCCCAATAAAAGAAACCGCACTGATTGGTGTGCAAGGAATTGTGGTAGATGACTCTAAAACCAAAATTGGCAGAGATTACTACGATTTTTTCTATGCCGCTTATACGCAATATCCCACAAAATTTGATTTCATCATCAATATTTCCGAATTGCCTTACCGCGGTTTATCTAGTATTGTGCAAGTAAAAGTGGATCAAGACCTCATCATTGAATTTTTCACCAATCCCGATGAAGAATACCTAAAAGAACAAGTTGCTGCAACTTTTAAAAGATTGGTAGCTTATTCTAACAATCGGGGTAAGTTAAAAAACGAATTCACTTATTAAAATATAGTAAAAATGAAAAAATTAGTACCAACCATATTGCTTTTAATTGTTTGTGCTGTTAGCAACGCACAGCAATTGGTTTACACACCCGTAAACCCCAACTTTGGCGGAAATCCGCTTAATTACAATGGCTTGCTGGCTTCTGCCAACGCCCAAAACCAATTCGATGACAATAAAAATTCAAACAAAACAAGTTTATTAGATAGCTTTTCAGAAACTGTAAAACGGCAAATTTTATCGCAATTATCGCGCGGATTATTTGAAGAAAATGAAGATTTAGGAAGTTTAGAAGAGGGCACATTTGAAATTGGTGATTTAATTATTTCTATTGATGAAACCCGTACAGGCACCGTGATTAGAATTATTGACAACCAAACCGGAGAAGTTACCGAAATTATTTTATAAAAATTTGCCTTTACAGTTATGAAATTATCTACAAAAAATATACTGTTGCTGCTTTGCCTTGGTGGTCTTTTTCAGGCTTGTGGGGTATTTTTCTCGCCGCCCGCCGGTGTGGAATACCAATCGGTAATTGGTGAGGTTACAGCAACCGAAAAAGATTTTAAAAAACTACCCAAACCACAAGAACCAATTGTGGTGGGGGTTTACAAGTTTAGAGATCAAACCGGGCAGTATAAAGCATCGGCCACCGGAGCCAACTGGAGCACAGCTGTTCCGCAGGGTTTAACCACTATCCTCATAAAATCGTTAGAAGACAGCAAATGGTTTGCCCCAATTGAACGCGAAAACATTGGCAACCTTTTAAACGAACGCCAAATTATTAGAACCACCCGCCAGGAATATACCAACGGGCAAGCCAAAGAAACATTGGCCCCACTACTCTTTGCAGGCATTTTGCTAGAAGGCGGTGTGATTTCGTATGACACCAACATTTTAACAGGTGGTGCAGGTGCGCGGTATTTTGGTATAGGCGGATCTACCGAGTACCGCCAAGACCGTATCACGGTTTATTTGCGTGCGGTTTCAACCAATTCGGGTAAAATTCTAAAAACCATTTATACTTCTAAAACCATTCTTTCGCAATCGGTTAATGCCAGCATGTTTCGATATGTGGATACCGAGCGTTTAATGGAAGCAGAAGTGGGCGTTACCAACAACGAACCCGTGCAAATGGCTGTGAGCGAAGCCATAAACAAAGCCGTTTATTTATTGATTTTAGAAGGAATTAAAAACAATGTTTGGAACACCACCAACCAAGACAAATCGAAAGCAGATGCTTTGTTGGCAGAATATACCAAAGAAGTGGCAGAAAGCACTAAAAGAATACCAGGAAAAGGAGATTGGGACACCAACCGCCGTGCAAAATTTTCGATAGGCGCATCGGTTACGGCAAACTCTTTGCGGGGTGATTATGCACCATCTACTTCCCAGTTTGGTGCTAGCGGGAATTTTAAATATCTTTTTTCGGATCATTTTAGTTTAAACGCAGCTTATGGCTATCAAACCTTAAATTCAGACCGCTATTTCAAGGCGCAATTCACTTCTCTGGAACTTGATTTGGAATATTTAATGTTGCCTTTCAACAATTTTACACCTTACTTTTCTGCCGGTTTGGGTTCTTTTGAAAATATCACATCCAAGAAAGGGAAATTACAATTAAAATCCCAATTTGGCGCAGGTTTGGAATATATGGTTTCGCCATCGGTTGGTATTCGCGGCTTTGGAAAATACCATGTGGGCTTTACTGATGATTGGGACGAAGTAATTTCGGGCAAAAGAAACGATCATTTTTTACAATTTGGAATGGGCGTGCAGGTTTATCTTGGAAAATAACTATTAGCATTTAAAATATGAAATCTATCTACTACTACATAATTATCGCTTTTTCACTCGTCTTTGCAAGTTGTAGCGAAGATACCATCGATGGAAATGCACAAGCAACATTAACGGGAAGTGTTCGTTTAGAAGCCTCTAATGAACCTTTAAAGAATGTAAAAATATCCACAACACCCGCTTCTACAACGGTGTTTACGGATGAAGACGGAAACTTTGCTATTGAAGGAACTTTGCCAATGGGAACTTTCTCGGTTCGTGCAGAATTAAAAGGATATGTTACCGAATATCAATCGATTACAATTAGTGAATTTGAACAAAAAGTGCACCTTGTTTTTGAAATGGTGACCGATGAATCACTGAACAATCCTCCTACTGTTCCCGTGCTTGTATCGCCTAAAAATTTGGCTACCAATTTAACCAATAATGTGGAATTGGAATGGGAATGTTCGGATCCTGATTTGGATACGTTGACTTATAAATTGATTTTTACCAACAACCGAACCAACAACCGTGTTGAAATTCCGAATATAAGTACCAAAAAAATCACTATGACCCAATTAGATTTTGGAACAACTTATACCTGGCAAGTGGTGGCTTCAGACAGTATTAACAGCGATGTTTTCAGCGAGGCTTATCAATTTACCGTGCGAAAAAACCCAGAATACCGCTATCATTTTGTGCGAAAAAATTTAGGCAGTTTCTCTATATTTGCTACCGATTTGCAAGAAGAAATATCGATTACCGCTTGGAACAATGCTACTTGGAAACCCAGAAAAAACAATGTGGCAAACAAATTAGCTTATCTGCAAACCTATAACGGACAAACCCATTTATTTACAGCAGATTTAGACGGGCAAAACGAGCTGAAAATAAGTCAAACCCCTTTAAACGGTTTTAGAAGCGATCAATTATCTTTTGCATGGAAAGCCGATGGCAGCCAATTTATCTTTCCAAGTTTTGACAAACTGTATCAAGTGAACAGTAATGGCACTGGGCAAACCCAAATATATCAAACACCCAACGGACATTTTATTACAAAGTGTGCATGGAGCAACGATGGTTCAAAAATAGCTATTACTACCAACGATATAAATGGCTATCAGGCAAAAATAATAATCTTAGACAGCAATGGAAATGTGGTGCATACGGTTTTAGAAAACGTATCTGGTGCCATGGGCGGACTTGATTTTGATGTAACCGGCAATCAATTGCTTTATACACACGATGTTTCTGGAAACGAAGATTGGCAATACAAACAGCTTGACACGCGCATGTATATTTACAACATTACCAACAACACCCACACCGATATTTCAGCCGTGAGCTTTAAACCAATGGGGTCTGTTGATATTGACCCAATATTTTCACCAAATAGTTCGGAAATTATTTTCACGAATACCTCTAACGATATGATTTCGCAACGCAACATTTATAAAATTGATTTGAATGATAATGATGTGCGCACATTGATCATCGCAAATGCAGAAATGGCTGATTATGAATAAGGAAAAATGGAGATTACCATTCCCCATTTTTTCCATAAAAAAAAACCGCTACAAAGCGGTTTTTGTTTTTCTATAAAGCATATAAATTACACTTTATGGCCATTTTTACCATAGAGGCGGTGTTTTTCACACCCATTTTATGCAGTATTTTTCGTCGATGGGTTTCCACTGTGTGCAAACTCAAAAATAAATCTTCAGATATTTCGCGGGTGCTTTTGCCGTCGCAAATGTATCCTAAAATTTCTTTCTCTCGCGAAGTTAATTCTGCCAATAGCAAAACATCGTTGTTGTTGTCACTTGTTTTTTTTTCATTAATTAAACTCAAATTCTCTACCGAATGAAAGAAATAATCTACAATTAAATCCCAATATTCGCGAGAAAGTACTTTTTTACCGTTGATTACTTTGGTAAGATTTTCTACAAATTGATCGGGCTGAACATTATTATTTATAATTCCCATCACACCAATTTCAAATAGTAACTTCACATCGCTTATGTTGATATTTGATGTGATGATAAGCACCTTAAAATGGGCATTTAAAGACATTAATTGCAGTATTTGATTAAAATCTTTATTTGAAAACTTAGTTACATCATAAATAAGCAACTCGGTGGTTTTATCATTCTTTTTTAATTCGGTATAATTTGATAAAGGTAAACTGTCTTGATGATTGATAATTGCATTAGTAGCAATTTTAGTTTTTATTAAATTTTCTATTCCTTCTAAAAAAATAGGATTGTTAATAATTGTATAAACATGTAATTTTCCACTCATAACTTTCCGTTTTTAGTTGATTTTTAGTTGTTTACAAACCTTCAACATTACATACTTTTTTGAGTTATTATGCCGAAGCTTGTTCTTAAAAAAATTAAATTTCTTTTATCAAAAATGTTAAAATAAACTAAAAAAATCAAGGTAGAAATTACCTGAAATCAAAAAATAGGTAATATTACCTATTAGTGTATATTTAGTGAAGTGCCAATTCTTCAAGGGTTACAATTTGTTTTTGCAAAGCATATATAATTAAACCGGCTACATTACGCACACCTATTTTAGAAAAAATATTGGTCTTATGACCTTCCACCGTGCGTTGGGTAATAAAAAGCAGTTCGCCAATTTCTTTGGCCGTTTTTTGATGGCAAAGCAGTTTCACGATTTCAATTTCGCGCTCTGTAAGTGCATCCTCTGATTCAAGGCAAGGTTTTGAAACTTTGGGTGAAATTTGTTCGCGCAGAATTTCCATTTGGTCTTTGTTTAAATAAAAACCATTTTTGTGTACATGCTGAATAATTTCTGTTAATTCAAACGGGGATATTCCTTTTGGTAAAAATCCCGCCACTCCTTCTTTGGTCATAAAACCAATGGAATGATCTTGATAATGTGATGATACCACTACAACTTTTATATCGGGGCAATGCGTTTTCACATGTTTTAAAACTTCTAAACCATCAATAGTTTTCATTTTTAAATCGAGCAGCAATACATCAATCGCTGCAGGAGATTTTTCTAAAAAAGTAAACAATTCGTAGCCATCGGTTGTATCAAACACTACCTGCAAACGTGGATGTTGTTCAAAAAAACTTTTCAGTAAGGTTACAATTAAGTAATCATCATCTAATAATGCTAGTTTTATCTTCTCCATGGGTGACAAATAAAATAAATCGTGTTCCTTTTTCTTTAACGCTTTTGTATTTGTATTGGGCGTGTAGGTTTTCCGCTCTTGAATCTATATTTTTTAAGCCGATGCCTTTTCTGATACAATTGATATCAAAGCCCATACCGTTGTCTTTTACAAGCATTACCACGCAATAGTCTGTAATGCGAAGCATTAAATGGATATGTGTAGCTTTGGCATGCTTGTGAATGTTGTTAAGCAGTTCTTGCAAAATACGCACGGTTTGCAGTTTGATGGATTTATCTATCAATTTCTCCGTGCGCACATCGATGGTGTGCTTGATGTTGTACACATTTCTCCAACTTTTAAATACTGTGAGAAGGATATCGTCTAACGATTTTTCTTCATACAATGGGGGTAATAACTCGTGGGATATACGCCGTGATTCATCAATGGCTGTTCCCAGCAATTGATCTAATTCTTGCAAACGAGACCCCATAACAGCCTTTAAGCGAATGATGGTAAGCTTGCTGATGATGTTGTCGTGTAAATCGGCGGCGATACGCATACGTTCGTTTTCTTGTGCTTCTAAACTTACTTTTAAAAGTGAACGCTGGTATTCCATTTTTGCTTTTAGTTCTTCGTCTTTTGACCGAAGTACTCTCTTATATGATATGTAAAAAACCCCAATTAGTGTTCCTACCAGCAGTATCATTACCCCAATAATGATAACTACCCAAATAAGCAGCGTGTCTGAATTCTGCCATTTTTCCATAAAAAGTGCCCATTAAAATATTTCGTAAATTTTACTTGTGTTTTTTAAGGTTTTTAAATAGTATAAACGCTAACGCGAAATAGTAAGCAATGTGCAATACCACATAGCTGGAATAGAACAACACAAAACTTTTATCACTGAACGACTGGTTGATGATAAAATTTTGAATGACCGTGTAAATAAGGTGTATGGAAAAATAAGCCAGAAACACCATGCTAAGCATTTGATTGGTAACTGTAAATGTTTGATTTGACCGCAGCTGCTTTAATAAGTTTACTGCAATTAAAATCATTAGTAACAAGTTGGCTACTGTTTGGGCATTGGCTTCGTAATTTAAAATACCATTTGCCTTGTAGGTGCATAAATCATAGAGTAAATAAACACTGCTGCCGGCTATTAAATACCAAACAACAGTGCTTTGTAACCAATATTTGTTAATGAGATAGCCAATGATGAGTAATTCTATTAATCGGTAAGTAATTTTTATAGTTATAAACAAAGAATTAGGTAAAACATCTATTTCGTATAGAAATTGTATAACACCTGAAACTATATCAAAACCAAAGCTGAGAATTAAATAAATTGCTATTAATCTTAGAAGTTTATTCTTACTATTCATTAAAAACTTTATCCCTAAAAAAAAGTATATTAGAAGAAAAAAAGAATTCAAATATGCAAGAATATCAAAAATAATAAAATAGCCTTTCATCTTTAATTTACATTAAGTCTAACAAATAATTCTTAGACCTATTAAGATAGGGCGGTTGTAATCTAACCGTATCATAAAATGAATCACTGCTTTTTAATACCAAATCGGCTACTTTAATATCAGGTTGGCTCTCACTATCTTTCAAACCTAAATAAACCGTATAGTTTTGGGGTGCTAAACTATGGGTGGGTATATAAAACAATTGATACATAGGCAAACTGGTACCAATCCATGATGGATAATTTGTGTTCCAAGTTGTAATTCTGTTTAATGCATCGGTTGCCTGGATATACTGTGAAGGCAATGAATGGGTATAAACAGGATAGGTTTCTTGATTTATATTTGAAACATCGGAATATACCACATCAAACACATGAATGTACTTGCTTAAACTATCGGCATACGAAACATTGTCATACACTTCGGAAATTACTGCAAATTTTAATTGTCCCTCTAAAACACAGGCATACGCATGTAAGGCATTACCCTCTGGAAACAATTGCATATTTACATTTAAACTATTTGCATTATTAAACAAAGTTAAGAGCTGGTCGGTATTATTTCGTAAGGTATCCCATACTCGCATCCCATTTATCACTTCTTCCAAAGTATAACCATTGCTTGATCGTTGCTGTGTCGTTAATTCAGGTTTGGCAGAACCTTCATTTCCGTTATCTGATGTGCATCCAAAAAAAGCAACACTAAAAGTTAATAAGGCAAGTTTAAAAATTTTCATAGCATCAATAATTTACAATAAATCTAAAATATAATAGTTGGAACGATCTCTGTAAGGTGGTTCTCTCCTAACCGTATCATAATATACACCTGCGCCGTTGTTTAAAATAAGGTCGGCTACTTTCACACTCGGGTTATCATCGGAATTTTTTAACCCCATATATACTGTATAGGGTTGTGGTGATAAGCTATAGGTTGGTATATTGAACGATTGATACATTGGTAAGCTTGTCGTTATCCAAGCTGTGTAGTGGGTATTCCAATCTTGAATTCGATTCACAGCTTCAGTTGCCTGTATATATTGTGTTGGTAATGGAAAATTGTGCTCTTGATAATTCTGATTTCCAAGTTCAGAAACATCATGATAATTTAAATCTACTATTTTTATATAGTCTATTAAGTTATTGTGGTAACTTTCATTATCATACACTTCTGAAATTATAGCAAACTTTAATTGACCATCTAAAATGCATGCATACGCATGTAAAGAACTATTTTGAGGAAAAAATGCTAAATCGATTTCTAAACCGTTATGATTGTTAAAAACATTCAATAATTCTGTTTCATTACCACGTATATTTTGCCATGCACGCATACCGTTCAATACATCTTCTAAACTATATTCTGCATTTGTTTTTTGTATAGCATTATTGATGCTTTCATCACGATTTTGATCGACTGTTTGATCCATATTGCATGCTGTTAGCACTAATAGCGTTGTTAGAAAAGTAAGTTTTACAATTTTCATAATTTAATCATTTAAAATAATTTACAATAAATCTAAAATATAATAGTTGGAACGATTTCTGTAGGGAGGTTCTCCATGGATAGTATCATAATATACACCTGCGCCGTTGTTTAAAATAAGGTCGGCTACTTTCCCACTCGGATTGACTGCGTCGGCTTTTAAAGCAAAAGACACACTATATGTTTGTGGCTGTAAATCTTCTGTAGGTATAAAAAATGTTTCATAAATACCAAAAGGTGTAGTCACAACCTCAGGAATCCATTCCGGGTAATCGGTTTGCCATAAATCAATACGTGCTAAAGCAACTGCTTCGGTTATTTCCTGACTCTTCAACCCCTCACAACCACACCAAAAACAATTGGCGCTTAACACTTCATCTGGTGAATTTACATCGTTTACTTGAGAAATCACATAAAAACCAAATGCTCCATTGTCTTTCACCGCTGCATATGCGTGCAAGGGCTGGTGTTGGGGAAATAGGCTCATGTCTAGTTCAAACCCTGATGAATGATTAAACAATTCTACTAATTGGTCTGGTTGCGACCGCAAAGCCATCCAATTTTGTATAGATGTAATAATTTCTTGCATATTTGTGTAGTTTTTTAAAATGTTAGTAACACAAATATAGTATTTTGATGTAAATAATTTCTAAATTTTACATAAATAAATCATCTTTTTTCTATAATAGAAGGTATATCGTTAAGTATCAGCAACCACAATTCACATTTTTAACAAATAAAAAAACGGACTAAGTGTCCGCTTTGTTTTCGTTTATTTTTGCTACTATTTGTTTTATTTCTTGTTCTTTCTTTTTAGGATAAATCAGCAAAACATCATCTTTATCTACAATAATAAAATCGTCTAAACCACCTATTACCACCAATTTGTTTGAATTGGTCCGTACGATATTATTGGTAGCGTTTTCCACAAACAAATTTCCGTTTACCACTGCGTTATCACAGGTATCCTTTGGCAACTTGTCGTATAAAGAACCCCATGTGCCTAAATCGTTCCAATCAAAAGTGGCAGGTAATACAAAAACATTATCTGCTTTTTCCATCACGGCATAATCGATAGAAATGTTTGCCGCCTTGTGGTAATTTTCTATAATGAATTCTTGCTCGTTGGAGTTGTTGAACTGTTCAAACCCCGATTGAAACAACTGCACCATTTCGGGTTGAAATTTCTCAAAAGCAGTTAAAATAGCTTGCACATTCCAAACGAAAATTCCCGAATTCCACAGAAAATTCCTGCGTTGTATAAACGTTTTAGCCGTTTGATAATCGGGCTTCTCACGAAATTGCACCACTTTTTTTACTTGGCGGGTATCTAATTTATTGTATTCAATATAACCATAACCGGTATTTGGAAACGTTGGAATAATTCCTAAAGTCATTAACACCTGATCGGCTTCGCACGCATCAAACGCACGCTGCAAATTGGCTGCAAACTGCACTTCGTCTTCAATCCAATGGTCAGACGGAGCCACAATCATCAAAGCATTGGGGTTTTTCTTTTTAATTTTTAGCGAAGCATATAAAATACACGGTGCGGTATTGCGCATTTCGGGTTCTAAAACAATTTGCTCGTTGGTAATCATGGGCAATTGTTCTTTTAAAATGTCGCAATATTTATCGTTGGTTAATATTAAAATATTTTCTTTTGGTATTAAACGGCTTAAACGGGTAAATGTTTTCTGCACCAAGGTTTCGCCTGTTCCCAACATATCGTGGAACTGTTTAGGAAATTCGGGGGTACTTACAGGCCAAAAACGCGATCCCACGCCACCTGCCATTAATACGGCGTAATAATTTTTATTCATTGATTAGCTATTCAAAAGTTCAACCTGCATATTCGGTTTAAACAAATATACTTTGTTATTTTCTAAATCGGTACATTCAAACAGTTTTACACGCAATTTTCCTTTTTTAAACACACGTCCGTTTTCAATTTGAAACACACTTCCCAAAGGCAATTCATCTACAAAAACTTTGTTCGTAGGCGCATCGTACTTTTTCAATTGCATAGACAAAAGCGCATCTGTGTCGCTACTTGCCGATGGATTTTTAAAATGATTTACCAAAAAAGGCAATACTTCAACAGGAAAAACCAATGGATTGATAAAAGGCATCATTAGCAAACGAAAAGTGTGTTTCCATTCTAAACCGTGTGGTTTAATGAATCGTCCGTATTTTTGAAATGCAACTAAATGGGCAATTTCGTGTATGGTTGTTATTAAAAAACGATACTTATTCAGCGTTGCATTTACCGTAATTTGGTGCGATCCATCGGGATTTTTTCTATAATCTCCATGACGGGTAACGCGCTCATTTACAATTTTAAAATGCACACGATAGGTTTTTATTAATTCATATACCGCATCAACGGCATTTTCGGGGATATATTTCGTTAAGACTTCTTTCAATTATGGGGTAGTTGATGAAACTTCTAAAACTTTTCCATTAAAAAAGCGATTTCCGTTTAAGGCAAAATCTTTAATGTAAAGCGCCATTTCATTCGGATAAACATTTGCCTGATATCCCGGGAATGCCTCTTGAAGCATCTCGGTTTGTACGGCGCCCAACGCTAAAACATTAAACGCAACACCTTGCTCTTTGTATTCCTCTGCCAATAATTCGCTTAAGGTAATTACTGCTCCTTTGCTGGAACTATATGCCGCCAAACCAGGAAATTTAGAGCTGCCTTGCACACCGCCCATGCTGCTAATGGTAACTACATGGCTGCCTTTGTTCATTAAAGGTAAAACGGCACGGTTTAACGCTGCAACACCAAAAACATTTACTTTGTAAACATATTCAAAATCGGCAGAAGAAATTTCAGCGAATGGTTTGTTGATAATGGCACCTGCATTGTGAATTAAAATATCGATGTTTTTAAACTGATTTTTCAATGCTATTGCAAATGTAGCTACAGAAGCATCGTTACTTAAATCGACCGATTGGTAGTGTACATTCGGCAGGTTTTCAAGTTCCGGATTACTGTTTCGTGAAAGGGAAATAACCGTATGCCCTTCGGCAGCGAATTGTTTCACTAACTCTGCTCCTATTCCACGACTTGTTCCTGTTATTATGATAGTTTTCATTTTTTTGTTCGATTGTTAATGTGTTTAATCGTTTATTTGTTTAGATTCCTCACTTCGTTTGGAATGACAACTACTATATATTTTCATTATAAAGTTTTGACTTTACGACTTTTGACATTTAACTTTATGACTTATCAGCCTAATTCATTTTTATTTCTTTGGTTTCTGCGTTGATCATTTTTGATACCACCGGAAGCATATCTTGCGCAATGGCGGTCATAAATGCGGTATCCATCGCTTGAAATTCATCTTTTGGATGGTGGTAGTAATTGAAGTTTGAAAAATCAAATGCAGAAACGGTATGCGCAGGAATTTTAAATTCTTCATAGAACGGATAATTGTCTGATGCTGCAAACAAATTGTATTGCTCTGCCCCGTCTGACATTCCCACAATCATGCTGCTTGCGTATTCATTTAACTTTGCCGCCATGTTTGATTTGGTATATCCTGTTAAAAACAATTTAAAATCATAACTCATTGGAACACCTACCATTTCAAAATTCAACATGCTGTAAATATTCATGTTTTGTTTTTTTAACTTTTTAGCCAAATGTTTCGATCCCAACAAACCTTTTTCTTCGGCAGAAAAGAACACAATCAACACACTGCGTTTACAGTTTTTTGATGCAGCCAGATATTTTGCCACTTCCGATAAAACAGTAGTTCCCGAAGCATTGTCATTAGCACCGTTGTTGATATAATCACCTTCAAAACCTTTTTCTGTAATGCCAATATGATCATAATGTGCTCCCAAAATCACAAACTCATTTTTCAGTTTTGGATCGTTTCCTTCGATGTATCCTACCACATTAAACGAATTGTCATAGTTGGAAAGTGTATCTTTATAAGTAGAAAAATACGGTTTAACATTGGATTTTTTAAGGATTTCTTCTAAATAATTTGCTGCTTTTAAAATTCCTTCAGAGTTTGAATCTCTTCCTTCTAATTCATCAGAAGTTAAATATTTTAAAGTGGCAGCCACATCTGCTTCTTTCACTTGATAGGCTGAAACTTGGGCATTTTGATTCGATTTACAGGCAACTAACGATAAAGACAAAGCTGTAAACAAAAGAATTTTTCTCATTTTTGTATGTTTTAAACAAAAATACAAAAAAACCCGTTCTGAAAAATCAAAACGGGTTTATATAAATACTATTCTATGAAGAATGTTTTTTAAGTTTTTTTGTATTTGTTATCCAGCTTTCGTGCAAACTATATTAAGAATATAAACGACTCCTACCTTTTCTTTGTACAAAATTTTATAATCTCTTATGATAATTCTTCGATATTCAGAAAAAATTTCATCTTGCTGATATTTTTCAGAAAACACCATATTTTTAGAGGCACTTATAATTTCTTTTCTAACTATTTCATAAGCTGAAGGTATACTAGAATATCTATAATCTAAAATTTCAGAAAGAGCTTCTTTTGCTTGCCTAACCCAAACAATTCGCTTAACTTTTACTGTCCTTGTTTATTCCATTTCTTCAACATCAATAAAATCTCCTTCGGAAATCTGTTTTTCAGCATTTAAAAGGGCTTCTTTATATTCTTCTCTTGTCATTGGCTTTCCATCTGGATGATAAGCAACAATTTCTTTATTGTAATAGTTTTCAAAAACACTGTTTACAATAGACAAAATTCGTTCATCTGCTTTTTCTACAAAAGAATGTATTCTATTTTTTAAAACAATTGTGTCCATAAATATAACTTTTACTATAACAAATATACAAAAAAACCCGTTCTGAAAAATCAAAACGGGTTTATATAAATACTATTCTATGGATTAAGCCAGCATGGTAACCGGATTTTCAATAAAATGTTTCAATGTTTGTAAAAATTCTGCTCCTGTAGCACCATCAACCGTTCTGTGGTCGCATGCCAAAGTAACTTTCATAGTATTACCCACTACAATTTGACCGTTCTTCACAACAGGTTTTTCAATAATTGCACCTACCGATAAAATTGCAGAATTTGGTTGATTGATAATCGATGTAAATTCTTCGATACCAAACATTCCTAAATTAGAAACGGTAAAAGTTGACCCTTCCATTTCTTTAGGTTGCAATTTTTTGCTACGTGCTTTGCCTGCCAAATCTTTAATTGAACTACCAATTTGGGTTAAGCTCAACAAATCGGTATGGTTTACAACCGGCACTACCAATCCATCTTCCACAGCAACTGCAACGCCAATATTCACATGGTGGTTAACGATTGTTGCCGCTTCTGTCCACTGTGAATTTACTTTTGGATGCTTTTTCAGCGCCATTGCACAAGCCTTCACAACCATATCGTTGAACGAAACTTTGGTATCTGGCAATGAATTAATCAGGGTACGTGATTCCATTGCATTGTCCATATTTACTTCAATTGTTAAATAGTAATGCGGTGCCGTAAATTTAGATTCAGCCAAACGACGTGCGATGGTCTTACGCATTTGAGAGTTTTTAACTTCTTCTGCAAAAACTTCACCTGTTGGAACTGCTTTTGGAGCTGAAGTTGACGAAACTTTTTCTTCTGATTTTGTTTCTGTTGATGCAGTTTTAGCAGATGGAGTAAAGTTTTCTACATCGCTTTTAACGATGCGTCCGTTTTCTCCAGAACCCTTCACTTCTGAAAGATTAATGCCTTTATCTTGAGCAATTTTTTTAGCCAAGGGCGAAGCAAAAATACGGTTTGAATCATTTGTTGCCGATGAAGTTTCTGTTTTAGCCGATTCTTCTTTTATTTCAGCTGAATTTGATTCTTTTTTACTTCCTGATTTATCTTCTGATGATTCTTCTTTTTTAGATTCGGATTTTGCTTTTGGTTTTGATCCTCCAGACAAAATACCAGAAACATCGGTTCCTGCAGGACCAATAATGGCTAACACACTGTCAACAGGTGCCGATTCGCCTTCTTGAATACCAATGTGCAACAAAGTTCCTGCATAAAAAGATTCAAATTCCATTGTGGCTTTATCTGTTTCGATTTCAGCCAAAATATCTCCTTCTTTTACTTCATCACCTACTTTTTTCAACCATGATGCAACGGTACCTTCTGTCATTGTATCACTTAAACGAGGCATAGTTACAACGCTCACATTGTCTGGAACTTCTGAAGCAGTTTCCTCTTCTTTTACTTCCTCTTTATCAGATGTATCAGCTTTTGAATCAGATTCTCCTGACTTTTCTTCTTTAGTATCAGATGGTTCATTTTTTTTCCCCTCAGAAGTAGATCCTTCTAATAAAGATTTGTAATCTTCACCTTCTTTCCCGATAATTGCCAACACACTATCAACAGCAGCAGTTTCGCCTTCTTGAACACCAATATACAAAAGGGTTCCTTGGTGAAACGACTCAAATTCCATTGTAGCTTTATCGGTTTCAATCTCTGCTAAAATATCACCTTCAGAAATTTTATCTCCCACTTTTTTTAACCAAGATGCCACGGTACCTTCTGTCATGGTATCGCTTAAACGAGGCATTGTAATAATTTCAGCCATTTTTTATAATTTATGAGGAATGAACGGATAATTTTCTTGATCGTAAACTACATCATACATTACGTTTGTTTCAGGATATGGAGATTCTTCTGCAAATTTTTCACATTCTGAAACTAAATCACGTACGCGATTGTCTATTGTTTCGATTTCTTCGTCGGTTGCCCAATTATTCTCTTTAATAACGTTTAAAACTTGAGTAATTGGATCTATTTTTTTGTATTCTTCTACTTCTTCTTTTGTGCGGTAATGTTGCGCGTCACTCATTGAGTGTCCGCGGTAGCGATACGTTTTCATTTCTAAGAAAGTTGGTCCTTCGCCTCTACGTGCTCTTTCCATAGCATCGAACATTGCTTCGGCTACTTTTACAGGGTTCATACCGTCCACTGCATAAGAAGGCATTTCGTATCCTAAACCTAATTTCCAAACATCGGTATGGTTTGCAGTACGCTCAACCGATGTTCCCATTGCATAACCATTATTCTCACAAATAAAAACTACTGGAAGTTTCCACAGCATTGCCATATTAAATGCTTCGTGCAATGATCCTTGACGTGCGGCACCATCTCCAAAATAAGTTAATGATACACCGCCGGTTTCTAGATATTTTTCGGCAAACGCCATACCTGCCCCAACGGGAATCTGTGCCCCTACAATTCCGTGACCACCGTAAAAACCATGCTCTTTTGAAAAAATGTGCATAGAACCACCTAAACCTTGAGAGGTTCCGGTTGCTTTTCCTAATAGTTCGGCCATTACTCTGCGAGGATCAACTCCCATACCAATTGGTTGCACGTGGTTGCGGTATGCAGTTATCATTTTATCTTTTGATAAATCCATTGCGTGTAAGGCACCAGCCAAAACTGCTTCCTGTCCATTGTATAGGTGCAAAAAACCGCGTACTTTTTGCTGAATGTATAAAGCTGCTAATTTATCTTCGAACTTGCGCCAAAACTGCATGTCTTCATACCACTTTAAATATACTTCTTTAGTAATTTCTTTCATAACGTTAGATAATTAATTACCAATTGCTGATTTTGTTAATTTGGCAATAAGCAAAAATAAGACAACAAACGTATATCTGAAAATAAATTGAGTTATTTTTAGTTAAAGTCTAAAAATTATTAAACCCCAAAACAGAACAATGTCCTATTTTGGGGTTTAAAAAAAACGAGGAGCAATTGCTCCTCGTTTAGAAAATTTATTTTTTGATGATTTTAATAAATTGTGAACCGGTGTTTGTATGAACTTTTATCATATAGGTTCCGGCTGAAAGATTAGATACATCTATCTTCACATCGTTTGCATCAAATTTTTGTGTTTTGATTTGTTTACCTAACAAATCGTAAACCTCTACTGACTGAATTGCCTCTTTGTAAGATATATTCAACTCTGAATCTACAGGGTTTGGATAGTATCTCAATGAAGCTAAGTCTAGATCGTTTAATCCTAAACTAATCTTCACGGTTACAGGAAGTGGTAAACTTGGACAGTTAGCTGGACCAACAAGCACTCCGTAATACGTTTTGTTATCTACTAATGGTTGATAAGTTGGTAAAGGATTTGTAAAATTGATTGCATCATTATACGAATCAAACCAAACCACATTCGGCTCATTTGCTTTTAAATCTTTTACTTCCGCATAATTAGGGAATGTTTGATTGATGTTACCAGTTGGAGCATTAGGTCGAGCATTTACAGTTATATATACTGTTGCTTTAGCTGATTCACAACCATTATCGATTTTAGAAATGTAATAAGTACCTGTTGTGATTACATCATTTTGCCCCATTTCTGTAGTTGCAAATGCATTATCAAATACTTTATAACTGATTCCAGTACCAGAACTTAAAGGTAAAGATGAAACAGTAGCATCCCCACAAATAGTAATTGGGTTGATAACCGGTGCATTAACACTTAAAATCTTAACACTTACAGCACGTTTAGGAGAGTCACAGTCACCAACTGATTGACCCACGTAGTAAGTACCTGTTACCAATGGTGTGGTATTAGATAATGGTGTATCTGATGTACTAAAGCCATACCAGTATACATTTGCTCCCACTGTTGTTGGTGAAGCCATTAAACTTCCAACAGTAGCGTTTCCACAAAATGTTTGTGTTGTATTTGCTGTTGGCATGGTCAGGTTTTGCACGGTTGACACCACTACCGCAGATCTAGAAGACTCACAGTTTCCTATTTTTTGTGCGATGTAATACGTACCAGTTGTCAATACTGTTGAGTTTGCCAACGGTGTAACATCATTTACATTTTGGTACCAATTTACCGTTGCTCCTGGTGAAGATGTAACAGCAATGCTAGATATTGTTGAAGTACCGCATATATATACATTACTTAAAGAAATAGCCGAAGGAGTAACTCCCACTGTTACATTTACAGCTACACGAGCTGATGATGTACAAGAACCATTTGTAAACTCACCGTAGTAAATACCATTATTAATTGGTGTTGTACTTGCTAATGGAGTTCCTCCTACTTGAGTAGTATACCATTGGATATTTAAGCCACTAATTGAGTTGAATGTTAAATTACTAACAGTAGCTGATCCGCAGAACGCTTGATTTGCAGGCGCTACAGGTACAGTTGCTGGTGGATTAATAACCACAGTAAACGGTACTCTTGCTGATTTACAACCAGAAATTTCTTGTTCTACATAATAGATACCTGAATTTGTAATCTGTGTAATAGGTGTACTAGATGTTTGACTACTGTAATATGTCAATACGCCGTTTGGATTTTTACCAAAATTTGTATTAGCAACATTAACAGGACCACAACTTGTAATATTATTTACTACTGGAGCTTCTTTCAAACCAATACTAACTGTAAAGTTTTTCTCAACAGTACATCCATACTGATTTTCAATTTCCACCTTATATGGCACATTTAAACTATTAGATGTACCTTTCAAATAAAGTGTTCCAGTATTAATTAAACCATCATAAGGAACTGTTGCGTTTTGATCATAATATAAATTAGCAATTGGTGTCCATGTTACTTGGTAGTTACTAATAGGTGTAATTCTTACATTATCAATATACCATCCTGCAAATTGCGTATTACCGTCTGCTCCCATTCTAAAGCGAACTTGGAATGTTCCCGCTCCTGTAAAATCAGCTGCAGGAACAGTAAACTTCTCAGATTTCCATGCCGAATTAGTAGGGATTGTTGCTTGTTGGAAACTTACCCAATCAGCGTAAGATGTTTTGGTAAAGAACATAGCTTGCAAACTAGTGTTACCAACAGGTTTTGGAAGAGTTGTACTAGCAGAACCAGTATAATGCTCCGGTAAAAACGGTTTCCAAGTTGCTCCATTATCAGTTGTATATTCTAAATACGCATAATCTTGAACATTTATTGTACCAGCTTGTAAAGCAGCAATATGATCAAACTCAACCGTGATAGATTTAAGGTTATTCATATTCACTGATGAAGCTAAGTTAACAATTGCATTTGTTTGTGCTGCATGTGTAATTTTCAAACTACCTGTACCTTCAGAAAAAAGTGCTGTTTCGTTAGAAATAGCGTCTCCTGATACGGTATTGCTAATAGTCACCCCGTTAATGTTTCCATTAAACAAATGTCTTACAGGAGTTTCATTAACTAAATTATCTACTTTTAATTCTTGAATATCGTCAAAACATAAACTGTAACTATTCAGTAATTGCAACATTTGAGGAGAAGGATTGTTCTCTACAGAAATAGTCTTTTCGATTACACATCTATCCCCACCTGTATTAGAAGCTCTTAACACATAGGTCATATTCATAGTTGTATTGAAAGTCCAACCTACATTCTCATCACCAAGAATTGCGTTTGCGGGGTTATTTGGATCATTCGGATCATTTGCTGGATCGTTTGGATCGTTTGGATCAACTGTAGTCCATTCATAGGTATCATAATCACTAACACCAGTCAAAATATACAATTTTGTTAAAGGGCTACCAGCACAATTATTAACAATATCTGCTGAAAGATTTAGAGTTGGTGCATCAGAGAAATTCAGTTCATAAGTTCTCATCGCTCCAAAACAACCATCTATAATTTTAAAATAGCCATTCATGCGAATTGTGTTTCTAGTACCAGATACTTCGGCATACATTTGCGCTAAAGATAATGTAGCATTTCCGCTATACAAACTTCTTTGCTCGTTTAGAGGTGAACAAACAACTGGTGTTGCGCTAGGAGCGGGTCCGGCTATATCACTATATGTGAATTGGACTACAATATTAGAATATCCATCCCAAATAAACGGCTCATCAAGCTTAAACCAATTTATCTGGTCAGCTACAAGTGTTTCATTGGCTTCATACTTCACAATTTTTAATTCATTATTAGGTATAAAATCATTAGATGGAAATTCTTCTAATTTTGTATGCCCCATATGAATAGCCAGATTATTGCGTAATAAAGTACCAGCTGTTAAACCTGTTCTAAAACCAAAATTTTTAATTACGCCTTTATTAAAGCCTGCAGCTTTCAACTCACTAGCTAGGTAAATATATTGCGCTTTATTTGCTTTGGATCCTGTAAGAGGCGTTACAGTAGTACTTGTTGCAACTCCATTTCCAATCAATAGCTCTTGTTGATCAGTAGCTGTTGTTTGTGTACCTGAAAAAACAACATACTTTCTAGATTCAGTTATTTCAGGAGTTGTAAATGTATTTACACCTTGCTCTACAAGATTATCATCCTCATCAAACCAAAATTTAGTTCCTGGTACATTATAATCCAAATCTACTTCTTGAATTCCACATACATTAACTTGCTGTGTATCCATATCGAATGAATTACAGAAAGTAATATCATCTATTCCGATCCAAGAACTTGCATTTGTTGCGCTACAACTTGTTTTCAAATAGATTTTATAAACTGTTTCAGGTAATAGATTTGCAGCAGGTACATCAATATTAACCGAAGTTGATGTACCAGGCTCTGAACCACTTCCTACTAAACCATTAGGTCCAGAACCAGGTAAACCTGAAATTCGAACCTCCCAATCAATAGATGTAGCACTTTGTCCTGTTGGGTTTTCCCAACGCACCTCAAAACTTGAATCTGTTTTATCTATAACCCGAACATTTAAAGGCATATAGCAAGTTGGCGGAACTAAATCTTCGGTTGCATTTATATTATCAATATACAAGTAATTGTTTCCATTTGCTGATTTATTTGTTATACTTACTCTTAAATATAAATCTTTACCAGAATATCCAGAAAAAGTGACTGTCCTTGTCGTACAAAAAGCCGAGACAGTATGATTATTACTATCAACAACATCAAAGGTGTACCAAGGACCACCTTGATTACTTGCCCACTGCCATTCTAGGTTTATACTATTTAGTGTAGCCCCAATGGGATTACCGCTTATATTTCCATTATCAGCCAACCATTTATAGTCGTACGAAAATGTTATAAGTGCTCCTGAAGTTATTCCCAAACTAGGGGATCTTAAAACAGCTTTACTCAAAGTACCGACACCTTGTACTTTTGCTCTTATCGAATTTAACCCTTGACAAGGTGCTTCTGGTGTCACATTGAAAGCGCCCACAACTTGTGTCCAACCAAGTTGGGTAGTATTTTCCCAATCTTTTACATAAGGATTTGGAGAAATTGGTTGGGCCCAATTCATGAAAGGCAACAACAATGTTAGAATTATTAAATACTTTCTCATCATATTATTCTATTTTAATGATAAATTTAGCCAAGGGCAGAAATTGCCCTTTGGCTAATTTAAAACTATTTTTTTACAATTTTAATAAATTGGCTGTTTTCCTTAGTTTTAACATTCAACATATAAGTTCCTGAACTTAATCTACTAAAATCTAATTGAACCGTTTCTTTATCAAAACTATTTTTCATTACCAATCGTCCATTCAAATCAAATACTTCCACATTGGTGATTACTTCACTGTAAGTGATGGTTAATTGATCGTTTACTGGGTTTGGATAGTAATTTAATTTACTTAAATCAAAATCGTTTACTCCTAATAAAATACGAACTTCTATAGGGGTTGGTAAACTTGGACATCCGTTCGAACCGATAATTACTGCGTAATAAGTTGTTTGATCAACCAATGGCATATTTTGGTTCAATGGATTCAATCCTTTCATAGCATCATCGTAGGTTGCATACCAAACCACATTTGGTTGGGTCATGATCAAACTGCTTATTTGTGCATTGTCTGTATCGTTAAATGTTTGAGGCGATGCACCTGTTGGGCTGTTTGGTCTGCTATTGATGGTGATTTGAACTTGTGTACGTGCTGACTCACATCCGTTTTCAACGCGTGTCACAAAGTAATACCCCGATTGTAAAACATCTGTTGATGGTAAAACTACTGTTGAAGTACTGTTTACATACCATCTGTATGATACTCCTGATGGTGTTGGTAAGGTGATACTTCCTACTGTAGAGCCCGCACATAATGTTATTGGAGCTACTGCCGGAGCAGCTGTGCTTATTAAACGAACTGCTACTGGCACTTTTACCGATACGCAGTTGCCTACTCTTTGAGAAACATAGTAAGTTCCATTTGTTAATGGCGTGTTGGCTGCCAATGGTGTTACCGCTGTTGCATTACTATACCACTCTGCTGTTGCGTTTGGTAAAATTTGTGCATTTAATTGCGCCACTGTACCTGCTCCACAAATATTCTGGATTGTTGCAGTTGGTGCCGGAACACTACCTTGGGCAGTTGCAATAACCTGAACACGTAATGATTCACATCCGTTTACTTTCTGAGAAACATAATAAGTTCCGTTTACTATTTGTCCATTGTTTGGTATTGGTGTTGTAGAAGTAGCTGATGGATACCATACTAATTCCGCACCCGGTATCTGATTTAAATTAACGTTACCGTAATTTAACGTACCACATATTGAAATGGTTTGTGGTGTTAATGATGCTGGTGCTGCGTTAATATCAACCAATACAGCTATTCTACCTGACTCACATGCTCCTAACGTTTGCGAAGCATAATAAGTGGTGTTATCAACCAACGGAGTGGTAGATGCCAATGGAGTAGTAGATGTTGCTGAACTATACCATCTGATTTGAGATCCGCTTACACCTGAAGCCATTAAGGCTGATACTGTTCCTCCGCCACAAACTACTTGTGTGAATTGCGCAGTTGGCAGTGCCAATGGTGTTACCGTTGCTGTAAATGGCACACGTACCGATTTACAATTACCTTGGGTTGCTTCTACATAGTACGTACCTGTTTGGGTAATGTTGGTGATAGGTGTTGTTGCTGTTGCTGAACTATAAAATTCAAAAGTTGCATTTGTACCACCTGTTACAACTACATTACTTACCGGTGTTGCCTGACAAAAAGTTTGGCTTTGTACCACTGGTGTTACCACGTCTGCTACGTTGATGGTAACTGCTTTTGTGGTTTCACAACCCGATGGTGCTGTTAACAATGCATTATACACTTGATTCATGGCTACACCCGATGTGGTGTAAACCGTTAAAGCATTTGTACCTGCTGTGTAGGGAACAGTTGCTGCCGCATCCACATATAAATTGTTTATTGGCGACCACGTTACGCTTGATTGTTCTAAACCAAATTGAACATCTAAACGATCGGTTGTACGTGTTCCTGCAGTAGGGTTTGGATCAGTAGCACTTGTTGCATACATACCTACGTTAGAACCTGGTACTGAAGTAAAATAGGTTTGGGCATTATTGCCTGAACCCATACCTTCTTGGGTGATTTCTACCAATATGTTTGATTGTCCATCCCAATAGAAAGGACTGTCAAACTGTATGGTTTGCATACCTTGGAAGGTGTGTGTGTGATTCACTTCCGAATATACGGTTGATAAATTACCCGTAGCAAAGTTTGTTGTACCAAACGTAGCGTTTGGTGTCAACATCATTTTCACCGTGTACATTGGGTTGCTTAAACTTGCTCCTGAATTAATAGTTTCAAATGACAAGCTGTTAATGTATCCTGATGTATTTACACCTTGTGCAATCAATTCTGCAGCTGTATAAATATATTGTTGTTTAGAGTACATTGCACTTTGTACAAATGCAGATATTTCGCTTGTTGCAGCTGTGGTAGTTAATTTACTACCTATTGATGCCATAGCAGGTATGCTTTCTAAAGCTTCTAACTCTTGAATTTCGTTTTTACAAATGTCGTAAGAACTAGCCAATGTGGTTAATGCTTCCGGTTTTTTACCTGCATATACGCGAACTGTTTTAATGTGTTCACAAATACCGTTTGATTGTGTAGCAGATAATACATATTCTTGTTCTACGTTGGTAGCGAAAGTCCAACCATTTACTGCGTCACCGCTTACTCCTGCACTTGGTGTCCATACAAATGTATCGTAGTTACCCAAGTTGGTGGTAATGGTTACAGGATCTGATACACCACCTTCACATGAGGTGATGCTCGCTGTGGAAAGTTCAAATGCCGGTTTTAAGGAAACCGTTACCGGAATTTCTATCGCTGGTGATATACAACCTGCATTACCTACAAATACAATGTTTGCACGTACATTTGTAGCAGTTCCTGTTGGTTGTGCTAAAATACCCGAAATACCTGCGCCATCTGTATAATAATAAGTGGTTTTAGCGCTAGATGTAGTGTGTCCTTTAACACTACCACTAGGACTTGTCCAAGCACCATTATCATTTGCAACCTGCACCACTATACTACTTGCACCATCCCAAATAAATGGGGTACTTAAAGTAAAGGTCATTACCCCGGTATTAAGCGGCTGCGACGGATTGTTATAAACCTCGGTTAACGAAGTATATGGTATAAAATTAGAATTAGCTGTAGTTTGAGATGAATTTGTAATTGCAATTCTAAAATTTAAACGCGGATTGTAAGCTCCAACTGCTGCAACATCAAACTTAAGTGCCGTAATTGGTCCCGCTGCCAATCCTTGAGCAATTAACTCTTCAGCTGTATAAATATATTGGGTTTTTATCCCTTCAAAGATATTATATAGGAAATTCCATGTTGCGCCATCAGCAATGGTTCCATTGCCAACTGGTACGGATGACCCACTTACAATTTTTTGACTACGTAGCCAGAAACTTCTGTTTTGCGTAACATCGTCTTCCGAAACAAAGTTAGATCCCACAAATAATGGTTCTACATCTGTTGCGCTGTCAAACCATGCTGCTTCAAAAGTAGTATCTACTAAAGTGGCGTCTAACACCGCTTTTTGTGGTCCACACAATGCCAACGATGGCGTGTATGTTACAAAATCCGAGTAGTTACACAAAGTAGTTACCGATGGTCCTTTTGCCCAATCACTTTGATCTGTTGCCGAACATACCGCACGTACATAAACTGTATAATCTGTTGATGGGGCTAATCCAGGTACAGTAATATTGGTTACACCAATAGCTGTTACTGTGCTATAAATTGCTCCTGGTGTTCCTGGATTGCCACTTGTGCGTACTTCCACTTCATAAGCCATTTGGCTCAGGTTGTATATATCCTGCCAAGAAACATCAAATGAGTTTTTGCTTACATTCGAGATTGCAATTGTACTTTCTTCAATTGGTCTACAGCTTGGTGCATCTTCGTAATAGATATCATCTATAAAGATATATTTACTCATACTTTCATTATCAAAAGAAAATGCAAAATAATCATCGGTAGTACTAATTGGTAAATAAACAATATACTCTTGATAAGCTGTTGATGAAACATTAACGGTTTTAATCAATGTTTTTGTAGCACTTGCTGTGTTTCCATTCATACTATAGATGCTCAATTTTTCACCGTAGTTACCTGTAAAGTATAAGCGAGCTGAGAAGCGTAAGCGTTTGGTTCCGTTACCTAAATTATCGGTTTCTGGTGAAACTAGGGTAACTTCACCATCATAAGATGAACCTTGATAGGTATAGAAATGTTTTGATCCAGTTTTTGGACCCGTTGTACCAGTATAACCATAAGGATAGGTACTATTAGACCCCGTTCTTAAATAGGTCCAACAGTTCGGTACCGTGTTATTTGAAGAGCCACCTATATCCGCATTTTCAAAACCTTCAAAGAATGAACCCATAATCACGCCACACAAAGTATTGAATTTAACAGGGAATAAAGTCCAAAGTCCATCTGTAGTTCCACATTTACTGCGTATATATACCGTATAACTTGTAGAATGATTTAAACCAGAAATATTAACAGAAGTTGCTGGAGCATTTACGATGCCTGTTTGAACCAAACCGGTAGCGCCTGAACCAGCAGCACCTGATGTGCGAATTTCATATTCATATCCAGTCACTCCTGCTGCCAATGATGCATTCCATGAAATAGTAGCAGATGTTTGGGCAATATTTGCCACTTGGATGTTTGTAGGAAATATACATGGAGACAAATCTTCATAATACACATCATCTACATATACATACGCAGTACCGTTTTGACTGTCAAATGAAAAAGCAAAATAATCATCGGTACCGGCGGGAAGCGGTATAATAAACTCTTGCCAAGTAGTTGTTAACGGGAAGTTATTCTCTAACAAAGTTAAGGTTCCCGTAGCAGTAGGATTATTCATTGTGTATAATCCAAGTTTCTGGGTACTTTGATAAGAAGTAGAGGATACTCTAGCCCAAAAGCGAACTTGTTTTGTACCATTGCCTAAATTGTTCGTTTCAGGAGAAATTAATAGCATTTCATTACTTGTGCTAGGGCGGTAAGTGTAAAAACCTTTACCTGTTCTACCGGCTGATGTTGTGGTATAACCGTAACCCGAAGAAGCCTTATTTAGGTATGTCCAACAATTTGGAATGGTAGGATTTGTGCTACCACCTGTATCAACACCATCAAAATTTTCATAGAAATTAGCTGTATAAACTGGACACAATGTGGTGAATTTAACAGGGAAAGTGGTCCATACTCCTTTATTTGCACCGCAAACTGCTCTTACATATACGTAATAGGTAGTTGCGCCTGATAAGGCATTTGTAGTGGCTGTGGTTGAAGGAGCTGTAGTACTGCCGCTAGCAACAGCACCTGCTGTTCCTGGTGTACCAGATGTACGTACTTCCCATTCATAACCGGTAACTCCCGGAGCCAAAGATGGATTCCAAGTAAAAGTTGCACCTGTGATTGTAATGTTATTCGCTGCTAAATTGACAGGGAAAATACAAGGTGATAAATCTTCATAATACACATCGTCAAGATATACATATGCGGTTCCATTTTGGTTATCAAACGAAAAAGCAAAATAATCGTCTGTAGTTACAGGTAATGGAACGATAAATTCTTGCCAAGTGGTTGTTAAAGGAATGTTGTTTTCCACTAATGATAAAACTCCTGTAGATGTAGGGTCACTCATCGTGTAAACACCTAATTTTTGTGTAGTTTCGTAAGTTGTCGATGATACACGCGCCCAGAAACGTACTTGTTTCGTTCCGTTTCCTAGATTGTTTGTTTGAGGTGAAATCAACAACATCTCGCCCGTTGTATTAGGTCTATATGTATAAAAACCTTTTCCAGATCTTGCAGCAGTAGTTGTGGTATAACCATAACCCGACGATGCTTTGTTAAGATAAGTCCAACATTCTGGTACAGTTGGGTTAGAAGAGCTACCTGTTGCTACAGCGTCAAAACTTTCGTAGAAAGCAGTAGTAGCTGTTTGCGAAACTGTAACTATATTAGAAGTACTAACACCATTGCTATTTGTACAAGTAACAACAAAGCGGTAATCACTACTTACTGTTTGGTTTGTTACAGTATAAATAAAAGATGTTGCGCCTGAAATATCTGTAAAGTTATTAAGACCAGCATCAGATCTTTGCCATTTATATGTAATATTTCCACCTTTTGTAGCTCCTGAAGCTGTTAGTGTAAATGGTTGGGTTGGACATGGTCTCGGCGAAGCTGTTGCTGTACCTGCATTAGGAGTACCAGTACAAGGTGCTAATGAAGTGATCATAACAGTACCATTTCCTGTAGTATCAGGGTTAGGCATAAAACCAGCATCTCCAAACATAAATGTAACACCGCCAGTTACACCTCCTAAATAAGAAGAACCTCCGCCGCCGCCGCCAGCACAATAAAAACCATGCGAACCAGCACCGCCACCATACCAGCCGCCGCCGCCGCCTGCTCCATTACCGCCACTTGTGGCAGTACCGCCAGAACCTCCTATACCAAAAGCACCAGCACCACCTACTGAATAGGTAGCGTCTGAACCACCAGCACCACCAGCGGTTTGTGTAGCTCCTTGACCTATCCTAGCAGCATACGAACCAGCAATAGGAGTTCCTCCTGATAATCCTCCACCATGACCACCTGAAATAGCGTTGGCAGAGCCATTACATTCTTGGTAACCAGCAGCTCCACCACCACCGGCAACCATTATTCTGTTTGTTAGGGCTGTTCCTCCAACTCTAATATCTGAGGCACCACCACCACTTCCGCAAACGCCTGAAACACCTGTTCCACCGCCAGAAGCACCGCCTCCATTAAATCCACCGGGAACATTTAGTCCTTCAGTAGCTCCTTTTCCACCTACATAGATATTCAATGTGGTTGTAGCAGTTAGTGTTAAAGTAGCTTTCGCATATCCCCCTTTACCTCCTAACTTGGGAACGCTTGCATTTGAATTTGCTCCAGTAGTTCCTCCTCCGTCAGCTCCCCACATTTCAATTTCATAATTACCAGCTGGAAGAGATACCGTTTGAGCCGCACCTGTGTATGTATAAGTTTGAGAATGAACCTGCAAACTTGGCAAAAACATACCGAGTAACATTAATATCAAGGTCTTAGTGGTTAACCACCGCACTTTAAACCTGGATAATTGTGTAATTTTTTTCATAATTTATACTATATTTACAATTAGTCATTTGAACGATAAACTTAATTATTTTTTTTTAATTCTTTAATACTTAATTGTATTTTTTTTAACTTTTAACACAATTAGATTAAAATAATTATTTGTAAAAAATTATATAAATAACAAAACCCGCCTTAATTAAAGCGGGTTTGTAGTATAATCATCAACCGAAATAAACTTTTTTTATCTATATATTAAAAATTCAAGTCTATTTCTTGTTTTGACTCTTTTGAACCTACAACAATGGCATCGTATTTACGCATACCAGTTCCTGCAGGAATTCTGTGACCAACAATTACATTTTCTTTTAAGCCTGATAAATTATCAATTTTTCCTGCTACTGCTGCTTCGTTCAATACTTTTGTTGTTTCTTGGAACGATGCTGCTGAAATGAATGACTTGGTTTGTAACGACGCTCTTGTGATACCTTGTAATACCGGAGTTGCGGTTGCAGGAATTACATCGCGGGCTACTACTAAGTTTTTGTCTTCACGACGCAAGATGGAATTTTCATCTCTTAATTCGCGCACAGAAATAATCTGTCCTTCTTTTAAAGTGGATGAATCTCCGGCATCTTCTACAACTTTCATTCCGAATAAACGATCGTTTTCACGGATGAAATCGTCTTTGTGAATTAATTGCTCTTCTAAGAATAGGGTATCACCTGAATCTTGGATTTGAACTTTACGCATCATTTGGCGGATTACAACTTCAAAGTGTTTGTCTGAAATTTTTACCCCTTGTAAACGATATACTTCTTGAATTTCGTTTACCAAATATTGCTGTACTGCAGATGGCCCTTGTATTCTTAAAATATCATCTGGCGTAATGGCACCGTCTGATAAAGAGGTTCCTGCTTTAACGAAATCGTTTTCTTGAACCAAAATTTGGTTTGATAATTTCACTAAATATTTGCGTTGATCATCTTCACCAGTTTTTGGTGTCACAATGATTTCGCGGTTACCACGTTTAATTTTCCCGAAAGAAACCACACCGTCTATCTCGGCAACTACTGCCGGGTTTGATGGATTACGTGCTTCTAACAACTCGGTAATACGAGGTAAACCTCCGGTGATATCACCTGTTTTTGATGACTTACGAGGGATTTTAACTAAAACTTTACCTGCTTTAATTTTCTCTCCATCGTTTACCATTAAGTGTGCCCCAACCGGTAAGTTGTACGAACGGATCAATTCCCCTTCTTTATTATAAATCAATAAAGTAGGAACTAATTTTTTGTTTCTTGATTCTGTAATTACTTTTTCTTGGAAACCTGTTTGCTCATCGATCTCCACCATAAATGTTTGGTTTTGTTCAATGTCTTCATAGGCAACTTTACCTGTAAATTCAGAAATAATAACTCCGTTATACGGGTCCCACTTACAAATTACGGTTCCTTCTTCCACCACTTGTTTGTCTTTCACATAAATAGTTGACCCGTAAGGAATGTAATGTGTATTTAAAACGATACCTGTGTTTAAATCTACTAATTTTAATTCTGTTGAACGAGAAATTACAATGTCGATTTCTTTTCCATCGGCATCTTCTCCTTTTACAACTTTTAAATCTTCTATTTCTAAACGACCTTTGAATTTTGTTGTAATGGTAGAAACCTCGGAAATGTTACCAGCCGTACCACCCACGTGGAATGTACGAAGCGTTAACTGTGTTCCTGGCTCACCAATTGACTGTGCTGCAATTACACCAACTGCCTCACCCAATTGTGCCATACGGTTTGATGCCAAGTTACGTCCGTAACATTTCACACAAATTCCGTGATCTGCCTCACAGGTTAATGCCGAACGAACTTCTAATCGCTCTAATGGAGATGCATTGATTTTTGCAACGTGTGCTTCATTAATCATTTCACCTGCCGGAACAATTACTTCGTTGGTTAATGGGTTGATAACATCATCGATAGTGATACGTCCTAAAACGCGCTCGCCTAATGATTCTACTATCTCTTCGTTTTTCTTTAATGCTTCAAATTCGATACCTCTCAATGTGCCGCAATCTTCTGAATTAACGATTACATCTTGAGCTACATCGTGTAAACGACGTGTTAAGTATCCTGCATCGGCTGTTTTCAATGCGGTATCGGCCAAACCTTTACGCGCACCGTGGGTTGAAATGAAGTATTCTAAGATTGATAAACCTTCTTTAAAGTTCGAAAGAATCGGGTTTTCGATGATGTCTCCACCAGAAGCTGTCGATTTTTTAGGTTTTGCCATCAATCCACGCATACCGGTTAACTGACGAATTTGCTCTTTTGATCCACGGGCTCCAGAATCAAGCATCATATATACTGAGTTGAATCCTTGTTGATCTTCGCGTATGTTTTTCATTGCCAATTCAGTTAACATGGCGTTGGTAGATGTCCAAACATCAATCACCTGATTGTAACGCTCGTTATTGGTAATAAGACCCATGTTATAGTTCATGGTGATTCCTTCTACTTGATTGTTGGCGTCATCAATCATTCCTTGTTTTTGATCTGGGATTTTGATATCACCTAAAGAGAATGATAAACCACCTCTAAATGCGTATCCGTAACCCATATCTTTCATATCGTCTAAGAATTTTGCAGTTGTTGGAACATCTGTTACTGCTAAAATCTTTCCGATAATATCTCTTAAAGATTTTTTGGTTAATACCTCATTGATATAACCCGCAGCTTCTGGAACTACCTCGTTAAACAAGATACGACCTGCCGATGTTTCGATAATTTGGTAAACCAATTCTCCTTCTGCATTAAAATCTTTTACACGTACTTTAACAGGTGCGTTCAAATCTAAACGTCCTTCGTTAATTGCAATATGCACTTCTTCTACTGAATAGAATGTTAAACCTTCTCCTTTCACAATATGCTCTGGAGTAGATCTACGGATTTTGGTCATGTAATAAAGACCCAAAACCATATCCTGAGAAGGTACTGTGATAGGTGCACCATTCGCCGGGTTTAAGATGTTGTGCGATGCCAACATTAACAACTGAGCTTCTAAAATAGCCTCTGGTCCTAATGGTAAATGCACCGCCATTTGATCCCCATCGAAATCGGCGTTGAATGCCGTACATACTAGCGGGTGCAAACGAATTGCTTTTCCTTCGATTAATTTAGGCTGGAATGCCTGAATACCTAAACGGTGAAGCGTAGGAGCACGGTTTAACAATACCGGGTGTCCTTTGATTACGTTTTCTAAAATATCCCAAACTACTGGCTCTTTTTTATCGATGATCTTTTTCGCAGACTTTACCGTTTTTACAATCCCACGCTCAATTAATTTACGAATTACGAATGGTTTGTATAGTTCTGCAGCCATATCTTTTGGAAGACCACACTCATATAATTTTAATTCAGGACCAACAACAATTACCGAACGCGCCGAGTAATCAACACGTTTACCTAATAAGTTTTGACGGAAACGACCTTGTTTTCCTTTTAACGAATCAGATAATGATTTTAACGGACGTTGCGATTCTGTTTTTACTGCTGTTGCTTTACGTGTGTTATCGAACAATGAATCTACCGCTTCTTGTAACATACGCTTTTCGTTACGCAAGATTACTTCAGGCGCTTTGATTTCCATTAATCGTTTTAAACGATTGTTACGGATAATTACACGTCGGTATAAATCGTTCAAATCTGATGTTGCGAAACGACCTCCATCTAACGGCACTAACGGACGCAATTCTGGCGGAATCACCGGAACTACTTTCAAAATCATCCATTCTGGACGGTTTTCGCGGTTTTCGTTTGATTCGCGGAAAGCTTCAACAACTTGTAAACGTTTTAAAGCTTCTGTTTTACGTTGTTTAGATGTTTCATTGTTTGCAGCATGACGCAATTCATAAGACAAGGTGTCTAAATCGGTACGCTGTAATAAATCCATGATACATTCTGCACCCATTTTGGCGATGAATTTATTTGGATCTTGATCATCTAAATATTGATTTTCCATTGGAAGGGTATCCAAAATATCTAAATACTCATTCTCTGTAAGGAAATCTAAACGCTTTAGTTCTTCACCATCTGGGCGTTTTGCAACACCTGTTTGGATCACAACATATTTTTCATAATAGATAATTTCGTCTAACTTTTTAGATGGCAAACCTAAAATGTAACCAATTTTGTTTGGCAACGAACGGAAATACCAAATATGAGCGATAGGCACCACCAAGTTGATATGCCCTACTCTGTCGCGACGCACTTTCTTTTCTGTTACTTCAACCCCACAACGGTCGCAAACGATACCTTTGTAACGGATTCTTTTATATTTTCCACAAGCACATTCGTAATCTTTCACAGGTCCGAAGATACGCTCACAGAACAAACCATCGCGCTCTGGTTTGTGCGTACGATAGTTAATGGTTTCTGGTTTTAAAACCTCTCCTCTTGATTCTGCAAGAATTGACTCTGGCGATGCTAATCCGATCGAGATTTTGTTAAACCTTTTTACAGTATTTTTATCTTTACTGTTGTTTCTATTATTCATCATAGTTTTTACTATTGATTTATTTGCAATTAAAAATTGATTTTTATTTAAGTAGAACGTTTTAGGTATCAAGCTACAAATCTTTGTGAACTTTGAACTTTCTAACCATTCTATTTAAACACTACCTCGGATTACTTCTCTAAACTTCAGATGCTTATCGTGAAGTGCTAATTATAAAATATCTTTTATAAAAAATCGGAACGGTTTACGGGTATAAATCTTAAAAACTTATTAATAATCTATTTTAAGCTTCAGGTTTCAGTTTTGCAAGTTGCTTTCTGAAACCTGAAGCAAAAAATTATTCTTCTAATCTGATATCTAAACCAAGACCTTTCAATTCATGCATTAATACATTGAATGATTCTGGTAATCCTGGTTCTGGCATTGGTTCACCTTTCACGATTGCTTCGTATGTTTTAGCTCTACCGATAACATCATCCGATTTAACAGTCAAGATCTCGCGTAATGTTGAAGATGCACCATAAGCTTCAAGAGCCCAAACCTCCATCTCTCCAAAACGCTGACCACCAAATAACGCCTTACCTCCTAATGGCTGTTGCGTAATTAATGAATACGGCCCAATAGAACGTGCGTGCATTTTATCATCAACCATGTGGCCTAATTTCAACATGTAAATTACACCCACTGTTGCTTTTTGATCAAAACGTTCACCTGTTCCACCATCGTATAAATAGGTGTGTCCGAAACGTGGAACACCGGCTTCATCTGTCAACGCGTTAATTTCTTCTAATGAAGCTCCGTCGAAGATTGGTGTGGCATATTTTCTACCTAATTTCTTACCTGCCCATCCAAGAACGGTTTCGTAAATCTGACCAATGTTCATACGAGATGGTACCCCTAGTGGATTCAACACAATATCTACAGGTGTTCCGTCTTCTAAGAATGGCATGTCTTCATCGCGAACAATTTTTGCAACGATACCTTTGTTACCGTGACGACCTGCCATTTTATCACCAACACGTAATTTACGTTTTTTAGCGATATATACTTTAGCCAGCTTTAAGATACCCGATGGTAACTCGTCACCTACAGTAATCATGAATTTTTCACGACGCAATACTCCTTGAATATCATTCAATTTAATTTTATAGTTGTGAATTAAATCGGTGATCATTGCATTGGTTTGGTCGTCTGTTGTCCATTGTCCTTTTGTTAAATGAGTAAAATCTTCAACAGCGTGTAACATTTTTAAGGTGAATTTTTTACCTTTTGGCAATACTTCTTCCCCTAAATCGTTCATTACACCTTGCGATGTTTTTCCATTTACTAATTGGAACAATTTATCTACTAAACGCTCTTTCAACTCGTTGAATTTCACTTCAAACTGTGTATCTAACAAAGCAATATCTTCTTTGTCTTTAGAACGTTTGCGTTTATCTTTTACCGCACGGGCAAATAATTTTTTATCTAAAACCACTCCGCGTAATGATGGAGAAGCTTTTAATGATGCATCTTTCACATCACCTGCTTTATCGCCAAAGATTGCGCGTAATAATTTTTCTTCTGGTGTTGGATCTGACTCTCCTTTTGGTGTGATTTTACCAATTAAGATATCGCCAGGTTTTACTTCTGCACCAATACGGATCATTCCGTTTTCATCCAAATCTTTAGTAGCTTCTTCAGAAACGTTTGGAATATCGTTCGTTAATTCTTCTGAACCTAACTTGGTATCACGAACTTCTAACGTGTAATCATCGATATGGATTGATGTAAAAATATCGTCGCGTACCACACGCTCAGAAATCACAATTGCATCCTCGAAGTTGTATCCTTTCCAAGGCATGAACGCTACTTGTAAGTTACGTCCTAAAGCCAATTCCCCGTTTTGGGTAGCATATCCTTCACATAAAACTTGTCCTTTGGTAACACGGTCGCCTGTACGAACAATTGGTTTTAAGTTGATAGATGTACTTTGGTTGGTTTTGCGGAACTTGATCAGGTTGTATGTTTTTTCGTCTGTATCAAAACTCACCAAACGTTCTTCATCGGTACGATCATATTTAATGGTGATTTTTTGAGCATCAACATATACAACTTCTCCTTCACCTTCTGCATTAATCAACACACGCGAATCGGTAGCAACTTGTTTTTCTAATCCGGTACCAACAATTGGCGATTCCGGACGCAATAAAGGTACTGCCTGACGCATCATGTTTGATCCCATCAATGCACGGTTCGCATCATCGTGCTCTAAGAACGGAATTAAAGATGCAGAGATAGATGCAATTTGGTTCGGTGCAACGTCGGCATAGTTTAACTCTTTTGGCTCAACTACTGGGAAATCGGCATCTTGTTTTGCAACTACTCTTTCGTCTTCAATGGTTCCATCTTTGGCAACATTGACAGTTGCTTGTGCAATTAATTTTTCTTCTTCTTCTTCTGCCGATAAATAAATTGGATCTTCATTTACTTGCAACACACCGTTTTCTACTCTGCGGTATGGTGTTTCGATAAAGCCCATATTGTTTACTTTCGCATAAACAGCCAATGAAGATATCAAACCAATGTTTGGACCCTCTGGTGTTTCAATCGGACATAAACGACCATAGTGCGTATAGTGAACGTCACGAACCTCGAAACCTGCTCTTTCACGAGAAAGACCACCTGGTCCTAAGGCTGATAAACGACGTTTGTGCGTAATCTCTGCTAATGGATTGGTTTGATCCATAAACTGAGACAACTGATTGGTTCCGAAGAATGAATTAATCACCGATGACAATGTTTTTGCATTGATCAAATCGATTGGGGTAAACACTTCGTTATCACGAACATTCATACGCTCGCGAATGGTACGTGCCATACGAGCCAAACCAACACCAAACTGTGCTGATAACTGCTCACCTACTGTACGCACACGACGGTTAGACAAGTGGTCAATATCATCGATCTCTGCTTTTGAGTTGATCAATTCAATTAGATATTTAACAATAGTGATGATATCCTCTTTTGTTAAAACTTGCTTGTCTATAGGTGTGTCTAAACCTAATTTTTTATTCATTCTATAACGACCCACATCACCTAAATTGTAACGTTGGTCAGAGAAGAATAATTTATCTATAATACCTCTTGCGGTTTCTTCATCCGGAGGTAATGCGTTTCTTAATTGACGGTATATATATTCAACAGCTTCTTTTTCAGAGTTGGTTGGGTCTTTTTGAAGCGTATTGTGAATAATGGTATAATCGGCAAGATTACTATCTTCTTTGTGTAAAAGAATTGTTTTAACATCTGCCTCTATAATTTCTTCAACATTGTCTTTATCTAAAACAATGTCACGGTCTAAAATAATTTCGGTACGCGGAATCGTTACAACCTCACCTGTATCTTCATCAACGAAATCTTCGTGCCATACATTTAACACACGAGCAGCTAAGCGGCGGCCAATGTATTTTTTTAGTCCTGTTTTTGATACTTTAACTTCTTCTGCAAGGTCAAAAATCTCTAAGATATCTTTATCTCTTTCAAAACCAATTGCGCGGAATAATGTTGTAACAGGTAATTTTTTCTTACGGTCGATATATGCATACATTACACTGTTGATGTCTGTAGCAAATTCAATCCAAGAACCTTTGAATGGAATGATACGAGCAGAATACAATTTGGTACCGTTTGCGTGGAACGATTGTCCGAAGAAAACCCCCGGCGAACGGTGTAATTGTGAAACAACCACACGCTCTGCACCATTAATAACGAAAGTTCCGCTTGGTGTCATGTACGGAATAGTTCCCAAATATACATCTTGAACGATTGTTTCAAAATCTTCGTGTTCGGGATCGGTACAATACAATTTTAAACGCGCTTTTAAAGGCACGCTGTACGTTAAACCTCTGTCAATACATTCTTCAATGGAATAACGTGGTGGATCTACGAAATAGTCTAAAAATTCCAAAACGAATTGGTTACGGGTATCCGTAATTGGGAAATTTTCCATAAAGGTTTTGTATAAACCTTCGTTACCTCTTTCATCAGATTTGGTTTCTAATTGAAAAAAATCTTTAAACGATTTTACCTGAATATCCAAGAAATCTGGATAAGAAGGAATATTTTTCGTAGAGGCAAAATTTAACCTTTCAGTATGATTTGTAATCATTAATGAACAAAATTTTGGTTTAAAAAAGTAATTCTTTTGTGTGTAAAACACATTTATTTATCTACTTCCTAGGGTAATTAACCAACACATCTTAAAAACAAATCAGGAAAGCTATTTGCTTTTTTCTTCGTTATTGATTATTTTTTATATGCAAAATGGTTTAGGCCATTGGAACAATTTCCAAGGCCTAAACCGTAAAATTTTATATGTGTGAGATTATTTTAACTCAACAACAGCACCAGCTTCTTCTAATGCTTTTTTCAATCCTTCTGCTTCGTCTTTAGAAACACCTTCTTTAACGTTTGCAGGAGTACCGTCTACTAAATCTTTAGCTTCTTTTAATCCTAAACCTGTTAATTCTTTAACAGCTTTAACTACAGCTAATTTAGAAGCACCAGCCTCTTTCAATACTACTGTGAATTCTGTTTGCTCTTCAGCACCAGCACCAGCATCACCACCACCAGCAACAACTACTGCTGCAGCAGCTGGTTCAATACCATACTCATCTTTTAATATAGTTGCTAATTCGTTAACTTCTTTAACTGTTAAGTTAACCAATTGTTCTGCGAATTGTTTCAAATCTGCCATTTTTCTATCTTTTTAATTTGAATTTGTAATAATATAATTTATTTGTGTGCGTTCTCTTTTGAACATTAAAAACGATGGTAGCTTGCGCCTATTCTTCGTCTTTGTTTTGATTTGTAAGAGCAGAAATAACTCTTTGAGCAGGCGATTGTAACAATCCAATGATTTCTCCAATCATCTCTTCTCTAGACTTAATAGCTACTAATGATTCTAATTGGTTGTCGCCAATATAAACTTCTTCATTAATATAAGCTCCTTTTAAGATGGGTTTATCTCCCTTTTTGCGGAATTCTTTAATGATTTTTGCTGGGCCGTTTGCAGCTTCGCCAATCATTATAGCGCTATTTCCTTTTAAAATAGAAGGTAGATCACCATACTCGTTTTCTGATGTTTCCATTGCTTTAGCAAGCAATGTGTTCTTTACTACTTCTAATTTGATACCTGCTTTGAAACAAGCTCTACGTAGATCTGAAGTAGTAGATGCATTTAATCCAGAAATATCTGCAACATAAATAACTTTAGTGTCAGCTAACTGTGCAGTTAAATCTTGAATCGCAATTGATTTGTCTTCTCTAGTCATACTAAATAATTTTAACTACCAATTAAACTGCTTTTGGATCTAAAGCAATCGCAGGACTCATTGTACTTGATATATGAATAGACTTGATATAAGTACCTTTTGCTGCAGTTGGTTTTAATTTAATTAATGTTTGAATGATTTCAGCAGCGTTCTCTGTGATTTGGTCAGCACCGAAAGATACTTTACCGATACCTGCATGAACGATACCTGTTTTATCAACTTTGAAATCGATTTTACCAGCTTTAACTTCTTGTACAGCTTTAGCAACATCCATTGTTACTGTACCTGTTTTTGGGTTAGGCATTAATCCGCGTGGTCCTAAAACACGACCCAACGGTCCTAATTTACCCATTACTGCAGGCATTGTGATGATTACATCGATATCTGTCCAACCATCTTTAATTTTTTGTAGATAGTCGTCTAAACCAACGTGATCTGCACCAGCTGCTTTAGCTTCTGCTTCTTTGTCTGGAGTAACTAATGCTAGCACTCTTACATCTTTACCTGTACCGTGTGGTAATGTTACAACCCCACGTACCATTTGATTTGCTTTACGAGGATCTACTCCTAAACGTACTGCAATATCAACAGACTCATCAAATTTTGCAGAAGCAACTTCTTTAATTAATGCAGATGCATCTTTTAAAGAGTATAATTTGTTCTTCTCAATTTTTGCTGCAGCCTCTTTTTGCTTTTTTGTTAATTTTGCCATTTCTTCTTTTCTTTAAGATTAAAAAGGAGCGTTTCCTGTTACCGTGATTCCCATAGAACGTGCAGTTCCAGCAACCATAGACATTGCTTTCTCGATTGTGAATGCATTCAAATCGGCCATTTTGTCTTCAGCGATTGCTTTTACTTGATCCCATGTTATAGATGCTACTTTTTTACGGTTTGGTTGCCCAGAACCTGATTTTAATTTAGCAGCTTCTAATAATTGAACAGCAGCAGGTGGCGTTTTAACAACAAAGTCAAAAGATTTGTCTTTGTAAACTGTAATTTGTACTGGTAATACTTTTCCTGGTTTATCCTGTGTTCTTGCATTGAATTGCTTACAGAATTCCATGATGTTAACTCCAGCAGCCCCCAAAGCAGGTCCAACCGGTGGCGAAGGATTCGCAGCACCTCCCTTAACTTGTAGTTTAACTACTTTACTAATTTCTTTTGCCATTTTTAAAAAAATTTAGCACATCTTTCAATTGGAAGCGATTGATGTGTATGTAACAATTATATTTTTTCTACTTGTGTGAAGCTTAATTCTAAAGGTGTTTTTCTTCCGAAAATTTTCACCATTACTTCAAGCTTGCGTTTGTCTTCGTTCACTTTTTCTATGGTTCCGTTGAAACCATTAAAAGGACCATCGACAACTTTTACTGTTTCTCCTATTTCATAAGGAATTAATCCGCTATCTACAGAAACAGCTAATTCATCTACTTTTCCTAGCATGCGGTTTACTTCGCTTTGTCTTAAAGGCACAGGATCTCCTCCACGAGTTTCTCCTAAGAAACCAATTACGCCGGAAATAGATTTTATTATATGGGGTAATTCACCTGTAAGGTTTGCTTCAATCATTACATAGCCTGGAAAATAAATACGCTCTTTTGTTATTTTCTTTCCATCGCGTTGTGAAACTACTTTTTCGGTTGGAACCAACACTTGAGACAAGTAATCTTCCATTCCCAAACGTACAATTTCACTTTCTATGTAACCTTTTACTTTATTTTCTTGTCCGCTTACGGCTCTTACTACATACCATTTTTTTATACTACTTTCTGTCATGCTCTTTTAAATTTACGAATTTAAAAGGTTAAAGAAACCAGCTAAAGCTTCAGAAAACAATGTATCTACGCCCCATGTAGCTAATGAAAGTACTACTGTAAAGATAGCAACAATAATTGTGTAGCGTTGCACCTCTGCCCATGGTGTCCATGTAACATTTGCTTTTAATTCGGTAAACGCATCAGATATATAATTAACTACTTTTGCCATTGTGATTTGTTTTTGCACGGGTGGAGGGATTCGAACCCCCATCAACGGTTTTGGAGACCGCTATTCTACCCTTGAACTACACCCGTTTGTTAAAAAGTTGGCAGAATAGTCTGCCAACTTAAAAAATATTCTAAAACTGTAATTAGTCTAAAATTTCAGTTACCTGACCAGCACCTACTGTACGACCACCTTCGCGGATAGCGAAACGTAAACCTACTGATAATGCGATTGGTTGTAATAAATCAACAGTGATTGTTAAGTTATCTCCAGGCATAACCATATCCGTTCCTTCTGGTAACATGATTGTTCCTGTTACGTCAGTTGTACGAACGTAAAACTGTGGACGGTAGTTATTGTGGAATGGAGTGTGACGTCCACCTTCTTCTTTTTTCAAGATATAAACCTCTGCTTTGAATTTAGCGTGTGGCTTAACTGAACCTGGCTTAACGATAACCATACCACGACGGATATCAGCTTTATCGATACCACGTAATAATAAACCTACGTTATCACCTGCTTCACCACGGTCTAAGATTTTACGGAACATTTCAACCCCTGTAATTGTAGAAGTTAATTTATCTGCACCCATACCAATGATTTCAACAGCATCACCTGTGTTAGCAATACCGGTTTCTATACGACCTGTTGCAACAGTTCCACGACCTGTAATTGTAAATACGTCTTCAACTGGCATTAAGAATGGTTTTTCAGTATCACGCACTGGCTCTTCGATCCACTCATCAACAGCAGCCATTAAGCTCATTACTGTATCAACCCATTTTTGCTCACCGTTTAACGCTCCTAAAGCAGAACCTTGGATAACTGGACCATTATCACCATCATATTGATAGAAAGATAATAAATCACGGATTTCCATTTCTACTAATTCTAATAACTCAGCGTCATCAACCATATCCACTTTGTTCATGAATACAACCATACGAGGAATACCTACCTGGCGACCTAATAAGATGTGCTCGCGAGTTTGTGGCATAGGACCATCTGTAGCAGCAACTACAAGGATAGCACCATCCATTTGTGCAGCACCAGTAACCATGTTCTTAACGTAATCCGCGTGACCTGGACAGTCAACGTGCGCATAGTGACGGTTAGCTGTTGCATATTCTACGTGAGATGTATTAATAGTAATACCTCTTTCTTTTTCTTCTGGAGCATTATCAATTTGATCAAATGATTTTGCTTCTGATAAACCTGCATCTGATAATACTTTTGTAATAGCAGCTGTCAATGTTGTTTTACCGTGATCAACGTGTCCGATAGTACCGATGTTTAAATGGGGTTTCGAACGATCAAAACTTTCTTTTGCCATGATTTAATTAATTTAATCTTAGTTATATAATTAGTGTTAACTTTAATTCACATTTGAGCCAACGACGGGATTTGAACCCGTGACCTCTTCCTTACCAAGGAAGCACTCTACCCCTGAGCTACGCCGGCAAAAAAAGAACTTTGTTGTGGGGAGAGCAGGATTCGAACCTGCGAAGGTTTCCCAACGGATTTACAGTCCGTCCTCGTTGGCCGCTTGAGTATCTCCCCTAACCTGTTTTATTTTTATAACTTTGTTTGTTGATGAGCCTTTGGAGGGACTCGAACCCACGACCTGCTGATTACAAATCAGCTGCTCTAGCCAGCTGAGCTACAAAGGCATTTAAAAAAGTCCGCTATTTCTAACGGACTGCAAATATATATACTTATTTAAAAAAATAAAAGCTTTTTTAATTTTTTTTATTCTTTTAATATGTTTTTACTTTTTCTTTTCGTTTTATCAATAAACGTTCTAAAGCCGCAGCGCCTGAATCTGTTGCTTCTTCAAATGATTTTGCTGTTTTTTTAACCACTAAATCATCGCCTGGTATTTTTACAATGATATCTACAGACTTGTTTTCTTTATCACTTGTATTTTCAGTATGCAAAGATACATCAATTCCAACAATTTTATCATAGTATTGTTGTAATTTTTCTAAACGAATGTTTATAAAGTCAACTAATTTTCTGTCAACATTGAAGTTAACTGCCTGAATATTCACTTTCATAATTCTATATTTTAAAGGGTTTATAAATCGTCATCATCGGTTTTTGAGCGGGGATGTGTTTGGTTATACATTTTTTTTAACGATGCTAAACTGGTATGCGTGTAAATTTGAGTGGACGACAAACTGGCATGTCCCAGCAATTCTTTTATCGTATTCAAATTGGCTCCTGCGTTTAGCATGTGTGTAGCAAATGTATGGCGCAACACATGGGGGCTTTTTTTTCCTTTTGATGTAACACCTCTAAAATAATTATTTATTAAACGATAAACAAATGTTTGATTCAAATTTTGTTTATTTTTTAACAGAAATATATTTTTATCAAAATCGCTACCAAATTGCTCGTTTCTTTTTTGTAAAAACTCGGTTAAAAGCCCAACCACTGAAGATAATATAGGAACTATGCGTTCTTTGGATCTTTTCCCTAAAACTTTTATTTCACGCTTTTGAAGATCCACATCGTGCAGCTGCAGATTGATTAACTCGGTTTTCCGAATTCCCAAGGTATAAAACAGGGTGATGATGATATAGTTTTGCAATCCGAAATAATCATCAGGAAAAGCTGAGCGGTCTATTTGCTGCATTTCGTTTTCGGAAAAAGGCACTTGCAACACTTTTTTGATACGCAACGATTTGTGCGCCTGCAGCGGATACGCTTCGATTGTTTTGGTGATATACAAAAATTTAAAGTAGCTTTTTAAGGAAGCTATCTTGCGGTTGATGGAATTATTGCTCATTTTTTTTTCGGATAAATGCGCAATCCATAACCGAATGTGTTGGTATTTTAGTTCGTTTACAGTGTTAACGGTGTTTTTTGTGAAGTTAAAAAAGGCTTCCACATCTTTCACATATGCATTTACGGTATGCATTGAAAAATGTTTTTCTTTTAAAAGATAGTCGAAATAAGGTTTTAAATACTTTTCCATAAAAAAATCGCTAACCAAAGTTACCTTTAATTAGCGATTTAAAAAAATTGTTTCGACGATTAAATTTCAACTGAATCTTTTAAACGTTGAATGTATTGAGCTTTTTGATTTTGCGCACGTTTTGATACAGAAGGTTTCGTAAAGTTTTTACGAGATCTTAACTGACGTAACGTTCCTGTTTTGTCAAATTTTCTTTTGTAACGTTTTAACGCTCTATCAATATTTTCTCCATCTTTAATTGGAATGATCAACATAATTTATACACCTCCTTTCGTTATGGGTGCAAATGTAGGGATAATTTTTGAATTTGGAATTATGAATTTGGAATTATTTACAAAAAAAGCTTATAACGAACATTATAAAATCAAATAACATCAATATCAATCCCAAAATCAATGAAATTGTATTTAATTCAGGTCCAGGTAAAAGAATCCAAGCCAAACCGTTTAAAATAAAACCTGCAACAAAACTTACAAAAGAAACTATTAATCCTTTACTTTTTGACATCTTCGTTTTGTGAATTCATATAATTTCTAACTTTTGATATATCTGTGTCTGATAAATATAATTTGAAACTAACAATTTTATTTTGGAATAAGGAATTCATTTTCGTTTTTAAAATAACACTTTTATTCTTTTTAACAACTTCCAAAATAGGTTGTACATAAGAAAATCCTTTTGAATAGATTAAATTACAAGGCTTTTTATATAGTAAAATTATGGGTTGCGCTTGTTTAATATACCCTTTAAAGTTGTAGTTATAAACATATATAATTAGCTGATTTTCCAATAAAATTAAATCTGCTTTATTATATCTAAATCCCAAATTCCACTCTTGAGTTAATTCAACACCAAGTATTTTTTCATGTTTTAAATTTTGAATTTCCCTTTCAACAACTTTTTGCTTCTTCTTATAATAAATATGAATCAAGTAATTACCTAACACCATCAATGATACTAATCCTGAAAAAATAAAAAAATATTGTTGGAGTGTAGACATTTCTAATTTTAATTTGATAAATATACACAAAGTATCCTAAACAAAAAAAGGAAAAACCACTACAGTCTTTCCTCTTTATTCTATTCTCTATTTTATGTTATCTATTCTCTAAAAGAAATTACTCTTTTAAAAGATTTCTTGAAATAACCAATTTTTGAATTTCGGTTGTTCCTTCGCCTATTGTACATAATTTAGAATCGCGGAAGAATTTTTCTACAGGGAAATCTTTGGTGTAGCCATATCCGCCGTGAATTTGGATTGCCTCGGTTGCAACTTTCACACAAACTTCAGACGCATACATTTTTGCCATTGCACCTGCTGTTGTAACTGGTTTATGGTTGTTTTTAAGGTATGCTGCTTTGTGTAGCAACAATTCCGATGCTTCGATTTCGGTTGCCATATCAGCCAATTTAAAACCTACTGCTTGAAATTGTGAAATAGGTTTTCCAAACTGCACGCGCTCTTTTGAATATTTTAATGCTGCTTCGTAAGCTCCTTTTGCAATACCTAAAGACAATGCACCAATTGAGATACGACCACCATCTAAAATTTTCATTGCTTGAATAAATCCTTCACCTACTTCACCTAAACGGTTCGCATCAGAAACACGGCAATTATCAAAAATCAACTCTGCTGTTTCAGAAGCACGCATTCCCAATTTGTTTTCTTTTTTACCTGAAGTGAACCCTGGTGTGCCTTTTTCAATCACAAAAGCAGTCATTCCGCGAGAATCGCCTTTTTCGCCCGTACGAACAATTACAACGGCTACATCACCAGAAATGGCATGCGTGATAAAGTTTTTAGCTCCGTTAATAATCCAGTCGTTTCCGTCTTTCACAGCTGTTGTTGCCATACCGCCGGCGTCAGAACCGGTGTTATGTTCGGTTAATCCCCAAGCGCCGATCCACTCGCCTGTTGCTAGCTTTGGAATCCATTTTTTCTTTTGCTCGTCGTTTGCGAATGTTAAAATATGATTGGTACACAATGAGTTGTGAGCAGCTACCGACAAACCTATTGAAGAATCTACTTTAGAAATTTCTTCTACAACGGTAATGTACTCGTGATAACCCAAGCCAGATCCGCCTAATTCTTCAGGAACCAAAACCCCCATAAACCCCATTTCTCCTAACTTTTTGAATAATTCAACAGGGAAAATTTGCTCTTCGTCCCATTTCATTATATTTGGTCGGATTTCTTTTTCTGCAAAATCTCTAATCGATTGTGCAATCATTGCTTGTGTTTCGTTATACTCAAAGTTCATTTTATTCCTTTTTTTATTATATTTTGCTTATTTTTCTAAAAAGCCAAATATAGCCCAATTATCTCTAATTTGTCAAGCGGGAAGTTATTAATTTTTCTTAAATCTTCCATTTTTAACGGTTCGTTTTGTTTGCTGCGCAATACCACTATTTCTCGAGACACATAAGTGGATATGTAAGGAATGGTAGCCAATTGCTCTTTACTTGCGGTATTCACATTTATTTTGTTGATGTTTTTAACCCGTGATACAAAAACTTGCTGTTTTAATAATTTTACCGTTTCGGGTCGTAAACCTTTTATAAAATCGATTTGATTGATATGCACAAAACCGTTTAATTTCTCCCGTTCGGCAATTAAAACATTTGCATAATAATCGCCAATCCCTTTTAACGCAACTAACTCTTGGCTACTTGCTTTGTTGAGATCAATTTTCTTAAACACTTCTTTTTGCGGATTCTGAACAGCGGTTTGCTTTTTTTGCGTCCATTCCGGAAACTTAAAATAAGGTGCCATTTTGCCAAGTAATTCATTTGAAACACCTGTAACTTGCTGAAATTCTGCGGCCGAATTTACATATTTACCTTGTGCCCGAAAAGCCACTAATTTATCAATCTCTGCGGTGGTCATTCCCAGTTTAAATCCTTTATAATCATTGATATAATTTGGGTTAAAGGGTTGCTGCTCGTATTTCTTTAAGGCAATAGCTTTTAAGCTATCAATGTTTTTCTGAGTGGTTTCATCGATTTCATATTTCACCGTATCTTTCCCTGAAAAAGAATTGGGTAAAATAGATAAAACAACCTGCAACAACACGATAAGGAGTGCAAAAACAAAAATTGTTATACGCTGTTTATTATTTAAATAAGGTAATTGAAATTTCATTTATCGATTCATTAACTTAATGCCCACTTCACAACTTAAGCAGCGCCGTGCATCGCAGTAATTTTTCTTTAAATGCAATAATGCTTGGCTGTCTAAAGAAGATTCTACTGATACTTTTAATTTTTTAAATAAATCAATTGTGCTGTTTTTTTCGGCTGCTATTGACTGATAATGTTGCAAAACTTCTTCCAAAACATCGGTTCCTAATTGTTGATGATATACATATTGAAAAGGCAAAATGGTATTTACCAACAATAAATTATAAAACGATTCCGAAATGGTTTTGTTGTGCACAGCATGTTCTTTTCCAAACACGTAATGTGATTTCCAATAATCAGACACACTTGCACCTAAGAGATGATTGTTGGTGCAAATGGTTTCTGGGTTGCGAATTAAATTAAACAAAAAAGGTTGATTAAATAAAAATGCAACAAACTGAACCAGCCGTATCGTTGGAAAATTATCGGGTCGCAACTTAAAAAAAGTAGGCGGTGTTGCGGTTTGTTTTAAATGATATTTCTGCTTTAAAAAATGATATGTTTTTTGCAGCGTTTGCAAGTAAAAATCTTCCGTATCAACCGACAATAAATTGGCCGTACCCAAAAACAAAGCTTCTAAATGAATGGGATGTGTTTGTTCTTTCCGAATGATTTTTAATGGTAAATTTTTGGCAATCTCGTAAAAATTTTCATTGTTTACATTCAATCCAAAGTTCCGAAGCAACAAGCGGTAAAAAGCTTCTTCCCAATTGTTATTTGTTTGCTTTAATTCTGCAACAATACGGTTAGAGAATTGCTCTAAACGATCCACCATCAACTTTTCTTTCCAAATAATCCAATCAAAGCTATTGAAATGATGCATATAATCTTCGCAAAAAATATACTGCGGATTGGCATTGAATTGATGGTATGCTTTGAAAACATCCTCATTCACATAATCTTTCAAAACCAAAGTAGGCAGTTCTTTGCCCGCTTTGTTTACCACAGAAATATCGTTGTTCCAAACCACATGAAGAATCACATTTTGATACGCCGGATCGATTTCATGATGATGCACATACCAATCCGAGGCATTTACGTGCATTTCTATATTCCCTGCCCATAATTGCCCATCAATATAGACTTGTGCATTAAAAAAATCGGGGCCTTCTGTTCCTAAATACAATCCGAAATTCTTAATGACAATATTGTTGTTTTGTACCGTTTTTAGTGACGTAATATGTAGCTTTTTGAATCTCCACACATAATGTAAAAAGTCTTCTTTCATAATAAAAAGCTTTTTATAAATATAGTAGATTAATTTGGAAACTCCTAATTATCAACACATAAAAAATTAAAAAAGGAACTGCCTGATACAGTTCCTTTGAAGGTTTTATTATTGAATGGAATTAATGATATCGTATTTGGTGATGATATGGTGCTTTCCGTTTTCAAGAGTTACCAAAACTGCTTGATGGTCTTGGTTGATTAATTTTGATACCTCTTGAATTGTTGTGTCTTTTGAAACAACTTTGTAAGGCTTGCCCATAATTTCTTTAATGGGTTTTTCTGCAATTTCAGGGTTTTCAACATACGCTTGCAACAAATCAGAATCGTTTAACGAGCCTACAAAACCTGATGCATCCATCACCGGAATTTGGGCTATTTTATGGGTTCGCATTCTGTCAACTGCATGGCTGACTAATTCTTCTGTACGTACCACCACAAATGGTTTGTGGTTTTTGTTAACTAAGTCTTCTGCCGTTTTCAACTGTTCATCAAGATAACCGCGTTCCTGCATCCAATCATCATTAAAAATCTTAGCAATATATCTAGAACCTGAATCGTGAAACAAAACCACCACCACATCATCGGGTTTTAACTGATCCTTCATCTGCAGCAAACCTTTAATTGCCGAACCTGACGACATTCCTACAAAAATTCCTTCCTCTAAAGCTAGTTTTCTGCAATATACAGCAGCATCCTTATCGGTTACTTTTGTAAAATGGTCAATTACTGAAAAATTCACGTTTTTAGGCAAAATATCCTCGCCTATACCTTCTGTAACATACGAATACACCTCATTTTCGTCGAAAATTCCGGTTTCGTGGTATTTTTTAAAAACCGAACCATAGGTATCCACACCCCAAACTTTTACATTCGGATTTTGCTCTTTCAAATACTTTCCAACTCCCGAAATAGTTCCTCCTGTACCAACACCTACAATAAAATGAGTGATTTTTCCATTGGTTTGATTCCAAATTTCAGGACCTGTTTGCATGTAATTTGCTTTTGTGTTCGATGGATTATCGTATTGGTTTACATACCAAGAGTTTGGTGTTTCTTCTGACAAGCGTTTAGAAACGGAATAATAAGAGCGCGGATCGGTTGGTTCCACATCGGTAGGACAAACCACAACCTTTGCACCAACAGCACGCAAAATATCCATCTTTTCTTTTGATTGTTTATCGGTAATCACACAAATTAGTTTGTATCCCTTTACAATAGCTGCCAAAGCCAAGCCCATTCCTGTGTTTCCAGAAGTACCTTCAATAATGGTTCCTCCCGGTTTTAAACGCCCATCTGCTTCTGCATCTTCCACCATTTGCAAAGCCATACGGTCTTTACATGAATGCCCGGGATTGAAATATTCTACTTTTGCAAAAACCTTGCACGGCAAATCTTTCACAATGTGGTTTAACTGTACCAAAGGCGTGTTTCCAATGGTTTCTAATATATTTTTTGCGTAATTCATCATCAATTATTTGTGCAAAGATACAACAATGCTTAGAAACGAAAAAAGTGGTATTGCTCAACTTTTTAATTAAAGAAATTCCATTTCATGCCCAATCTAAAAGTTAAATCGCGGTAAGGATATGTAGGTGTATTGTAATAGTTGTAACCAGTTAGCATCGAATTGAAATGATCGATGTTGATATAAATCTGTGCGGTTTTTATTTTGGCATTTAAGAAAAAATCAAACATGGGAAAATTACCCACTTTTACTTGGTTCTGCACTATAAAATCACCTAAAACCGGATGGTATTCATTGGCATAATATTTTGTGAAATAGTTAAAAGTGATACCTGTTTGAAAAAACAATGCTTTTTTAAACGCAAAATCTTGAAAATATACGGTGTTTCGGGTAACTATTTGCGGAACATTCAAAATGGCATCTTCTTGAATTACTTGCTGAAACATAACGGTGTTGTCTAATGCCCATTTGCCAAATGCAAACTCCTTTTGCCCTTTAATCATAAAGTAATTAATCGTTTTACCGTATTGCTTGGGTGAAACTAATAATTGTTGAAACCTTCCGTTTTGGTTTAAAGTCAGCGCATCATTACTAAAATATAATTTATCGGTAGTGAGCTGATAAGTTCCTTCGATATCAATCCAAGGCGAATGAATTTTGGCGTTTAATGTACTGATTTTTTCATTCGAAAAATCATTCAACCAGTTCAAACCAATGTATCCACTTTGAAAAAACTGATAAGTATAATCGGGAATGCTGCTTTCTAAACGATAATATGCTTGTAATCCGTAGTTTTCGTTCAAATTAAAAGCTGCATTGATTTTAAAATCGGTTAAAGATCTTCCCACTACTGATTGTTTAAAAGAAGCATCGGCTACTATTTTTTCTTTATTCAACAAATACGAGCCGCCAACCGTGATAATATCATCAATTAATTGATTGGGAATTTTATTGTTAAACTCATCAAAAACGATTGATTGATACCTATGATTAAAATGATAAACACCTGCGCTTATAGCAAACAGACCTATTTTTTTTGAATCAAAAGCTAAATCAAAGGTGTTTTCAAACCGAGTGTGACGTACTTTATCATAGATGCTTGATGCAAAAGAAGAGCCAAAATAAGGAGTGTTGCTATTAAAAGGATTGGTATTAACTTGTTGGTAGGTATTTGAAAAATATTCATAAGTAAGCTGGTGACGCAATAACGCTTTGTTATTTTCTGACTTATTAATTTGAAAACTGTGGTCGAAATATCCTCGTAAACCTTTAAAAAGTGATTTTCCATCAGCAATTTGCACCCGAAGCGTTTCTCGGTTGTTAAAAGGCTCATTAGAAGATTCAAAATCATTAACAAAAACCAAACCGCCATTTTCTTCATTAGAAATATCCTGAAAAGTGATATGATTTTTAAATTGATAACGTTTGTTTTTAGTAAAATAGCTCGATCCGATTCTAAAATTACCGTTTGATGTAAGTTGGTTTACATATCTACCTTGTGAGCGCAAACCTCGGTATCCTAAAAAAAAATTCAACTGTTCTGAAACATTCATAGTGATTAATGCATCTAAGTTTTGCCCTTTTCCAGTAACACTGCGGTACATTAATTCAGAGGCAGGTGTTGGCACCCTATAATAGCTAATATCTTCTTTGTTAAGGTATGAAAACCGTCTAGCGTTAAACCCCATATTGATGATATTATTAACCGATAAAAGGTTGGGGTTTAATTCTTGAAAAGTTTGACCGTCGTTATTAAACTGTAACAATCCAAAAAGATCTTTGCGCAAGTAGTTGAATTGATATTGCTTTTTAATGTTGAGGATGGTATCAAAATTAGAAGTACCATTTATTTCATTGAAAATTTTGTACTGATCGATAGGCGCCACCGTATCACCAGTTTTAGTAATGATTTTTTTAATCTTTATAGAATCATTTGCAGGTAAATTCATGGAAGAAAACCTACTCACAGAAGTATTATCTATTTTATTGGTACTTAAAGTAGTACCCGATTTTATTTTTTTATCGAATTTTCGCACTTGTGCATTGCAGTGTACCGAAAAAAAGATGATAAAAACCAAAAGAAAACGCATAATGCAAATTTTACACAAAAGTACATTTTTTTAGCAACTATCATAACAAAAAAAGAGATGCAAAAGCATCTCTTTTATATTTACTATCAAAAACTACCGATTAATAACCAGGGTTTTGAACCATATTAGGGTTTGAAACCATTTCCGATCTAGGAATTGGCATTGTTAACTTCGTGCTAGTTGCAGGTAAGTTACAAGCATTTGTAGAAGCACAATCTTGTGGATCACGTACAAATCCAGGAGAACCTGCACGAACACCCAAACGCTTCATGTCTAAGTAGCGATGTCCTTCAAAAGCAAACTCTACTCTACGCTCTTCTAAAATACGAGCGAAAGCCGCTTGTTGTGTTGAAAAATTTGTTGGCATAGACAAAGGTGTACTATCCATACTTAAATTTCTATTTACACGAATGTTGTAGATAATTGACTCCACATTACTGAAATCATTAAGAGCAACTGTACCTGTAAGCTGTCCTTCAAAAGCACGCTTTTCCGCTAGAGACAACAACATATCAGTAAAACGGAACATCCAAAGACTATTCATTAAAGGTCTATTCGGAATTCCAGAATATTTGCCAATATATAGCAAATCGTTTGCTCGATATTGATCTTGTGATAAAGAAGCATAATTAGTTGCCACTTGGGAAGTATTAAATACGTTAACTAAATAACGTGCTTCTAATCTATCAGAACTATATGGTGTTCCTTGTTTTGCTGGCTCTAATTTATCTAATTCATTATATAATGAACGTCCCATTTCCATATATGGAGCCTCTCCAACTTCAGCAGGATACCATGCAGATGCTACACCAGATTGCACTGTTCCTTGAGTTGAAACCCTATTTAATTTAAAAATTCCTTCATTAAAATCAGCACCTGATGCACTCTCACCAAACATACCGATATAAGTAATTACATCTGCTATAGATTTGTTAGCGGCTACCTTGTTGAAAGATATTTCTAATTTATTATAAGAGTCAGCAGTTTGCAACATCGAATACATTTTTATCAAAATAGATTCAACCATTTCATTAGTTACATAACCACTACCTGACATGTTTCCACCAGGAGAAATATTTCCCGGAGTACCATCAGTATTTACAACAAGTGCTTTAGCATCTGCAATATCTTTTTCAATAAAAGCAACGATTTCTGCTACAGTAGATCGTTTCTCAAAACGTGTATAATCATCTGTTTGTAAAAAGTCAAACTTTATTACAGACAAACCATTAGGATTGGTATAGTCAGGAGTAAAAAATGCAAATAACTTATAATGACAGTACGCTCTAAGAACTAATGCGTGTGCCTTATGCTGTTTAAGCTCAGCAGTTTCAGCATCAGGGAGTAACAGCATTTCATCGATACGACTAAGTATTCTGTTTACACGGTTAACTACTCCGTAATAACTTCCCCAAATCGCTTGGACATCGTCATTTCCGGCTTGTAATAAAAATGTATAGCTACCGTCGTTAATACCTTGTCCGGCATTTCCAACACCCACACCTAATTCATCTGTAAAATAAGAATCAAAATTTATTTCAGACTCGCCAGGAAATTGTGCGTATACATATCTTAAACCCTTACCAATATCATTTGCATCTCTAAAAACATCGCTTTCTTCAGTAACAACTCCAGCCTGCTCTATATCGTAAGCATCGGAACAACCTGCTAAAAAAGCAGATGCTAACAATGCAGTTAAAAATATTTTTCTCATAATCATTTATTATTAAAATTGAACTTCTACACCGAAAGAAACTGTTCTTGGTGTTGGATATTGTCCATAATCAACAGATCTTGAACTTTCAGCATCCCATCCTCTCCATTTAGTCCAAGTGTATAAGTTCTCAGCTTGTGCAAAAACTCTTAAACCACTCAACTTCATAAAACCAAGATCTTTAGGATTAAAGTTGTAACCTAACGTTACGAATCTTAATCTTAGGTAAGATGCATCTTGTAAATAGAATGATGAACCTGAACCGTAAGAGAAATTCGATCCTGTTAATGCAGGGAAACTTGCATCTCTGTTATCAGGTGTCCAATAATCACGTAAATCATTCGTTAAATTATTTTGTTTAATCAAAGTAGGTGCTGTAAAGAAATAATACTCATTATCGTATCTCCATGCATCTAGTGCATAAGTAAAGTCAGCTGTTAAGAACCAGCCCTTATGTGTAAAGTCTAATCCAAAACCACCTTGATAAATTGGCATTGCAGATTTATTTAACCATTGGAAATCTCCATCATTTGGCTCTTCTGTAACACCACCATCTCTACTACGGAACATCATGTTACCGTTATCAGGATTAATTCCTAGATATTCTGCCATATAAAATTCATTAAACATGTGTCCTTCACGGTAACCTACTAGACTTCCGTCCCAATAAGTACCATCTTCAGTTGGAATTTCTAACACTTCGTTTTTGTTATAAGCACCAACTAATCTCAAAGTTAACTTAGTATTTGTTTCATCTTTACGAATCAAATCCCCTGCAATGTTTACTTCAACACCATCATTTTTCATAGAACCAAAGTTTGCATTGATTGTAGAAGATCCGTTAATCGCAGAAATTGGTGTATCAAGATACAAATCATCTGTTTGTTTTCTATACACATCTACACTACCTCTTAAACGATTATTCCATACACCAAAATCTACACCAATATTTGCTTGCGTAATAACTTCCCATTGTAAGTTTCTATTAGGTAAACCAGTTAAAGCTAAGCCCAACTCTTCATTATAACCAACACCTGAAGCATAACGTGTGTCATATAAATGAGCAGCACCAAATAAACCAGTATTCAAGATATCTTGGTTACCAGATGTACCATATGAACCTCTTAATTTTAGAGTATTGATAGCAGAATCTTTCATAAAAGCTTCATTGCTAATATTCCAACGTCCTGCCACTGACCAGAATGTTCCCCAACGGTTATCATCTGTAAAACGGAAAGAAGCATCACGACGAATTGTAGCATCTAAACCATAACGTCTGTCATAGTCGTAACTAGCTGTTCCAAAATATGAGAACAAACCTGCATCTTGTCTAGATAAACCAGCTGTCGGAGCATATAATTGATAATTAACTGCACTACCTACCCAACCGGTATAACCACCATCTGACCAAAAGATCGGATCAAAACCTTGTTTACTGATACTACTTGATCTAAAGTGTGCTTTTACATATTCTACAAATGCCGCAGCTGTTACTTTATGTACCTCATTAAAGGTATTTTCATAACGTAAATTTGTATTTGTTGTAAAAATCATACGCTCTTCTTTGATATCACCAACACGTCCAAAAAACTCTCTATTCTGTGGGACACCAAATAAATACTCATTAAAAGCATCATATCTCGTCCAACTGTTTTGATTGATATTTTGGTAATCTACACCTGATTGATTAGATAATTTAAAGTGATCGCTTAATTTATAAGAAATATTACCATTAACTAATAATTTTAACTCATTTTGACCAAAACCAGTAGTATTTAATTTATCTAACAAGAATAAAGGCATACCGTCAGATATACCGACACGTCCATTTCTATAGTCATCATACAAATTAAAGCCATTTGAGTAGTTGTTTGGATTCAAATATGGTAAAGATTGAAATGCACCTAAAAAGTAATTTTGGTTTACACCATTACTACCTGCAGAATTTTCCATGTTTGATTTTGAATAATTTGCATTAAAAGTAGTACCATAAGTTAATCTTCCTGAATTATTTTTACCATCTAAATTCGTTCTTAAGTTGAAACGCTTTAAATCAGTATTTTTCAAAATACCTCCAAATTCAGAGTAACCTACTGATGTAAACGTTGAAAGGTTTTTAGCACCAGCACTAAAAGTAACAGTATGCGTTTGTTGAATAGCATCGTTAAAGAATACATCCGTCCATTTAGTATCGATAGCTCGCTGAGCAGCTGTTAAATTAGAACCAATACCTGGATAATAACCTCTTGCAGTACGAACGAAATCATCATACTCTGCAGTATTCATCAAGTTATACTGGTTTCTTTGAATAGATGAAACCCCAGTAGTTCCGATATATCGGATACTTAAATCAGATTCAAAAGAACCTCTTTTAGTGGTAATAACAATTACACCATTTGCTCCACGGTTACCGTAGATAGCTGTTGCACCAGCATCCTTCAAAATATCCACACGATCAATTTCGTTAGGGTTCAATGAACGGAAACGATTTGATGACATTGGAATACCATCGATTACATACAAAGGTTCTGTTGAACCATTAATTGATCCAGGACCACGTAATGTAACCTGACTCGTAGCACCGGGTTGACCAGAACCTGTCATAATGTTCAAACCAGGCACCTGACCTTGTAATGTTTGAATAATCGAAGCATTAGGACGACCTTCAATTGTCTTAGAAGTTACAGAGGATACTGCATTAGCGTTTTCTTCTTTAGATGTTGTTCTGTAAATATCAACAACTAAACCAGGGCCTAAATCTGTAAAATCGGCTTCAATTAAAGTTACGTTTAAGATGTTTGAATCTGAAACGGTAACGGTTGCGGGCTTATATCCTTCGTAATTTACTTGAATTCTATCGCCCTTTTTAAGTGATAATGTATATTCCCCTTCTAAATTTGTATCAGTACCTAATTTAGTACCAACTATCATTACAGTAGCCCCGGGAATTGGGTCACCGTATTCTGTCCTTACAACTCCAGTCACTTGCTTTTGTGCAAAACCTACTTGCATCATTAAAGCAAAGAACAGAGTTAAAATCCAAGTAAACTTTGATCTCATATTAATTTAATTTGAATTAGTTTAAGTACAAAACTAATCCTTTTTTATATAATAACAAATTTTTAACACATAAAAAAGAGAGAATTGTTGTAACAATTCTCTCTTCTATTTAAAACAATAGCTAATAATTATTTTTTAATGAACTTATAGCTTTGTTGGATATTCTCTTTTGAAATCTTAATCATATAAATTCCAGTGTTTAATTCAGATACATCTAGATTTACATTATTTGTAGTAAATTCCATATTAAATTCTTTCACTTTTTTACCACTTACATCAAATATAGCAATATTAGCATTTTTAAGCGTTTGCAAATCACCTTCAATATTTAATTGTGTATTAACAGGGTTTGGATAAAGCGTCAGGTTGTTCAATACTTCATTTTCTAAAGAAACTGTACCATCAGTTGCAGGCATAATTCCTCCAGCTCCAGAAATAATTAATGAGTACTCTTGCATACCTCCTTGTAGTGTACCTTTATGCGAAACAATTAATTTGTAATTACCTGCTGCTGCATTTTGTGGTTCAATTTTTTCAATATTATCTCTAGCATTATCCACAAGACGAGTTGCTATATTAGATGACGTATGCGAAATCCCCATGTTTTGAACTAATGACCAAGGATAATAGGTTTGATTTGTATCCATATTGATTAATCGCAAATCCAAATCATTCACTAGTTTTTTTATGTTTAAATTAGATGTTGAACTTGGCGTTACCGTACCTGCAGGATCATTCCATGCAATTGTAGCAACCAATGGTTCTACTCCATCATAAGAAAACTCATACTCAAAAGTTGTTCCTTGCGCAATCTCAAACTCTTCAAATATAGCGGTACCAGCTTTTGCTTCATCTATAATCTCTACGCCTTTTGCCGCATCAATCAGCCCCCAACCAAACATAAAATCAGGTCCTACTGACGGTCCTGTTTCTCTGGCAGTATGCGCCATCAACGCGCGAACAGATGCCGATTTCATATACTTTGTTCTAACTTCGTTATGATAACCTTGCCACAAAGTAAACACACCCGTTACTGCTGGAGCAGCCATTGATGTACCGCTTTTAATAGAGGTATCCGCCAGCCCAGAATTATCAGTAGACTTCACATTTACACCTTTTGCCGAAATATCAGGTTTAATTCTAAAATCATCTGTTGGACCGTAGTTACTAAAACTAGACATAAATGGCCCTACGCCTGCTACACTAACAACAGACGTTGCCCCCGTAATTCCTGAAAAATCTTCTGTACCTTGAGTAGCAGCAACTACAACTATATTTTTAGAAACCCCTGCTTGACTTAATAAATCTTTACCATTTGGTTGAGATGGATTAAAATTAGCATCTCTATCATTTCCTGCGGCGAATACTATCGTATAATAAGGTGCATTATTGGCTAATTCATCATAATCTCTAGCTCGTGAATTATATTGACCAAAAATTGATGCTGATGCACCTGATTGTGAAAAATTAAGACCGTAAGAGTGATTAGACACATAGATAGGATTAACCAATGTAGTTGCAGCACTAGTCATAGCAGGGATATCATTAACATTTATGCCGTTATATGCATGTATTATCGCCTCGTAAGCAAATCCTTTTGCTGTATTATCTCCAAATTCTCCTGCAGCAACAGTACCTGCTACGTGAGCAGCATGAGATCTTCCCTCTGCACTAGATCCATTATTGGCGTTATTTTTTATTTGATAACGCCCCCCTGTGAAAGCTACGTGATTTGGTAAGCCAGCACCACCGTCCCAAACTCCAGTAATCATTCCTGCACCTTCAATACCAGCAGCATGTAGCGGCTTAGCATTAGCTGTTTGTAAAGAACTAGCGACAGCTGAATTATTAAAATACATATTTTCAGACCCTTCTACATTATATGTAGTATTATAGATTAGCCCTCCTGTTTCTTCATCGTAGCCAAATAGAGCAAAAGCATTGCCGTCTTTTTCACCAGAAATAGGTTTCCCTTCACTCCTTGCTATCTCTACTGCCTTTTGATAATTCACCTCATATTCCATTGCTTTTTCCTGAGCAAACTTTTTTAAGTACTCAATATTTGTAGCTTTTAGAACATAATCAGGCATTCTTTGCTCCTCTTGTGCTTGCACATTTGCGTTACCTAACGAAAATGCTAATAAAGCCAAAAACAACTTTGTAATTTTATTTTTCATTATATTTTAATATTAATCATAATACGTTTAACATTTCAAATTTATGTAATTTTGTTGTAATCTTTTCATTTTTATCAAATTATTGTAATATTTAACATTCTGTTATGTTATTAAAAACGTTTAGCGGCTTAAAATACGAAGTTGGAACTGATGAAACTGGCAGAGGCTGTTTGGCTGGTCCGGTTACTGCTGCTGCAATACTTATCAATCCGGAATTAGAGAGTGAATTAATTAATGACTCTAAGAAATTATCAATAAATTCTAGAAATCAATTAAGACATTTTATTGAAAAACACAGTGACTGCTTTCGTATTGCGCATGTTTACGAGGATGTTATTGATGAAATTAATATTTTAAATGCATCAATCAAAGCGATGCACTTAGCCGTTGGGCAATTACATTTTGAACCCGACTTTATTATTGTTGATGGCAATCGCTTTAAACCATATAAAGAAATTCCGCACGCTACTATTATTAAAGGTGATAGTAAATATTTAAGTATTGCGGCTGCGTCTATTTTAGCTAAAACATATCGCGATGAATATATGTTACAACTGCACGAAGAATTCCCTATGTATGGTTGGGATAAAAATATGGGTTATCCTACTAAAAAACATCGAGAAGCTATTTTGGAATACGGCCCTTGCAAATACCACCGCAAAACATTTCGCTTATTACCGGAACAATTGGTTTTGGATTTGAATAAATGAGGAGTGAAATTTCACTCCTTATTATATTATACAAACTCGGCTTCAAAAAGTTCTTTAAAATAATACACAATTTTTTGTTTTACGGCTTCTTCATCTACTTTTTCCACTCCCAATTCTACGTTTAAAGAAGCTACTGCTTTTCCACGGATGCCACACGGTATGATATGATCAAAATATCCCAAATTGGTATTTACATTTAAAGCAAAACCATGCATAGTTACCCAACGCGAAGCACGCACACCCATTGCACAAATTTTGCGGGCAAAAGGAGTACCAACATCTAACCACACTCCTGTTTCTCCTTCACTGCGTTCGCCTTTCAACCCGTAATCGGCAATGGTTTTAATGATTACATCTTCCAAAAAACGTAAATATTTGTGAATATCGGTAAAAAAATTATCTAAATCTAAAATAGGATACCCCACAATTTGCCCAGGACCGTGATATGTGATATCTCCTCCCCTGTTTATTTTATAAAAAGTGGCATTTTTCTGTGCCAATTGTTCTTCATTTAACAACAAATGCGCTAAATCTCCACTTTTTCCTAAGGTATATACATGCGGATGTTCCACAAATAAAAGGTAATTCGGTGTAGGTTGTATAGCATGTTCATTTTTACGGTTTTGCGACTTTAGATTCAGGATATTTTGAAATAAATCCTCTTGGTAGTCCCAAGTATCCTTATAATCTTTTAAACCTAAATCTTGTATTTGAACTTGTTTATTCATTTCGTTGAAAATTTTAGTCAAATTTAATCAAATATAATCAACCTTTATCTTAAAAAAGATTCAAAGAAATTGGTATCAAAAAACAAAAAATAATTAATTTTGCAGATTAAATAAAGAAATTTTAATTTTTATGCAACTTTCAGAACAAGAAATCATCAGAAGAGAAAAATTGAGCAAGTTACGAGCACTTGGCATCAATCCTTATCCCGCTAATTTGTTTCCGGTAAATCATACATCGAAACAGATAAAGGACACTTTTGAAGAAGGCAAGAAGGTTGTAACTGCCGGCAGATTAATGAGTGTACGCGATCAAGGTAAAGCCAGTTTTGCAGAAATTCAAGATCAAGAAGGCAGAATACAGTTGTATTTAAACCGTGATGTGATTTGTACCGGCGAAGACAAAACATTATACAACACCGTTTTTAAAAAATTGACCGATTTAGGTGATTTTATTGGGATTGAAGGCGAATTATTTACCACACAAGTAGGTGCAAAATGTATTCGCGTTGAAAAATTTTCAATTCTTTCTAAAACCTTGCGCCCGTTGCCATTGCCAAAAACCGATGACGAAGGTAATGTGTTTGATGCCTTTACTGATCCAGAGTTGCGTTACCGCATGCGTTATGTAGATTTAATTGTAAACCCACAAAATAAAGAGATTTTTATAAAACGCACCAAATTATACAATGCTATGCGCTCGTTTTTCAACGATCGTGGCTATTTAGAAGTTGACACCCCGGTTTTACAGTCGATTCCTGGTGGTGCAGCGGCGCGTCCGTTTGTAACACATCACAATGCTTTAGACATTCCTTTGTACATGCGTATTGCCAACGAATTGTATTTAAAACGTTTAATTGTTGGTGGATTTGAAGGCGTTTACGAGTTTTCTAAAAATTTCCGAAACGAAGGAATGGACAGAACCCATAATCCGGAATTTACAGCAATGGAAATCTACGTTGCCTATAAAGATTACAACTGGATGATGGATTTTACCGAGCAATTATTGGAACATTGTGCCATTGCTGTGAACGGAACCAGCAAAGCGACTTTCGGAGCACACGAAATAGATTTTAAAGCACCGTACAAACGCGTAACTATGCGCCAAGCGATTATTGATTTTACTGGTTTTGATATTGATGGAAAAACCGAAGACGAAATTCGCGAAGCTGCTAAAAACATGGGAATTGCAGTTGATGATACAATGGGTAAAGGAAAATTGATTGATGAAATTTTTGGTGAGAAATGTGAAGGAAATTATATTCAACCTACATTTATTACCGATTATCCAAAGGAAATGTCGCCTTTAACAAAAGAACATCGTGAAAATCCAGAGTTAACAGAGCGTTTTGAATTGATGGTTTGCGGTAAAGAAATCGCCAATTCGTATTCCGAATTGAACGATCCAATTGATCAGCGTGAGCGTTTTGAAGAGCAATTGAAATTGTCTGAAAAAGGCGACGACGAAGCCGGACAATTCATCGACGAAGATTTCTTGCGTGCTTTAGAATTCGGAATGCCACCAACGGGTGGTTTGGGCATAGGCATGGATCGATTGATTATGTTTTTAACTAATAATCCTTCGATACAAGAAGTGTTGTTTTTCCCACAAATGCGCCCAGAAAAAGCAGCACCGGCTTATGAATTAACCGATGAAGAAAAAATTATTCTTGCTATTTTAGAGAAAAACGAAAATAAATTGGCACTAAGCTCTTTAAAAGAACAAGCTGCTTTGAGCGGCAAAAAATGGGATAAAGCTATGAAAGCTTTAGCTTCTTACGGTTTAACCAAAGTTGTTACAGAAAACGAAGAAAAGTTTGTAACTGCGCATTTATAGGGATAGTTCTAGGTACAAAAAAAAGCTGCTAATAAAAGCAGCTTTTTTTTATATAATTTATTTCACATTCAAAACAAAGTAATTTTTCTTTCCTTTTTGCAACAAAATAAACTGATTGTTGATTAAATCGTTTGTTGATAAATTAAAACCTTCTTGCACTTTTTCACGGTTCACCGAGATTGCGTTTTCTGCTAAAGCGCGTCTTGCTTCTCCGTTTGACTTCATAAAGCCCGATTTTGCGTTTAAAACTTCAACGATATCAATCCCTGCTTTTAAATCTTCCATTGATAGCTCTGCTTGTGGAACACCATCGAAAACTTCTAAAAAAGTTGGGGCATCTAAGGCTTTTAAATCGTTAGCCGATGCGTTTCCAAACAAAATATTTGATGCTTTCACAGCGTTTTCAAATGCTTCTTCAGAGTGCACAAAAACGGTTACTTCTTTCGCCAAACGTTTTTGCAATGGACGTAAATGAGGTGTTTCGTTATGTTCTGCAACTATTTTTTCGATTTCTTCTTTCGATAAAAATGTAAAAATCTTAATGTATTTTTCCGCATCTTCATCCGATGTATTCAACCAAAATTGATAGAATTTATAAACAGAAGTTTTATCTGCTGTCAACCATACATTTCCGCCTTCGCTTTTTCCAAATTTAGAACCGTCTGCTTTTGTAATTAAAGGGCAAGTCATTGCATACGCCTTAGAACGCTCTTCATTGTCAACATTCATGCGGCGCACCAATTCGGTTCCGGTGGTTATATTTCCCCACTGATCGCTTCCGCCCATTTGCAACAAACAGTTGTATTCTTTGTTTAAATGGTAAAAATCGTATCCTTGGATTAATTGGTAGGTAAATTCGGTAAAACTCATTCCGGCACCATCGCTTTCAAAACGTTTTTTTACCGAATCTTTTGCCATCATATAGTTTACGGTAATTCGCTTCCCTACATCGCGTGCAAATGCAATGAACGAAAAGTCTTTCATCCAATCATAATTATTCACCAAAACCGGGGCATTTTCATCTTTTGCATCAAAATCTAAAAAACGTGATAATAAAGCTTTAATGCCGTTTACATTTTTTGTAAGCGTAGCCTCATCTAATAAGTTTCTTTCATCTGATTTGCCTGATGGATCACCAATCATTCCGGTTGCACCGCCCACTAAAGCAATTGGTTTATGACCGAAATCTCGTAAATGTTTCAGCAAAATAATGGGCACTAAGCTTCCAATGTGTAAGGAATCTGATGTTGGGTCGAAACCTATATATGCGGTAGTAGATTCTTTTGTTAATTGTTCTTCTGTTCCAGGCATCATGTCGTGAACCAGTCCTCGCCAACGTAGTTCTTCTACTAAATTTTTCATTTTAAATTATTTTTTTGCAAATATACATTTTTCAAAACTAAAGAAAGCTACAAAAAATGCAGCTTTCTAATTATTGATTTTTTCTTCTTGAAAATGGAATTTCTTTGAAATTCACCACCGGCGCTATTTGTTCTTCTTCTGCAGGCTTTGTTTTTCGCACTTCTTCTAATTGTTTTTGAAGCCGATGAATCACCGAATCGTAAATTGCCGTGTAAAGTTCGGGGTTTTGTTGATAGGCTTTTTGTGCCTTTACAAATTGCAAACTATCAATGCCGTGTTTTTTTAATATTTGTTCATACGATACCACATATTGCAAAGTATCTCTTCGGTTTGCTGTGTTTCGGGCACTTGATGAAACGGTGAGGTCATAAATCACATCGACCATTTTATCTTGTGGAATAACCGCTTGTTCGGTGTTTGAACAGCTAACCAAAAGGATTAATAAAAATATTGAAATTAGATTTTTCATAATTATCTGTTGAATAACAATCGTTTACCAAAGCGTTTTTCGCTAATGATACCATTTTCCATTACCACATTACCGTTTAGAATAGTGGATACAACTTTTGTGGTAAACGTTTTTCCTTCTAAAGGCGACCAACCGCATTTTGCTACAACATTTTCTTTGGTAACCATCCATTGGTCTGCGTTAAGATCCACCAAAGCCAAATCGGCAAAAAAGCCTTCTTTTACAAAACCTCTTTTCTCAATTTTAAACAAAATTGCCGGATTATGCATCATTTTTTGAGCCACTTTTTCCAATGAAATTTTACCTGCTTTGGCAAATTCTATCATGGTTATCAATGAATGCTGAACCAAAGGTCCACCCGATGGTGCTTGTGCATACTTCTGTGATTTTTCTTCTAAAGTGTGAGGCGCGTGATCCGTTGCAATCACATCGATACGATCGTCTAACAAAGCCTCCCAGATTTTTTCACGGTCTGCTGCCGATTTCACTGCCGGATTCCATTTAATGAAATTGCCTTTGGTTTGGTAATCTTCATCTGAAAATAATAAATGATGCACACAAACTTCGGCAGTAATCATTTTTTCTTCCAAAGGAATGTCGTTTCTAAACAAATCGGTTTCTATACCGGTGCTGATGTGAAAAATATGCAAACGTGCGCCTGTTTTCTTAGCCAATTCAATTGCCTTTGATGATGATTTATAACAAGCTTCGGCGCTGCGAATCACCGGATGTTGGCTTACGGGAATGTCTTCTCCAAATTGCTGTTTTGCTTTTGCAAGGTTTTCGCGAATGGTTTGCTCGTCTTCGCAATGCACTGCGATAAGCATTTTGGTTGATGAAAAGATTTTTTCAAGCACTTCTTCGTTATCAACCAACATATTACCGGTAGATGATCCTAAAAAAAGTTTAATTCCGGCCACGTTTCGCGGATTTGTCTTTAAGATTTCTGCTAAATTATCGTTGGTTCCGCCCATCATAAACGAATAATTGGCATAGGAAGTTTCGGCAGCAATTTGATATTTTTGTTCTAAAATTTCTTGAGTCACAGCGTTTGGAACCGTGTTTGGTTGTTCGATAAATGAAGTGACACCACCAGCAATCGCTGCTTTCGATTCAGTCGCAATGTTTCCTTTGTGTGTTAAACCGGGTTCGCGAAAATGCACCTGATCGTCTATAACACCCGGGAAAATATGCAAACCAGTAGCATCAATCACTTGATCGGCATCAGTGGTAATTTGGGTATCAATTTTAGAAATCATTTCATTTTCGATTAATATATCGGCTTTGAAAACAGTTCCTTCGTTTACTATTGTTCCATTTTTAATTAACAGCGTACTCATTTATAAAGTTTTAAATAGTTTTTTAAATCGTAATTGCAACACACCCAAAACGGCTTCTTTTATAATGTTTCCAGACATTTTTGACTTCCCTTTGGTGCGGTCGGTAAAAATAATAGGCACTTCTACCAGCTTAAAGTTACGGGAAAATGCCCGATATTTCATTTCTATTTGAAAAGCATATCCCACAAATTTTATTTTATCAAGGTTGATTTGTTCTAAAACTGAACGATGATAGCAAATAAAACCAGCTGTGGTATCCATAATATTCATTTGGGTAATAAAACGCACATAAACCGATGCAAAATAGGAAAGCAACACGCGGCTCAAGGGCCAGTTTACCACATTGACGCCTTTAACGTAGCGCGAGCCAATGGCAACATCTGCATTGTTTTGGCAAACCGTTAAAAGTTTGATCAAATCGGCTGGGTTGTGCGAAAAATCGGCATCCATTTCAAAAATGTATTCGTATTGATGTTTTAATGCCCATTTAAAACCAGCCACATAAGCCGTGCCCAAACCGTTTTTTTTAAGGCGTTTTTTTAAATAAATTCTATTGGGAAATTCTTCAGCAATTTGTAATACTTTTTCTGATGTGCCATCGGGTGAGTTGTCATCAACCACCAAAACGTCAATGGGTGTATCTAAATACATAACGGCGCGCAAAATATCCTCGATATTTTCAATTTCGTTAAAAGTGGGTATTACAACTATGTTTTGCTTCATAAAATAATTATTGGCAAATGTACTTTTTTTTAAATGTAGTTTTCTTAATAAAATTAGAAGGTTTTATTCGATATAAAATTAGTATTTTTACGCCGGTTATGGAAATAGATTTTTTACAAAGGAACATTTCGTCGATAGACTGGGTAACGGTGCTGGTTGTGGCTGCCTTTGCCGCTATTGTTATTACCCGAATTACGTTTCCAAACCGGTTCAGCGATTTTGCAAAACTGGCGTTTTCGAACAAATATCTTTCCACGTATCGCGATTCCAACAACATGAAAAGCGGCTTCACCATAAGTATGTTTTTTGTGCAAATGGTATCGCTAAGTCTTTTTGTGCATTACATTATAAGCCTTACTGGTTTATCTGAGCTTAGTTATTTTCCTACCTATTTGCGTATTCTAAGCATTCTTTTGTTTTTTGTGCTAGTAAAATATTTTATTGAAAAAATCATTGCGGTTTGTTTTAATATGGAAGAATTTGCAGAACAATACAATTTGGTCAAGGTAAGTTATCGTTCCTATTTAGGATTATTGCTGCTTCCTGTCGTAGCCATTCTGTTTTACAACCGATTTTCATTTGATTATTTCATATGGATTGTATCAGGGGTTTTCGTGCTTTTTAATGCCATTTTGTTTCTTCTTCTCTTAAAAAATTATCAAAAAGTATTTAGTCAGTTTTTGTTTTATTTTATTTTGTATCTTTGCACCTTTGAAATAGCACCGTATATAATCATGTACCATTGGTTTGTTATTTCTAAAACATAAAGCAGAAAAATATATGAAAGTGAAATCAATTTTGGTGTCACAGCCAGAACCTAAAGTAGAAAACTCCCCGTATTTCGATTTACAACAGAAATACAAAGTAAAAATTGACTTTAGACCTTTCATTCACGTTGAGGGTGTAAACGCCAAAGAAGTGCGTGTTCAAAAGATAGATTTGACCAATTTTGGCTCTATAATTCTTACGAGCAAAAACTCGGTAGATCACTATTTTAGAGTGGCAGAAGAAATGCGTTTTAAAGTTCCTGAAACCACTAAATATTTTTGCCAATCGGAAGCCATTGCATATTATTTGCAGAAATATGTAGTATATCGCAAACGAAAGATTTATGTGGGACAGAAAGATTTTGGAGATTTATCGCCTCTTATAAAGAAATTTAAAGACGATAAATTTTTATTACCCGCATCAGATAAATTAAACGATGATGTGCCACAAACGCTGAACGATTTAGGCGTAAACTGGACACAAGGAATATTTTTTAGAACCGCAATGAGCGATCTTTCCGATTTAAAAGATGTAAAATACGATGTTTTATGCTTTTTTAGTCCAACGGGAATCAATTCCTTGTTTAAAAACTTTCCCGATTTTGTGCAAGACAACACCCGAATTGCTGTTTTTGGAAGCACTACTAAAAAAGAAGCTGAAGATGCAGGCTTGCGCGTAGATATCATGGCGCCAACCCCCGAAGCACCTTCCATGACCATGGCAATAGATCAATATTTAGCAAAAGTGAACAAATAATAAGCAAACAACCTCTTCATTCCGAAGAGGTTGTTTTGCATTTAGCCTATTCGCAAAAGATTGGCACGATTCATGAAAGCACCTTTTTGAACAAAAACTTTATCGATCATGAAAAAAATAATTACTCTTTGTTTACTTGCCCTAAGCAGCCTTACTTTTGCACAAGAAGCCGGAAAAAAAGGCGAACTTTTAAAAAACGAAGCTTCTAGTTCTGAAATGAGAACCCAACGAAATAGCAACGCCGCACGAAGCATTTCATCGAACCAAACAAATAATCGAGCATTGATTCGAAACAACAATCCGCGATACACTTGGAATCAAAACAATGGTTATGCCGAAGTGTTCCTACGAATTCCTGAATTTGGTTATTACACTGTTGAGATCGATGATCAGGTAATGAGTTCTTCTTCGGGCAAATACCGTTTTTTTGATTTACGTTCGGGCAGAATGATGCTTTCTATTTATCAAGACCGCTATTTAGTTTACCGCACTTCCTTAAACATTCGAAACAACACCCGTATGGTTTTAGACTATTTTAGCAACCATGGTTTGTATTTGTTAGATTCGTACCGAGTGCAAGGACAGATGTATGGTTTTAACGAATGGGATGATGTTTGGAACAACCCGTACAACAATATCTCTGGTTTCAACAATTACCCGAATACATCGCGCGGAGTTATGGACAACCGTTCGTTTGAAAGTTTTGTGCAGTATTTAAAAAAATCGGCTAGTTTCGATGACAATAAATTGGCTTATATACAGCAACAAGTAGGTGTAACTTGGTTTACATCGCAGCAAATAGCTGTTTTATTAGATACTTTTTCGTTTGATACCAACCGCTTAAAAGCCGGCAAACTATTGTTTGATTATTGCGCCGACAAACAAAATTTTTATACCGTTTACGATAGTTTTGATTTTAACAGCAACCGCCAAGAATTAATGAACTACATTTCGAACAGAAGATAAAACAACCATTCTCTTTTTTTATAAAATTCAATTAAATTTTAGACTGATTTCCACGCATAGCATATGAAATCACTCTTATCAAAATGTTAATCCTATACAAAAAACTCTTAATTCGTCAGGAGTTTTTTTATATTTGCAGTTCTATGAAATCAAACAAGCAAATCATATCATTGTTTTTTAGCATTTGCGTTCTTGTAACGCTAATGTTTCAATCGGTGCATACGTATTCGCATTTGGTTTCCGATTTTTTAAGTACAGATACGCACCATGATAAACATGATCAACTGGCAAACCATCATTCCGATGATTGTCAAATCTGTCACTTTACTTTTAGTCCGTTTACAACTGTTAAACCAGATGTAATCGTATTTTATCCCACCAAAACATATCCAAAATTAAACGCATTGTATCAAACAACTTCTGTTGTTGCTTCGTTTGATTTTGTATCACTTCGCGGTCCGCCGGTTTTTGTTTAGTATGCAATTTTGGTTATTTAATCAGTATATATTCCCATTCATCACTTCGAGTAATGAAATGGATTTTTTACATATAGTTTTCAACTTCGTTTAAACTTACGAATAACCAATTCAATCATTTACAAAAATTAAAAAGCTCACAAAATGCGTTTATTATTAACGATTGTTTTGTGTATGTTGGGCTATGGCGCTTTTGCACAATATCAATTATCGGGTGTTGTGAAAAATGTTGATGGCAAAAGCATACCAAACAGTCATGTTGATTTAAGTAGTAGTTGTGTGGATACTGATGTTTCTGGATATTTTCAATTCACCAATCTTAATAGCGGAACTTATACCTTAAAGGTTTCGGCAGATGGGTATGGTGTTTATCAGGAGAAAATTCAGTTGCATCAATCCAAACAAATCACCATTGTTTTAAACGAAGAAGAAACTTTGGAAACTGTTGTAATTCATACCGCACAGCAAAAAGCTTACAATCAGCAAAAAGTTACACAGAAATATCTTCAGGATAATTACAGCAACAGTTTGGCAAAAACCTTGTCAAACGTTGTTGGGTTAGATGCCGTTACCGTTGGTTCGCAAACCGCAAAACCTATGATGCGCGGTTTGGGATTCACCCGTTTGGCTGTTACCGAAAACGGTATTAAACAGGAAGGACAGCAATGGGGCGCCGATCACGGTTTGGAAATTGGCGCTTTAACCACAGAAAGTGTTGAGGTTATTAAAGGTGTGGGCACTATCACGCACGGGTCGGACGCGATTGCGGGTGTGATAGAAGTTAACAACGAAATAATTCCAACCGATGGTTTTAAGGCACAATATCTTACAACGGCTCAAAGTGTAAACAAATCGTGGGCAAATGCACTGAATATGTCATACAAAAAAGGGCAACATTTTTACAAATTAAAAACATCATACACCACATTTGCCGATTTTGAAGTTCCGGTTGATGAAATCAGGTATTTGGGAACCAAAATTCCGTTGACCAATGGAAACATGACCAATACTGCTGGAAACGAACTATCGGTTTATGGGCAATGGGGTTATTTGAAGGATGATTTTCAAAGTATTTTAAGCATCAGTCAGTTTCAAAATAAATCGGGCTTTTTTGCAGGTGCACACGGAATTCCGTCTGTGAATGATGCCAAACCCGATGGAAACAATCGAAACATCGGCATGCCTTATCAGCAGGTAAATCATACCAAAGTAACCTATCATGCCAAATGGATGAACACACATAGTATCTGGGATTTTAAGTTTGGTTTTCAACGCAATCACCGTCAGGAATACAGCTTGTTTCATTCGCATTATTCCGATCAAGTTCCGCCTGAAATCGACCCTAATTTAGAGTTAGATTTTAAATTGAATACGCTAAATGCCGAATTATCGTACAAAAAAGACTGGTTGTTAGATCATACCACTATTTTAGGGGTTCAAACTCAGTATCAAACCAATGATATTGCAGGTTACAGCTATTTAATGCCAGAATATGACCGATGGAATATAGGCTTTTTTGGCAAACACAATTTGGATTTAGCAACCGATTGGAGATTGGAATTAGGCGCACGATATGATGTTGCCCATGTAAAAGTTGTCGGTTTTTTTGATGAAGTGTTGTTTGATTATTTGTCGCAACGCGGCACACCAGAAGATCAGGCATTACAAAATGCGCAACGCGCTGTACCATTATCTAAAGATTTTTCAAGAGGAAATGTAGCTTTTGGCGTATCGCACCAAATTTCCGAAGATTGGGACGCTACGTTTACTATTGCATCAAATTTTCGATTTCCAACGGCAATGGAATTAAGTTCGAACGGAATTCACCATGGCGCTTTTCGTCACGAACAAGGAAATCCGAATTTAGATGTAGAAAAAGGCTGGGCTTTTGATTTAAGTCAGCATTTCCATAAAAATAACTTTAAAATAAACGCAAGTGCTTATTTATATTATTTCACTAATTATATCTTCTTAAAACCAACGGGCGCGTTTTCAATTTTGCCACACGGCGGTCAATTATACAAATACGACCAATCAAAAGCGATGCTTACCGGTTTAGAAGTTGATGCGCATTACCAGTGGAACAAATTTGGTTTCCAGGCACAGGCGGCATATTTATACAATAAGCAAATTAGTGATTCGGGTGTTGATTATCCTTTGCCGTTTTCAACCCCAATTAATGGACAATTTAATGTACAATACCGTTTAAAAGACGGTAGTTTGTTGCAACAAAATGCGTTTCAAATAGGAACAAAAACAGCGTTGCAGCAAAACAGAATTGCCCAAAACGAAGAAGTAACGCCGGGTTATACCATTGCAAACGCTCAATTTAGTTCAGCACTAAATTTTAAAGGTTTTAAACCACAAATTCGTTTGCAGGTAAACAATGTTTTTAACACGGTTTACTATCATCACAACAGTTTTTACCGCGCTTTGGATATTCCAGAGTTTGGCAGAAACATTCAAATTTTTATAACAATACCTATTTAATTTAAAAAGAAATCAATCATGAAAAAATTAGTAAGTTTAAGTTTTGCATTAGTAAGTTTAATAGCAATTTCATCATGTTCAGACGATGATGCAATGGTAGATACAACAAAGCCAACAGTTGAAATTTTAGCACCCACAGACCATCAGGAAGTAGAACCGGGTTCGGTTTTAAACATTAAAGCCAATTTGGCAGACAACGTGGGCTTGGCAAGTTATAAAATCGAAATTCACTCGGCAGAAGACGGTCATGAACATAAAGCAAAGCAACTTTTAGCGACCGACTTTGAGTACACCAGCGTGCAAGAAGTATCTGGAAATGCTACAAGCCACAGCGTGGACCACAATGTTTCGATACCAACAGATGTTGCTGAAGAACACTATCATGTAGGCATCACAGTGATTGACGTGAACGGAAATCAAAATCAACAGTTTGTTGAAGTTTTTATAGGTCACGATCATCAGCATTAATAGATTCTGAACACTTGTTAAATACATGAATTTTTAGATTCTCATAATAAAAAAGCCTCAAAAAAATATTTTTTTTTGAGGCTTTTTAAACTTAGTATTCTTCTCCCTTACTACTGCTGTTTTCTTAATAAATCGCGAATATCTGAAAGCAATTCTTCTTGTGTTGGCCCTTTTGGAGCTTCTGGCGCAGCTGCTTCTTCTTTTCTTTTTAAACGATTAATTCCTTTAACCAATAAAAAAACTGCAAAAGCAAGCAACATAAAATTAATTGCTACTGTAATAAAATTACCATAAGCAAAAACCACAGCATTCTCAACGGCTCTAGCATCTGCCAATGCCATCCCTTCATTAATACTACCTGTTGGATCTTTTAGAACCGTGTACATATTTGTGAAGTCTGGAGAACCAATTACCGCTGAAATTAGTGGCATTACCAGGTCTTTTACAACACTATCAACAATTTTACTAAATGCACCGCCAATGATTACCCCAACTGCCAAATCCATTACATTGCCTTTCACAGCAAATTCTTTAAATTCTTTTAAAAATCCCATAACAAACTATTTTTTTAATTTATTTAATACGAAATTACAATTTTAAGTTAAAAACCAATTACTCTTTATAAAAAATTCGCTTTACTCGATGCGAAATAGAGGTCATTACTTCGTAAGGAATTGTATTCCAAATTTTTGCTAATTCAGTAATTCGTAAATCATTTCCAAAAACAACCACCTCATCGCCTTGGTTTGCATTTATATCGGTAACATCAACCATTAACATATCCATACAAATAGTGCCTGCAATAGGTGCTTTTTGGTGATTTATCAGTACAAAACCGTTTCCGTTTCCATAGCTTCTTCTGATTCCATCGGCATATCCTATTGGAATGGTCGCTATTTTGCTTTTTCTGTTTGCAATGAAGCGTCGGCCATACCCAACCGTTTCATTTACATCCACTTCATTTATCTGCAAAATAACGGTTTTTAATGTAGCTACATTTTGCAGCTGTGCGTCTTCTTCCGCATCGTTTCCCACACCATACAAGCCAATACCCAAACGCACCATATCCATTTGGTAAGCACCAAAATGATAAATGCCCGATGTGTTTAAAATGTGTAAAATCGGATGAATTTGTAATTCTTCTTTAAGATAAGCCGATTCTATTTGAAAACGTTCGATTTGCTGCAAAGTGAACTGTTTTTCTTCTGGCATATCGCTGGTTGCCAAGTGCGAAAATATGCTGGCAACCTGTACTAGATTGGTGTTTTGAAGTAATTCTATTAATGCTGAAAAATCTTTCTGAGTGAATCCCAAACGATTCATGCCGGTGTTTAATTTTAAATGCACCGGATATTGAAACAGATTGAAATTTTCTGCAATTTGAAGAAAAGCTTTCAATTCGTGCAAATTATAAATTTCGGGTTCCAAATTATAAGCAATCATAGTAGAAAAAGCCGAATTTTCGGGATTCATCACAATAATTGGCAATTTAATACCGGCTTTTCGCAACTCTACGCCTTCATCGGCAAAGGCTACACCCAAATACGAAACTTGATGATGTGCCAGCAGTTTTGCGATTTCATAGCTGCCGTTTCCGTATCCAAAAGCTTTAACCATAACCATTATTTTGGTGGTTGGTTGCAGTTTTGATTTATAAAAATTAAGATTGTGACTAATGGCATCTAAATTGATTTCGAGAACCGTTTCATGGGTTTTCTCTTCTAATTCTGAAACAATTTTTTCGAACTGGAAACTTCGAGCGCCTTTAATCAACACAGTTTCATTCCTAAATGCTTTTAAATTGAAATCATTCAAAAACGTTTCGGTATTGGGATAACTTTGGAATTGAGAAATATTTTTCAGGTGTGATCCAATCTGGTTTCCAATGCCAATTACGCGTGTCACATGATTTTGGGTAAGCAACTGCCCTACTTTTTGATACAACACTTCGGGGGTAAATCCGCTTTGAAAAATATCCGACAAAATCACTGTTTTTTGCTGATACATTTTTTGTTGTTCCAAAAAATCGAGTGCAATTTTTAGTGATTGATAATCGCTGCTGTAACTATCATCTATCAACAAACAATCGTTTATTCCTTTTTTAACCTGAAGACGCATTTGCACGGTTTGCAACTTTGGAATTGCTTGAATGATATACGTTTTATCAACCTTTAAAAACAACAAAACGGTTATACAAGTGGCAATATTTTCAACCGAAGCTAAATCGGTAAACGGCAAATTCACCTGAAATGTCTCCTTTTCAAATTGAACCTTAAGCACGGTATCATTCCTTTCAAAAAAAACATCGGCTTCTTTGATAAAGCTCCATGTAAACCATTTTGGGTTTTGTGGTTTGTTGGCAGCAATTAAATGGGTTTGTTCACTAATTAAAACATCGGCATTTTTAAAAAGCTTTACTTTTTCTTGTAATTTTTCTTCTTTCGATGAAAAGCCTTCATTGTGTGCCGGACCAATATTGGTTAAAATACCAATTGTAGGCTGAATTACAGCTTCGAGAAATTCCATTTCGTTGGGTTGTGAAATGCCTGCTTCAAAAATACCTAAATTGTGCTCGTCATTAATCGCAATCACCGAAAGCGGCACTCCTACTTGCGAATTGTAGCTTTTAGGACTTTTAATGATATTGTAAAAAGGCAACAGCAACTGGTTTAACCATTCTTTTACGATGGTTTTTCCGTTGCTTCCAGTAATGCCTATCACGGGGAAATGATAGTTTTTTCTGTAAAAAGCCACAAAGTTTTGCAAAGCCCGTAAGGTGTTTTTTACTTTAAAGATAACGGCATCGGCAGGCAACGAAATATTTTGCGAAACCACAAAATACCGCACTCCGTTTTGGTACAAGTCGTTTAAATAATCGTGGGCATTGTGATTGTTTCCTTTCAGGGCAAAGAAAAGCGTGTGAGCAGTGTTTCGCAACGAACGCGAATCTACCGAAATATCTAAAACCGAGATTTCATCAGTTGCAACTGTATCCACCACTTGTAAAACATTCGCTAAAACGGTTGTTTCAATTTTCATAATCCATTAAAATAGAATCAAAGGTAACAAGATATTTTTGTAAAAATGATTGAAAATTTCGCTTTGTTAAGCAATGATATTATCGTAATTTGCAAATTCTTAAACAATTTATGCACGACATACATTTTTATATTGGTTTAATATTGGCGTTGTTTATTGGCGTAACCCTAGGTTTGGTGGGCAGTGGCGGCTCTATCTTAACTGTGCCTATTTTAGTGTATGTAGTAGGGATTGATCCATTGCTTGCTACAGCCTATTCGCTTTTTATTGTAGGAAGCACCTCGGCAGTGGGAAGTGTTAAAAACACCATTGAAAAAAATGTAAATTTTAAAATTGTATTGCTTTTTGGCATTCCCTCGTTGTTGGCAGTATTTTTCACCCGTTCCCAATTGGTACCTTTATTGCCCGATGTAATTACGTTGAGCAACAATGTGAGCTTATCAAAATCGAAATTAATCATGATTGTGTTTTCGGTTGTCATGTTTGCTGCTTCGTCTAAAATGATTAAAAAACCACGACAAAAAAACTTAGCCACACCAAAAATCGTAACATCGGCAATACCTTTAATCACGCAAGGTTTACTCATTGGAACCGTATCGGGTTTAGTGGGTGCAGGCGGCGGCTTTTTAATCATTCCCGTATTGGTGTTTTTTGCCAATTTACCCATGAAACAAGCCATAGGCACTTCCCTGACCATTATTGCTATTCAATGTTTAATAGGTTTTACGGGCGATTTAATGCAACATGCTATTGATTGGATTTTGGTATTATCATTTTCAGCTATTTCGATATTGGGATTATTTATAGGAAATCGCTTGTCAAAAAGAATTATCGACGGAAATTTACGCATGATTTTTGGCTGGTTTATATTAACCATGTCTGTTTATATATTGATAAAAGAGTTGTTTTAGCACAGATGATGCTTATCATATTCAGCAACAAAGAAATTTAGTACTTTTGCAATTACGAATGTTTATCGTTTAAATTATGAAGATAGAACAAATTTATACCGGATGCTTAGCTCAAGGGGCATATTATATTGAAAGTGAGGGCGAAGTAGCAATTATTGATCCTCTACGAGAAGTGCAACAATATATTGATAAAGCACAAGCAAACAATGCTACCATAAAATATATTTTCGAAACGCATTTTCATGCCGATTTTGTAAGCGGGCATGTAACCCTTTCTCAAAAAACGGGCGCACCAATTGTGTACGGACCAACCGCAGAACCAACCTTCAAAGCGCATATAGCAACCGATGGTGAAGTTTTTAAAATTGGTAAACTAAGTCTTATTGCCTTGCACACTCCCGGGCACACCATGGAAAGTACCACTTATTTGTTGCGCGACGAAAACGGTAAAGACCATGCAATTTTTAGTGGCGACACCTTATTTTTAGGCGACGTAGGCCGACCCGACTTGGCGCAGAAAGCAGCAAGTATGACGCAAGAACAATTGGCAGCAACTTTGTTCCACAGCTTGCGAACCAAAATTATGCCGTTGGCAGATGAGGTGATTGTATATCCGGCACACGGAGCTGGATCGGCTTGTGGAAAAAACTTAAGCAAAGAAACAGTAGGAACTTTAGGCGAACAAAAACGCACCAATTATGCCTTGCGCGCCGATATGACCGAAGCGGAATTTGTGGCAGAAGTGACCGATGGTTTATTGCCTCCTCCCACTTATTTCCCTGAAAATGTGCGACTGAACAAAAACGGTTATGAAGCTATTGATACCATTATTGAAAAAAACAAAGCTTTTTCAGCTGTGGAATTTAAACAAGCTGCAAGCGATGCATTGATTTTAGATGTGCGCGATGCCGATAGTTTTGGAAAAGCACATATTCCTGGCGCTATTTTTATTGGGATTGATGGCGGATTTGCTCCTTGGGTGGGATCTTTGATTACCGATATCAACCAACCAATTGTTTTGGTAACTCCAGAAGGTCGCGAGCAGGAAACCATTACGCGTTTGGCTCGTGTGGGTTATGATAACACTTTGGGATATTTAGCAGGCGGCATGCAAACTTGGATTGACGCCGGTTTTGAAACCGCTTCTATTGGCAGAATCACCGCTAATGAGTTGGAAACTTTGATGAATAACGGCGAAGAATCGGTTATTGATGTGCGCAAACCAGGCGAATACAGTTCGGCACATATTGCCAACGTACCAAACCTTCCGTTAGATTTTATTAACGACCATGTTGCCGATTTTCCATCGCAAAAAACAACCTATCTGCATTGTGCAGGCGGTTACCGCTCTATGATTGCAGCTTCTATTTTAAAAGCACGCGGTTTTCATAATATGATTGATGTAATTGGCGGTTTCGGCAAAATTAAAGAAACCAACCTACCAATTGTAACACAAGAATGCGAAAGCAGTTGTAGTACGAAATAAAAGTAAACGCCTCGATATTTTCGAGGCGTTTCTATTAGTATATTTTATTAGTAAGTAATATTTTCTTTAAATTCAATTACCTCCAATATGTGGACGCGTTCCATTTCTCTACATTAAATTACATACGAGTTTGTAGTTTGCTTTCTCCAGATAATATATATTACTGTAGTTTAATATATAACGAATAAGTATTTAATGAATCTGTCAATGATTAGTTTTGGAGGTAATTGTTTTTAAATTTAGTAAAAAAACATTCTTCTTTTTCTAACGAATAACGAATTTAACAATAAATATAAACTTTACTATTCAAAAACATATTTATCCTTTTCTCTTTCATCTTTACTCAAATCTTTATATTTGCAGTATGATTAAAAAAGAAACTATAGACGCAATTTTCGAGGCTGCCCGTGTGGAAGAAGTCATTGGCGACTTTGTGCAGCTGAAAAAATCGGGCAGTAATTACAAAGGTTTAAGTCCGTTTGTAAATGAAAAAACGCCGTCGTTTATGGTTTCGCCTGCCAAGCAAATCTGGAAAGATTTCTCTTCGGGCAAAGGTGGCAATGCCATTAGCTTTATTATGGAACACGAACATTTTTCGTATCCCGAAGCCTTGCGTTACCTTGCCAATAAGTATCAAATCGAAATTGAAGAAACCGAACAAACCGATTTAGAAAAACAAGCCTTAAACGAACGCGAAAGTTTGTTTGTGGTTTCCGAATTCGCCAAGAAATATTTTCACGATGTGTTGCTAAAAACCGATGAAGGCTTGGCAATTGGTCATTCGTATTTTAAAGAGCGTGGTTTTACCGAAGAAACTATTAAAACCTTTCAATTGGGATACTCACCCGATCAATGGGATGCTTTTACGAAAGAAGCTTTGGCGAAAGGCTATCAATTAGAATTCCTTGAAAAATCCGGATTAACGATTGTAAAAGACGACAAAACCTTTGATCGTTTTAAGGAAAGAGTCATGTTTCCTATTCAAAGTATGAGTGGCCGTGTGTTGGGTTTTGGCGGACGAATTTTAACCAACGATAAAAAGGCAGCGAAATACCTCAACTCACCCGAAAGCGACATCTATCATAAAAGCAAAGTTTTGTACGGTATTTTCCATGCAAAACAAGAAATTGCTTCCAAAGACAACTGTTATCTGGTGGAAGGATATACGGATGTTATTCAAATGCATCAGGCAGGCATAAAAAACGTGGTGGCTTCGTCTGGAACCGCTTTAACGCCCGATCAAATCCGATTGATTAACCGATTAACCAAAAATATTACGGTTTTGTTTGATGGCGATGCTGCCGGAATGCGTGCATCTTTACGAGGGATTGATCTTATTTTGGAAGCTGGAATGAACGTTCGCGTTTGTACGTTTCCAGATGGCGATGATCCCGACAGTTTTGCCCGAAAAACGCCGATTGATGAATTGCAGCATTATTTAAAAGACTACGCTACCGATTTTATTCGGTTTAAAGCGAATTTGTTGATGAAAGATGCTGGCAATGATCCAATTAAAAAGGCCGATGTTATTCGCGATATCGTGGTTTCTATTTCTAAAGTACCTGATCATATCCAGCGCGAAGTTTATGTGCAAGAATGTGCATCGATCATGGATATTTCAGAAGATGTTTTGTTCAGCACGTTGGCGCAAATCGGTAAAAAAGAACTGCAAGAAGCCAACAAAAAATTTGTTCAGGATAAAAAAATGGAAGTGGTTCGCCCTGAAGCGGATCAACCGAAAGAACAAGTCAATATTATCTATCTTTTAGAGCGTAAAATCATTGAAATTTTGCTGATTTACGGTAATTATGAAGAATTGTTTAACGAGTATGAACTTACTATTGAAAACGAAAAAGTAGTTACCCGGGAAAAACGTGTGAAACGCAAAGTGTTTGATAAAGTCTTTTTAAGCTTGCAAGAAGATGAAGTGGAAATGAGCAATGAAAAATTCAAAGCCATTTTTAAAGACATTCTTTCGTTTTACCACACCAATGAAAGCTGGAATTTAGAAAGTTATTTACAGCAAGTAAAACCCGAATTAACAGATGAAATTACATCGATTATTATGGATGAAGAACGTTATAACCTGCACAGTTGGGAAAAACAGAACATTATCGTGAAAGGGAAAGATTTGGGTGTGCAGCAATATGTAAACGAAACTATTTTAACGCTTCGTTCGTATTTGATTTTTGATATAATTGAAGATTTAAAAAAACAAATTCACGAAAACCCTGAAAAAGCACGTGATTTATTAGCCGATATTGTTGATTATAACAATTTAAAACACACTTTTTCTACCCAACTAGGAAGAGTAATGTCGAGGTTTAGTTAAAATCTGAAACTTCTATTATTTCTGTTTTAACTGAGTATACTTTTATTCCTAATTTATCAATTGCTTCTATATATTTTTTAGAAACAAATAGTTCTGTTGTATCATTTTTAAACTGCTTCCAGAAATACTAATACTCCCTGAAACGTTTACATGATACTTTTTTAATATTGATATTAAACTATCAGTATTTGTTGTTTTTATATAAACTTCATCTTCTGATTCGAATTCACCAGCTCCGCTACCTTGATAAAATTCAAATTCATTTCTAAAAAATTCAAGGTGTTCTCTATTGTTTTCAGTTAACCAATCTAATTTCAAAGCTTTATTAAGTCGGTTTACTGCTTGTTCCTTTTTCCCAGACAAAGTTTCTAACATTGCGTAATTTACAAGATCATTCAATTCCAATTCGTTATTGATATTTGCAGGTAATTTTGTTAATGCAAGTGCTTTCTTATAATTTTCAATTGCTTTATTCGTTTGCTTGCTATAATCGTAAAGGTTACCTTTTGTTTGATAAAAATTCATGGTGTTTTTTTGTTCTGATGGAATTTTATCTAATATTTCAAAGGCTTTATTTAAACTATCCTGTTCAGTATAAATACCAATTAACTGATGTCTTACTGAAAAATCTGTCGGATCAATTTCCAAAGCTTTTGCAAGATGTTCTTTTGCCTTTTCAAGATCATTATTCATTCTGTAATCAATTGCTTTGTTATTCAGTTCAACTGCGAGTTTTTTGTCTGCTTCCGAAATTGATTTTTTACATCCAAGAAATATTAAAGCTAAAAGTAAAATATAATTGTATTTCATATTGGTTATCTTAATTAAATTACATCTAAACAACTCTGCCAAAGTTTAAAACTTTGGTAGAGTTTTATTTAATAGAGCTAAAAAAAATCCTCCTAAAACTTTACCTCATCAGTAATTTCACAAACCGGAATCGGGTTCATTTTATGTTGATTGATTGTATGTAAACGCTTGTAAATCTTAAAAACTTCTAATTCACGTCCTGTTAAATCAGCTTCGGTTTTCCCAGCAGCATCGGCATGCATTGCCGCTTCTAGCTCATCATAATTCGCGCCTAACTGATCTTCGTCTGAACGATCATCGCCAAACAAACCATCGGTAGGTTTTGCTTTGATGATATTTTGCGTAATTCCTAAATAAGCTGCCAAAGTTCGCACTTCCGATTTCATTAAATCGGCAATCGGACTTAAATCAACCCCGCCATCACCGTATTTTGTAAAAAATCCAACACCAAAATCCTCTACTTTATTTCCTGTTCCGGCTACCAAAAACCCGTTGATTCCTGCGAAATAATACAAAGTAGTCATGCGTAAACGGGCACGCGTATTGGCTAAAGTTAAATTTTGTAACGTTTGGTTTTCGGTTTTTGGCAAATTATCGCTCATTAAATCGAAAGTAGGTGTTAAATCAGCAACGGTATCACGTACATTTGGATATAAATCTTTTAAAAAAGCAATATGCTCTTTCCCGCGCGATACCTGACTTGCAGCCTGATGTATCGGCATTTCAACACACAACGTAGGCAAGCCGGTTTTAGCACATAAAGTGGAAACCAAAGCAGAATCAATTCCGCCCGAAATTCCCACCACAAAGCCTTTCACTTTGGCTGTTTCAGCATAGTTTTTTAGCCATTGAACAATATGATTTACTATTTTTTCAGAATTTAATTTTTTATATTCCATTGCAATTTTCGTTTAAGTATCTTTGTGCATTAAAATTATAAAATCTCATACGTTTTACGATGAAAAATACATTTTATTTATTGTTTTGTTCGTTATTTTTTGTTGCATGTGAAAAAGAAAATACCGTTCGAGATGAAATTCTCGCTATTCCTGTGGAAGCAAAAATAGAACGTTTCGACCAAGAATTCATGCAAACAACACCAGAAAGTTTTGACCGTTTAAAACAAAAATATCCCTATCTACTAACTGCTAGTACGCCTGATTCGGTTTGGTTTAAAAAGAAAAACGACAGTTTGTTCGGTGAATTGTATAAAGAAACCCAAGACAAATTTAAAGACGTTTCTGAATTACAAAAAGAACTTTCCCTACTTTTCAAACATATTAAATATTATTTTCCCAACGAAAACCCTGGAAAAGTGGTCACGGTATTGTCGGAAGTTGATATAATGAGTCGTGCTATTTACGCCGATTCTATTGCTGTAATTTCTTTGGATACTTATTTGGGAAAAGACCATAAATTCTATGTAGATTTTGACAGCTATACCTTAGGCGATTTTGAACCGAACCGAATTGTGGTGGATTTAGCAGAACATTTTGCCGCTCAAAAAATAGCTGCACCACAAGAACGCACCTTTATCAGTCAAATGATTTATTGGGGAAAAATTATGTATTTTAAAGAACAATTGTTGCCAGAAGTGAACGATGCTTTAAAAATGAATTACACCCCAGAACAAATGCAGTGGATACAAGCAAACGAAGCCCAAGTGTGGAAATATTTTGTAGAAAGTAAATATTTATATGACAACGATGTGAAACTCATTGCACGGTTTATTCAGCGAGCACCATTTTCTAAGTTTTATTTAGAACTAGACCAAGAATCGCCAGGTAGTGTGGGTGTATATATTGGCTGGCAAATTGTGCGTTCGTATATGAAAAATAATAATGTAACTTTGCAAGAATTGGCATTGAAAGATGCTAAAACCATTTTCGACGAATCTAAATATAAACCTAAAAAATAATGGCAAACAACACCTCTGAAATTAAAATAAACATCACGGTTGATGAAAATAAAGTTCCCGAAGACATCCGTTGGACTGCGAACGATGGCGGCATAGCAAACGAACAAGCAAAGGCAATGCTTTTATCAATCTGGGATAGTAAAGTGCAGGAAACACTGCGTATTGATTTATGGACAAAAGAAATGCCTGTTGATGAAATGAAAGTGTTTTTTCATCAAACTTTAGTGGCAATGGCAGATACGTTTGAACGTGCAACCGACGACAAAAAAATGAGCGATACCATGCGCGATTTCTGTGCGTATTTCGCAGAAAAATTAGAACTTCATAAAAAGTAAGATCCATAGAAGCAATTATGAAAAAACCGGCTTTTAAAATGAAACTTTCGCTGATTGTTTTCATAATAAGCTTATTTACAACTATTTATTGGCTAATTGCGTTTAACATAAACGTTTACGGCTACGCATTTACAGGAGCTATTTTTGATCTAACTTCTTTTTTGCTAATGATTAGTTTATACACGTTGCCTTTTTTAATAATTGCACTAATTTTTCGTTTAAAACAAAGAACTCCTAAATTACATTTTGTTAGTTTAGCACTTCTTTTATTTATGCTGATTTTGATATTTACTGTTTATCAGTAGAATTTTACTTTTTTTATAAAACACTTCAATTTTCGGGTAAAAATAACTTTGTATCTTTGCACAAACAACACACACAATGAGAAATACACTAATTGCTCCTTCGGTTTTGGCTGCCGATTTTGCAAACTTACAACGCGATGTTGAAATGATTAACAACAGCGCGGCCGACTGGTTTCATATTGATATTATGGACGGCGTTTTTGTTCCAAACATTTCCTTTGGTATGCCGGTTTTGGCTGCTATCAACAAATATGCTAAAAAAACAATCGATGTACATTTAATGATTGTAGATCCAGACCGATACATTGAAACTTTTAAAAATTTAGGTGCCGATGTGCTAACGGTTCATTATGAAGCCTGCACGCACCTTCATCGTTCGTTGCAAGCGATTAAAGCAGCGGGCATGAAAGCGGGGGTAGCTATTAACCCACACACCAATGTGGCTTTATTAGAAGACGTGATCAACGATATAGATTTAGTTTGTATCATGAGCGTGAACCCAGGTTTTGGCGGGCAATCGTTTATTGAAAATACGTATAAAAAAGTGCAGCAACTTAAAGAGCTTATTGTTAAAAACAATGCCAGAACTTTAATAGAAATCGATGGTGGTGTAACCGACAAAAACGCTGCAGATTTAGTAAAAGCAGGCGCCGATGTTTTAGTTGCCGGCAGTTTTGTGTTTAATGCCCAAGACCCTATTGCAACAATAGAGAATTTAAAAAACATTACAAGTATATAACAAAAAGACTTCCAAAAAACGGAAGTCTTTTTGTTAGCACATACATAAACTTTTGTTAATTTTTTTATTATATTTGACATATAAACCTTAAAAATTAACATAATGAAAAAGTTTATTTTAACCTTACTAATACTTGTGCCTTTTGCAATAAAGGCGCAAGTTACATTGATACCCGATCAAAATTTTGAAAATTATTTGGTACATTGGGGATATGATAGCGATGGATTGATAAATGGACAGATTTTAACTAGTGACGCACTAACAGTTACCGAATTAGATTTTATAAACAAAAGCCCCAATAATATTTCATGGATTGATTTAGATGGATTTAATGATTTTGCTAATTTAGAGATACTTAAAGTTCAATACGGGGCCACAAACATAAGTTTTGCGAATTTATCAAATCTAAAAAATATATATTTAGATAACTGTGACCTAACTTCTTTTGATGCAACACCTTTAAGTTCTTTAGAAGAATTGATACTTGAATGCTCAAGCCTAGATGTTCCACCAAGAGAAATTCGAGAATTAGATTTTAGCAACAGCCCTAATTTTAACTACCTCAACGTACGAGAATTAAGCTATTTAGAACGAATTAGTTTGCGAAACAACCAAGCTAGCTCCGTGTCCATTATTTTGTATGGAGGTGCAGATCCGAACCTATGTATCGAAGTTGATAACCCTTTAGATGCAACAAACAATTTGCCACCATATAATAATTGGTCCATTACATGGGATGGTGTACATGACTATACTAATTTCTATTTCAGCGATTTGTGTACATTAAGCTTAGAAAAATTTGTAAATGAAAATTTCAAAATATACCCAAATCCAGCAACCGATTATGTGGCAGTTGAACAAAAAACAACCGATGGTGTCCATCTGCAAGCTGTTCAAATTTTAGATAGTTCCGGCAAATTGGTGCGTTCTGTAAAAGGAAATTTTGACTCTATCAATGTATCAAACCTTAATAAAGGCGTGTATCTTTTTGTGATACAAACCGATAAAGGCAACAAAGCAGAAAAAATCATTGTTCAATAAACTAAAAAGACTTCCTATTCGGAAGTCTTCTTTTTTAAATTAAATCGGTAATTCACACCCAATTGGATCCAGCGGCTTGGCATGGGCACTGCTGCCACTTCTTTATACAAACTATTGAATAAATTGGTTGCTTGCGTATATACCTGAAATGAAGGAAATTCATACATCAATCGTAAATCTGAAACAATATAACCATTGTTTAATTCACGTTTTATATATCGGTTTTGAAACTGAATGCTTACCTCATCTATCGTATAATTGATTCCTGCTATTGCTTGATATTTTAAACTTTCAATGGTATATTTTGAAATGATTTCACTCGCAGAATCTTCTTTCTTCGGACTTAAATATTGATAACTTACGGAGTAACCTAATTTTTGATTGGTTGCAATCTGAATATCGTGATTGTATCGCACATTCAATCCACGCATGATTTGATTTCCTAAATTTTGTGGTTGGTAAGGAACATCGGTTGATATCCGAGTCCAATCGATAAAATCAGAAATATTTCGCTCAAAAACACTCGCAACAAAACGTCTATTGGCTTTGGTATAGTTCACCCCAACTTCATATTGCCAAGCTGCTTCGGGTTTTAAATCAGGATTTCCAATATTTCCCGGTCTTTGATTCACATACAAATCTGTAAACGACGGAATACGCTGACTACTGCCAATACTAGCCTGAACTTTCCAATCGTTATTCAACAAATAAGCTACATCGGCACCCGGATACCACTGAAAACCGTAATCGGTATTATAATTCCAGTAAGCACCTACATTCACTAATAATTTTTCGAAAAAAGTATTTTTATACTCGGCAAACCAACCATGATTTTTACGATCGTGCTCGCCAATGTTGGAACTATTTATGTCTTCTAATCGCAACTCATAACCTGCTCCAAAATCTCCAATATTTGTGGTATAAACTCCGTTCAATTCAAACATAAACGCATTGGAATAGTGCAAGGAACGGGCTTTGCTTAAATCGTTTCGGTAAAAACGGTAATCGTCTTCGTTGTAGCGGTTGCTAATGCGCGGTTTAATGGTTAAATTATCGGTAATTCTATGATTACTACCCACACTCAATAGTAAAGTCTGCACCACTTCATACGATTCCTTATCATGCGGTGCAGCGTAATATCCGTTGGCTCCAAATTCGTTATCCAAATAACCACTCATCCAGTTTACCGAATTATTATCGTTCAAGGCAACATTTCCCTGATACATGGTTTTTAGATTTTTAGCAGCCGTATTGTAACGTTGTCCGTTGGTTTCTTCCTTGGCAATACTTAGTAAATGATGTACTTTTCCGGTATTGATACCAGCTGTTGCCTGCAAACCACCACCTGCATAAATTCCGTTGCCATCTCCTTCTTCTTTGCTTTTAAACGAACTACCACCATAAGCATGCAGTTGCACAAAATCATTGGTTTGGGTTTTTGTAACGATATTCACCGCTCCGGTTAAGGCATTGATACCGTAAATTCTGGCCGCTGGTCCTTTTAATACTTCAATGCGTTCAATCGCATCCAAAGGAATAGGCAAATTCATAGAGTGGTGTGCCGTTTGTGCATCGCCCATTTTAACGCCGTTCCAAAGTACCATTGTTTGTTCGAACGATCCACCGTCGATACTGATATCTGCTTGTGAACCAAACGGACCGCGCTGACGAATATCCACTCCACTTACATAACTTAACACTTCATTTATCGATGAAACCGGCAGTTTTTTGATATCTTCTTTTGTTATAACCTGAATATTTCGGGTTGATTGTTGAAAAGGTATCTGCATGCGGTTTTCGTAAATAATCAGTTCATCTAATTCGTCAATAGTATCATTTGCAACTTGGGCTTTACCAATAAATGGAAAACTACAAAGTGCCAACAATAGGTATTTATTTTTCATTTGTATAGATTTAATAAAAAGTGGTGCAAAATTCGTAACTTGCCAGCCGACTGAAATAGTCCGGTAGAAACACAATGAATAGTCCGGTAGAAGAAATAATACAAAAAGCAGTATCAATAGATAGAAAAGCATCGGTTGCGGTTTATATACAAATTGCCCAACACATTATTAATGCAGTGCAGCGTGGTTATTTTTCGGTTGGAACTTTATTACCCGGAACCAGAAGTTTAAGTAGGTTACTAAAAATTCACCGTAATACAGCGGTTGCAGTTTATGACGAATTGGCTTCGCAAGGTTGGGTTGAAATTATTGCTAATAAGGGTACTTTTGTTTTAGAAAAAAAGCATTCACATCCCACAAATCAGCTGAAAGCATTTGTGCAAAGCAAACAATATCCATCAGCAACAGGATTTAGCTTTACGAAAAGTCCGCATGTAATTTCTCCGTATGAAAAAGCAAATACCACTTACACATTTAACGACGGACAAACAGATATTCGCCTGCATACCGATGGTTTATACAATCGCTGGTACAACACAGTGTTGAGGCGAACTACCCTTCATACCAAGTGGAATCGGTTTTTATTTGATAAAACTTCTTTTTTAGATGCGCAATTGAGTAACTATTTAAACCTTACTCGAAATTTACAAATTACACCAAAAAATGTGTTGGTAACGCGCAATACCGAAATGAGTTTGCATTTAATAGCACAACTTTTATTGCAACCAAACGACTTGGTTTTGGTAGGAAATTTAAGCAATTTTACTGCGAATATGGTCTTTAGTCAAGCAAAAGCTACAATAAAAACCATACCTGTTGATGCATCTGGAATTGATGTGGAATATATCCGACAAAATTTTACCAAAAACAGCATACGATTGCTTTATTGCACCCCTCAAAGACATTACCCAACCACAGTCAGCCTTACATCTGAAAGACGTACACAATTGCTGGCATTGGCAAACGAATATAAATTTGCCATTATTGAAGATGATTATGATTATGATTTTCAGTATGATGCGCTTGCAACACCGCCAATGGCAAGTGCCGATACCAACGGATTGATTATTTATTTGGGAAAAGTTGGTCAGGCGTTGTTTCCGGCTTTTGAAACCGGTTTTATCGTGGCGCCTGAAAATTTAACTACCGAAGTTAAAAATTATTACCGAATGATTGATCCGCAGGGAGATTTAATCAAAGAACAGATTTTGGCAGAAGTAATTTATGAGGGCGAAATGCATCGACAGGTAAAAAAGAAAATCTTGCTTTACAAAACGCGGCGCGATGCGATGTGCAATGCCTTAAAAAACACATTTGGCGATTTAATTAACTTTAACAAACCCAATGGCGGACTGGCTTTGTTTGTTCAATTCAAAAAGCCTATTTCGCTGGTAAAATTATCAGAACAAATTTCAAAATACAATGTTACCTTACCAAAACATCTGCTGTATCAAACCAAAAACATTTGCGGCATTCGCTTGGGATTTGGTCATTTGAATACCGAAGAAATCAAGCACACCATCGAAATGTTGCGAAAAGCGTATGATGATCTGGTAACTAGAAATGCATAGCAAAAATGCGGTAAAACCGAATTACTTCCCACTAAAAAAATAAAAAACTATAAAAAATAGCTTCATAAATCTTTTACATACTTCTAAATCATTATCTTTAGTAAAGAATTTAAAAAAAAATTTATGAGTTTATATGATCAAATTGCAACGGAAGGGTTGCGATTACCTTCAGAAATGGGCATTTTCGGAAGAAATAACCAAACCACACTTAGCTTTGAATACCTTCACAATCAACTAAAAAATACGAAAGATTTTGAGGTGGTTTCGTTTGAAGAAGAAACGGTGGAGAGTGATAATCCTGCCTTAAAAAAGCAATTTACACTAAACATTGTTTACAAACAACTGCCGTACGACATTAATTTGTTTGTGGTTGAAAGCAATGTTTTAGATTTAGACAATTACGCCCGCATTAATTATATCGATGAAAACGATGTGCAACTAGCAAAAAACGAATCGTTTTATTTAGAATCTTCTATGTATTTTTCCACCAATATTTTAGAAAGTTTTCATCTGCAACTAAAAGTGCTCACTGCTTTGGTTCCAAACCCTACTGTTTTGGTCGATTTCATGCCTGCTCGTTTGCTTTCAGGACAATGGGCAAAAGTTGCCTCGAAACTAATCACACCGCCTTCGCCCCATTATATTTACACCATTCACGGTGTGTATGATGAAATTGATGGCGAAAAAACATATTGGCTGCACACGCATGGCTTGCATCGCTGCGGTACGGTGGAACTGGAAATGATCGCTATTAAAAACGGAGTAAACGAGCTCAACGGTTTGTTAGACGCTATGGTTTCTAAGTTTATTTACGAACCCGCACCTGAAAACGAACCATTTAATATGGGATTTATTGGATATGATTTGAATTTTGTTTGGATGCGTTGGGAAGACGTTGTGACCAATTATCCGGCAGCAATACCAGGCGGTTTGCAAGAACGTACTCCGGAGGAAGGCAATTATGGACCATCGGGAGTGGTTTATTTGCACGAAAACAATGAGATTTACCCACCTGACGTTTTAACAGAAGATTTAAGAGAAAATCCGATTTATTTCATCAAAAACGAAGAAACCGAACGCATGTCTGCTTTGGCTTATGAACAATATCATTATTTTAAAAAAGCCTTTCAGCAACAATTTGGTCAGGAAAATTGGCGGTTTTTAATGAAACTGGGATTACCTATTGATGAAGGCGATGGCAACGAGCATTTGTGGTTTGATGTTACTGCTATTGATGAAGATGATACGCTGCAGGTAACTTTGCTCAACCAGCCGTACCAAATTGAAAAATACAATCAAAACGATGTATTAACGCTTCCCTTAAAACATTTAACCGATTGGGTGATTTATGCACCTGAGAAAAGCTTTACACCCGACAGTATTTACGAATTATTCACGTAGATCTTTCAAAACAATAAAAAATAAATGGAACTTACAGTAATTAAACAAGGGAATTTTAAAATTGCCAAGAATAAAAAATTCAAACTCTTAGACCCGAACGATGTATCAAAGGGAATAAAACTGGCTGTTCAACCTTTTTTAATTACCACCTTAAACGACTGTATATTGTTAGATGTCGGGTTGGATTTTTTAGAAGATAAACAACCCGCCATTTTAAAACAATTAGCAACGCATGGTGTGCATCCAGACAATATCACTAAAATTTTGATTTCTCATTTTCACAAAGACCATGTGGGCGGTTTGGGATATTTTAATACGGAAAATGAATGGGTTGCAAATTTTCCAAAAGCAACCATTTACTTAAACAAACAAGCTTTTGAACACGCCTTAGAACAAAAAACAAACCCTTCCTATGATCATGAAATGTTGCAACAACTACAAAAAATGTCTGCTATTTTTTGGATAGATACTGCTGAGGGTTGGCTCACTCCCGAAATTGGTTTTTTAGTGACCAATGCACACGATGTTTTTCATCAAGTTTTTTGGATAACCGACAAAACCACTACTTTTTTCTATGGCGCAGACGATTTGCCAACTACTGCTTATTTAAAGCGAGCTATTGCCTACAAAACAGATTACAACGGCGAAAAAGCAATGAAACTCCGTAAAATTTGGAAAGAAAAAGCCAAAGCCGAAAACTGGCACATTTTGTTGTACCATGATTTAAAAGATCCAGTGGTGCAATTCTAAATTGAGTTTCGTCAGTTCGAGTGTTTTTTGTGTAATGAAATGAAACAAAAAATGTATCGAGAACAATTTCTTTCAACTTCTCGATACAATTTCCCTTCGTTTCTCTACGGAAAACCACTCGAAGTGACGCAAATACAACATACAGAAATTGAGAATTTTAGTTCGCAAGCACTTTTTTCGCTTGCACTACATGCCTTTTATTGTGATAAATAACAAACCGAAATGTATCGCCCAACTTCAGTTTTATAAGTGTCGTTATACTGATGCTTGTTTTAACTTTATTAAGATTCACGGTTCTACTGGCATTTAACAAATCTAACAACTGTTTTTGCTGATCTATAAAAACAGTAACCGTATTTTTTGATAAACTACTGTGAATAGGATTCATAGATTTAAACGCTTTCATTTTGTTCAGCTTGTCTTTTGGTAGCATACTTTGCGCAAAATAATTACCCAACCAACCACTTTTAAATTCGGCTGTAGCTTTTGTTGTTGATGTTTCAATCCGATTTTTAATTTCGGGCAGATAAAAATTTCCGTACAAATTCAAATGTTCCAAACATTCTAAAACGCTCCAGCTTTCGTTGGTTAATCTTTTGTTTAATTCTGCATCGGTTACTAAAAGTAAATTTTCAGCAAACGCTAAATGTTCGTGCATAAGATTGATCAATTCGTGTAGTAGGTTTTCGGTAGAAGTTTTCATTGTTCTAATTTTAAGCAAATATCAAACTTTACGGATCATTAAAAATTGATCGAAATCAAGATTTTTTTAAGCGCGATAATGTTTCGGGTGTCATGCGCAAATAGTTTGCAATATGCTTGTTGGGAATTTCCTGAAAAAGCTGCGGACTGCGTTTTAAAATGCGTTCGTATCGCTCTTTTGGCAATGTAATTAACAAATCTTTTTCGCGTTCTATTTGTTGTAGAACCAAATCTTCTAAAATTGCGATCCACAACTTTAAATAAATGGGATCAGAATTTAAAAACGCCATAATATCTGCTTTAGAAATTACTTTTACAATCGATTTTTTAATTGCCTGAATATAAAAATCCGAAGGTTTTCCAGATAAAAAAGAATCCAGCGAAACAATGATGTTGTTTTGATATCCAAACCGTATAATTTGCTCTTCGCCGTTATTTATCACATAAACTTTCAAGCTTCCTTCTTTAATAAAATAAATATCGGTATCGATTGTTCCGCTGGTCGACAAATATTCGTTTCGATTTAAATGCAACTCTTTAGTAAACAAATTATTTGTTTCGAATAAACTATAAAGGTCAGCAGTTTTCATGTAGTAATTTTGTAAAATAAAGATACTAAAATCTCTTGAATAATCGCTTATAAAAAAACAAAACCCGCTTGAGAAGCGAGTTTTAAATAAATTATTTGTAAAGATTATCAATTAATTTAGCGTCGCGGGTGTTTTTCTGTACAGCAATTGCACCATAAACCGCCAATATAAACGATACGCCGTAAAAGCCTTTTTCGCTCAGCAATAAATCTGCATTCCACAAACCAATTACGAGCAATGTGATTGATGCTATGGTTGCAAACCACGCCAATCCGTAGTAAAGTTCCGTCACTTCCAACCCCTCTGCTTTATCGCGCACTGTTTTTTGTACCGATATTACTGCGAACAAGCCAAAAAGTAAAATGGTAAAATAATAGCCCTTTTCGTTTAATTGCATTGTGGCGTTCCACAATCCAACACAATAGGAAATGGTTCCAATAAAAAGCACCATCCACGAAGCACCGATAAATGCAGGTGTTGGTTTTAAAGGATTTCTGTTGATTTCGTTTTTTTTATGCGTTTCAGTGTTTGTTTTAACTGTTTCCATATTTTTTCAATTTTAGTGATTTTGATACAGCAAATCTGCAACATAATCCGAAATACAAAAAACTAAATTTTCACAAAAACCGTTGATATATTCCTTTTTAAAAGTATCTTTATTTTAAATTCAAAAAGAACAAAAATGGATGCGCTATCAGAACTAATTTCTATTTTAAACGAAGAAGAATCAAAGGATTTTAAACACTATTTAAAGCTTCGCAATAAACGGAATGATACCAAGAATATTGAATTGTTTTCCATCTTAAAAACGGTCGATATAAATAAATTAAAAAAGTTGTATGGTTCCGATAAAAATAAAGATGCATACCATTCTTTAAGAAAACGTTTATATGAAAGTTTGCTTCTTTTTCTATCTAAAAAAACCTTTGAGAAAAACAATTCCGAAGCCCACGAAGCTTTACGTTTACTGGTTGTAAGTAAGTTTTTACTAGAGCACAATTTGCACAAAGCCGCCTTTAAATGTTTAAAAAAAGCAGAAATGGTGGCTGAAAAACTAGAACAATACAGTTTGTTGCACGAAATTCTACAAATCAAATTGCAGTATGCTTTTTTGAATGACAAAGAAAATCTAGAGTTACTTAATGACAAAATCATTAAAAATCAGGATATTATAAATAAAGAAACTCGATTGAATATGGCATACGCCGTTTTAAGGCAAGCATTTCAAAACACGCAAGCACATGGAAAAATAATCAATCTTAACGATTTTATTACAGAAATTGCCGCCAAGTATCAACTACAACCGACCGATTTTTTCAATTATAAATCTATTTATCAAATTTTGCATTTGGCAAATGAATACGCGCATATTCAACAGAATTTTTCCTTAATTGAAACCTACGCATCCAAAGCTGCAACTATTATTCATCAAAAATCGGCAAGTGGCAACCAACTTTATTACCATATCCACATATTGTATTATTTGGCGAATTTTTGTTTTAGAAACCAACTTTTTACCGATTCTGAAAAATATTTAAACCAAATGCATATACAAATGCAACAGCAAAACGGTCAATATTTCAATATATTTCAGCATAAATGGATTATTTTGCACAGTTTAAACCTGCATTTTTCAGGAAATACAGACGAAGCACTTCAAAAAACAACTACAGAATTAAGCAATTTACCCAAAAAATTTGCTGCTGACGATGTGATAGATTTGCAGCTTTGCGAATGTTTTTATTTGGTAAAAAAGAAGGATCGACAGGCACTAAAAAGTTTTGCAAAATTGCAGCATTCCGACATTTGGTATGAGAAGAAAATGGGTGTTGTTTGGACAATCCGCAAAAATTTAATCGAAATTCTATTACACGCACAATTTGCTAATTTTGAGTATGCGCTTACTCGGTTGCAGAGTTTTAAAAACAGATACAAAAAATATTTAACGCAAGTAAATGAACAGCGAATTCTTGATTTTGTTAAGCTTATAGAGAAATATTTATTGAATCCTGATATTATTCACAGACAATCTTTCAGGGATAACATAATTTTTATGCAGCATCAAAAAGAAAATCAAGACGTTTTTAGCTTAACTTTTATCAATTGGTTTATTGATTTGTGGCAGAACCAACAATTATAAGCCCTCAAAAACCACCAATTCATCGTTAGGTAAATCGTATTCGTATAAAATTTTATTTTCAGCATCGTAAAAAAGCCATTGCGCTTTGGTAACTCTGCCCTCGGTTACAGTTCCAATTCCTAAAACGGTATATTCCTTACCATTGCGCTGTTGTTGTTCAACCGAATATTCCAATCTGTCTTTACTGTCGATGATGTTTTTAAGCAATTCATTTTTAGAATTTGCAATGTAATATTCTGCAATTACATACAGCTCATCTAAAAACGCTAGCGTGTAATTAAAATCGCCGCTGTAATGATAATAAATTTCTTTTCCGTAAGTATTTCTAAAATCGGACACTTTATTTTGAGCCGATATGGAAGAACTAAAGCCAAACATCAGCATGAAACCAAAAAGAATATTTTTCATTGCACTAAATTTTTAACAAGCCACGAAAACCGCGTGCCGCATAATAAGAGGAAGCCCCATTGTGATAAAAAAACACGGTATCGTATCGAAAATCGCCAAATAAAACACCACCTAAATCTCGGATTTTTTGAGGCGTTTCAATCCAGGTCGATGTTTTTGTATCAAAAGTTTCTAAAGCCTGTAAAGCTCGGTATTCTTCTTCATTCAACAATTTAATTCCAATTTCGTGCGCGGCATCAATAACACTGTTTGCTGGTTTGTGTTCTTTACGGGCATCCAAAGCGGGGCGGTCATAACAAAAACTGCGACGCCCTTTTGGGCTTTCCTTTGAACAATCACAAAAAACAATTTCATTTGATTTCTCATCAAAAACCACCACATCAGGTTCGCCACCGGTTTCTTCCATTCTCAACAACACATCGATATTTGAAGGATTTTTTTGCAATTTTGTTTCCACATCATTCCAATCGATATTTTTATGTCGATGCCTGTTCTTTGCGAATCTTTTTTTTAAGGTATCTAATAAAATAGATTGTTCTTCTGCTGATAATTTGCTTTTCATTGTCATGTTTTTTTTAGAGATATTTTGATAACGAATTAAAAATAAATTATAAAGATAAATTTATATTTTTACATTTAAAAAAAATTAAATAGATATGGCATCAGGCTTTTTTGCAATTTTAGACGATATCGCTGCGTTAATGGACGATGTGGCAGTAACGAGTAAAATTGCAACACAAAAAACAGCAGGCATTTTAGGAGATGATTTAGCAGTGAATGCAGAAAAAGCAACCGGTTTTCTATCTTCGAGAGAAATTCCGGTACTCATGAAAATTATGAAAGGATCTTTCGTAAACAAACTGATTATAGTTCCTTTTGTTTTCCTTTTAGAATGGCTGTATTCACCCGCAATCACTGTTATATTAATCATCGGTGGATTTTATTTGGCCTTTGAAGGCGTAGAAAAAATTGTGGAATTTTTGTTTCACAGAAAGAAAAAAGGAGTGGAAGTAATCGAGGAAGCTACTGAAGTTACCGAAGACGGCGAGGCGCTAGAAAAAGCAAAAATTAAATCGGCTATTACTACCGACTTTATTCTATCATTAGAAATTGTGATTATTGCCTTAGCAGCTGCAAAATCGGGCTATGAATCGCTAAAATCTGAGTTCAACCCGCTTCTTGTTGAAATTGTAACAGTTTCCATCGTTGCCATCATCGCAACAGTTGGGGTTTATGGAATTGTAGCTCTAATAGTGCGTATGGACGATGCCGGCTACAAACTGATAAAAAAATCAAAAAGTGAAACAGGTTTTCTGGCTACTTTAGGCAACTTTTTAATTAAAGCCCTTCCTTGGGTAATTAAAGGTTTAGCGGTTGTTGGAACATTGGCTTTACTATTGGTTTCTGGCGGTATTTTTGATCATAACATAGCGTATCTGCATCATCTGCTGCCAAATGTACCCGAGATGCCAAAACAATTCTTATACGGTATTGTTGCCGGTTTAATTGTAGTTTTACTAGTTACAGCTTATAAAAAAATGTTTGGTAGAAAGACAAGTCATTAAATAAAAAAGGCATCTAAATGGATGCCTTTTTTGTTACTCTAACGTACTCATCATATATGCTTCTAAAGCTTGCAGCTCTTCGTCGCTCATAGTTTTAAGAATAGCAAAATTGGTTTCCATCACGTTGTATTGCGACGGGTCAACAATTGGGTCGGCTTTTTTACGCAAAAATGCTATCATGTCGCCATTTTGTTCTTTGTAAACCTTAGCAATTTCTTTAACGCTAGGCCCAATCACTTTTTTATCCACTTTATGACACGAAAAACAAGCTGCTTTGTTACTTTCAAACAACTCTTTTCCGTCTGCAACCAACTGATCTTCGGGACTTAATTTTTCTGCAACATTTTCAGGATACAATGCTTCTTTTTTTTCTTCTTTTTTACCGCAGGATGTTGTCATACAAGCGGCCAACAATCCAAAAACTAAAGTATTTTTCATAATTAAAGGTAATTAATAGATGTTATTTTAAGTTGTTCAACAAAATCGCGGCTTCCTTGGCAAAATAAGTCGAAATCAAACTCGCTCCGGCGCGTTTAATGCACATGAGTTGTTCCATCATGATTTTGTCGTGATCGAGCCAACCTTTTTCGGCAGCAGCTTTTATCATGGCATATTCGCCCGAAACGTGAAAAACGGTAACGGGAATATTTACGGCATTTTTTACCTCACGAACGATGTCGAGGTAAGCAATTCCGGGTTTTACCATCACCATATCGGCGCCTTCTTCGGCGTCCCAAACGGCTTCTTTCACAGCTTCGATACGATTGGCGTAATCCATTTGGTAGGTTTTTTTGTCTTTTGGTATAACTTCTCCAGTTTCTTTTGGCGCAGAATCCAATGCATCACGAAATGGTCCGTAAAAAGCCGAAGCATATTTAGCCGAATAACTCATAATGCCCACATTTTGAAAACCTGCCGCATCTAATCCTTGACGCAAACGCAACACACGACCGTCCATCATATCGCTTGGTGCTACAAAATCGGCTCCGGCTTTGGCATGTGAAACCGCCATTTTTACGAGTGCTTCGTTGGTTTCGTCATTGGCGATATCACCGTTTTTTATGATTCCATCATGACCGTAAATTGAATAGGGGTCGAGCGCCACATCGGGCATTACAATCATTTCAGGACAGGCGATTTTGATTTCGCGAATGGCACGTTGCATCAGTCCATTGTCGTTCCAAGCTTCTTTTCCGGTGTTGTCTTTTAACGATTCATCAACCTTTACATAAATGTTTATAGCACGAATTCCTAAAGCAAATAATTCTTTCACTTCTTCCACCGTTAAATCTATCGAACGACGAAAAATTCCGGGCATTGAAGGGATTTCTACTTTTACGTTTTCGCCTTCGGCAATAAACATCGGAAACATAAAATCGCTCGGACTTAAAGTGGTTTCGCGAACCAAACTTCTCATAGATTCGTTTACTCTTAAACGACGACCTCTGTGTAATGGAAACATAATTTTGTTGTTTTTAAATTAAAACCCAAATTTTTGGATTATATCATCATAAGTTTTTTTCACTTTTTTTGGTGGATCAAATCGATAGCCAGCTGCTAATTTTAACTCGGCAAACGAATCAAATATTTCGCCTTGACTTTCTTTTTCAAAAAAATTAGTGCTATTAATGCCTAAATAGGCAAAAAAATCATTGGTATTGTAGCCTAGTCTTATATTTGTTGATATTTCATATAAGGCTCTAGCTTTTTTTTCGGCAATATTTATGCCAGCTCCAACAAGTAATCCGCCCGAAATCAAAAACTTTTCGTGAATAACCCAATTGTAATAATACGATGGTGCTAATGAAAACGTGTATATATCGATATGTAAATGTTCGTTTGTGTCTTTTGATGTTAGGTTGGTATAATATACAGAAAAATTAGGCACAAAACTGCCCGCACTTTTTTGTTGCCATTGGTTTTGGTTAAAAATGGTTTTGTACGAAAATTTATCATTGAAGACATACGATGTGGTTCCGCCCAATTTTGTAGAGCGAAAACGTGGCATATAAAACCTTTCGTAGTTGTTGTAATCTACAAAAAAACCTTTTTGATTGATGAAAGTTAGAGATTGATACCATTTTTTGTAATTGAAGCGAAAGCCTAAATTAAAGTTGTTTGATTCTAATTTTGACGCATCTGTTTTTAAAAAATTTGGTGTAAATCCGATAGAAAGGTCTATCAATTTATAACTTAATCCGACCACAAGTTTTTGCTGCGTGTTGGGTGTAAAATTGGCTTGATAATTACCTTCAATATCTTGATAATTTATTAAAAAACTATTAGAACTGTTTTGGTAAGTGATACTCGCCACCACTTTTTCGTCATACGATACGGCGTAAGTATTCAGCGTGTCATTTTGAGCAACAACACGTAATGGAAAGAACGTAATGACGCAAAACCAAATTAATTTATCCATTCTTTAGGGTTTTCTAAAGTTTTGATTAACTTTTCTTCTTCACTTCCTGCTTCCGGATGATAATCATAAATCCACTGAACGTGCGGTGGTAAACTCATCAAAATACTTTCGATGCGTCCGTTGGTTTTTAGTCCGAAAAGTGTTCCTTTATCGTGAACCAAATTGAATTCTACATAACGCCCACGACGAATTTCTTGCCATGTTCGTTGAGCATCTGTATAAGGTAAATCTTTTCTTTTTTCGACAATTGGCACATAACATGCTAAAAAACTATTGCCAACTTCGGTTACAAAATTATACCAATCGTTCATAGACATTTGGTCGTTTTCTTTCAAATAATCGAAAAACAAACCTCCAATACCACGTGCTTCAATGCGGTGAGCATTCCAAAAATAATCATCGCATTGTTTTTTATACTTTGGATAAAATTCAGGATTGTGCTTGTCGCAAGCGGTTTTACACGTTTGATGAAAATGTTTTGCATCTTCTTCAAACAGATAATAAGGTGTAAGATCTTGTCCGCCACCAAACCAACTATTAATTACATTTCCGCCATCGTCATACATTTCAAAATAACGCCAATTGGCATGAACCGTTGGCACCATCGGGCTTTTGGGATGAATGACCAAACTCAATCCGCAGGCAAAAAAATCGGCTTCGCCCACGTTGAACATTTTCTGCATACTTTCAGGTAATTTACCGTGAACCGCCGAAATATTTACACCGCCTTTTTCAAAAACATTGCCATTTTCAATCACGCGGGTTTGTCCGCCGCCGCCTTCGGGTCGTTCCCAGATGTCTTCACGGAATTTTGCTTTACCATCTATCTCTTCTAATTTTGAAGTGATTTGGTTTTGAAGATTTTTGATGTAGGCTAAGAATTTTTCTTTCATGGTTTGTGGTGTTTAGTCTTGCAAGGTCTAATTATAATTTTCCCATCTTATTCATAATTTCAAACGAGAACATTTTACTTTCGTTTTGTATGAATTGATACAAATGTTTGGCGCGTTCTTTTAATAATTGATTGGGTTGTTTTGTGTCTAAACTCACTAAAATATCTGCCAATTTTTCCATCTGCTCCCAAGGAAATTGCAAATCGATCAATTGTTGAAAAAATAAATTTTCTTCTTTTTCCAACACATCGTTTTTAGACAACCCAGTCTCTCCTAAAGTAGTCCAAAACACAGCTTCGTTCCAATTTTCAGGTACAAATGTGATCCCTGATAGCTTTTGTAAAACAGAGATAATTCTTTGTTCGGTTTCGTCTTTTTTACTGGTGAGCATTTTTGTGGTTTTTAGGTTTGAGTTTTAGTTTAAAGTTGGCGTTATTTTCCGTTAAAAGATATGATTTTTGCTAAACCGTTTATTTTTTATTTCATACATAACTAAAAACTTACAACTTTTAACTTATAACTATTTTTTATACTCCTTCACCGCATCAATAAAAGCTTTGGCATTTTCTAAAGGAATGTCTGGTAAAATACCGTGCCCCAGATTAACGATGTATTTATCTTTCCCGAATTGGTTAATCATATCGGTTACCATGATTTTGATTTTTTCTGGTGAAGAATACAAACGTGTGGGATCAAAATTTCCTTGCAACGTAATGTTTCCGCCAGTTAAGTAGCGTGCGTTTTTAGGCGAGCACGTCCAATCTACACCAAGCGCCGAAGCACCAGATTTTGCCATCACATCTAACGCAAACCAGCAACCTTTTCCAAAAGCAATAACAGGCGCATCGTCTTTTAAAGCATCAATAATTTGTTGAATATATTTCCATGAAAATTCTTGATAATCTTCAGGCGATAACATTCCGCCCCAAGAATCGAACACTTGTACCGCATTGCAACCAGCTTTTACTTTTTCTTTTAAATAAGCAATGGTTGTATCTGTAATTTTTTGAAGCAATTGATGCGCTGCAACAGGATTTGTAAAACAGAATTTTTTGGCTTTATCAAAGTTTTTACTGCCTTGTCCTTGTACACAGTAACACAAGATTGTCCATGGCGAACCAGCAAAACCAATTAACGGAATCTCGTCATTAAGCTTTTCTTTGGTTGCTTTTATCGCTTGGTACACATAGACTAAAGCTTCGGTAACATCGGGTACAATTACGTTGTCTACATCTTTTTGTGTACGGATAGGATTTGGTAAATACGGACCAAAATTAGGTTTCATTTGTACCTCAATATTCATCGCTTGAGGAATCACTAAAATATCACTAAATAAAATAGCCGCATCCATACCGTAACGACGTATAGGTTGTACGGTAATCTCACTTGCTAATTCTGGTGTTTGACAACGTGTAAAGAAATCGTATTTGTCTTTAATTTCCAAAAATTCTGGAAGGTAACGCCCCGCCTGACGCATCATCCACACTGGCGGACGCTCTACGGTTTCTCCTTTTAATGCTCGTAAAAATAAATCGTTTTTTATCATTTTTTTTTAGCTTTAGGCTTAAAACTGTATGCTTTAAGCCAAATTGTTTATCTTATTTTGCTTATCGTTATAGTAATTAATGCATTGAATAATCACATTTTCTACCGTTTGCTTTTTGGCAACTACAATGTTGTTCGTAATTCCGTTCAAAGCCGCCGCAGTTGTAGTGCCAATGCAGAAACAAGTTTGATTTTCAATGGTGTTTTGTTGCAAATAACTGTGAATACCAGACGGACTAAAAAATAGCAATGCATCGGTCTGTGCTTTGATTTCTATAGAGTTTGCAGTGTTTTGATACACCAAATATTCTTCAAAGTGAATATTGCTTTGTTGCAGGGCATTTGGTAAAACATCTCGTCTTAGATTTCCTGCGAAAAAGGCTATTTGTTCTACTGAATATTTTTGTTGAATGATGGGTGCTAAATCTGCTGCATACTCTTGAGTTTCCAATACTTCAAAACCGTTTTTTTGTAACAATTCTTTGGTTTTTGATCCTACACAAATTGCCGGAATTTCTTTCAAATTTTCGATATGTTCATACTGCAACACACTTTTTACGGCATTTTGCGAAGTGAACAACAATAAAGTCGGAATGGTTTTTAACAGAAACGGAACAAATGAAATTGTGATAAAATCTGCTTCGATAACCGAAAAACCAGCATTTAGCAAAAATTGTTTTTGATTGCTTTGAAGTTTTTTGGTTGATAAAACACAGATTTTGGTTTTCATTTTACTTTTTCAATTGTTCTCGAAGTTGTTTCATCAACTGCTCTCCGCCCTTTTCTAAAATTTCTTTAGCTGCAAAAAATCCTAGTTTTTTCCATTCGTTAATCGGAACATTCTTTTCAATTTCGAATTTTTGTTTTCCGTCTATCGACAATAAAATCCCTTTGAAATGAATCGTATCGTCAACTTCGTTGTATCTTGCCAAAGCGCCAATTGGGGCAGTACAGCCACCTTCTAACGTGCGCAAAAACTGCCGTTCGATGTGTGTACAAATTTCGGTTTCGATATCGTTCAATTGAGCCAAAGCATCTAGCACAAAATTATCGTTTGCCATAGCCACGACCAACATAGCGCCTTGTGCGGGTGCGGGAATCATCCAATCCAAATCGATAAACTCAGAAGGTTTTAGATTGATTCGTTCCAAACCAGCCGCCGCAAAAATAGCTCCGTTCCAATCGTTGTCATGCAGTTTTTGCATGCGCGTATTCACATTTCCGCGCAAATCTTCCACTTGGTGTTGGGGATATTTGTTTAACCATTGTGCTTTTCTGCGCAAACTTCCAGTGGCAATAGTTCCGTTTTCGTTTAAAAAGTCTAGCGAACCTTTATGAACCAAAATATCTAAAATGTTTGCACGTTCTAGAACAGCGGCTTGCACAATGCCTTGCGGCAAAGCAGTAGGCACATCTTTCATAGAATGCACCGCAATATCAACCTTACCAGCAATCATGGCAACGTCGAGGGTTTTGGTGAAAATTCCGGTAATTCCTAGCTCGTACAATGGTTTATCCAAAATAATATCGCCATCGGCTTTTACAGCGATAATTTCTGTTTTATAGCCTAAATCGTTTAGCTTTTTTTGTACGGTATTGGCTTGCCACAGTGCCAATTCGCTGTCGCGGGTTCCAATTCGAATGGTTTTAGTCATTTTGTAAAGATTCTAATTGAAACACTTTTCCAATCCATTCGATGCTTTCGTCCACTTCGGTTTCATCATCTTTTAAATGATTGGCAAAATGTGTGGTGATTTTTTGAATAAGGCGGCTTGTAATCAATTCTGCCTGTTCTTCATCAAAATTATTTATTTTCTTTTTGTGGTATTTTAATTCGTTTTGCTTCATCTCTTCCAATTTGGCTTTCAAGGCGTGAATGGTCGGAGCAAACTTTCGGGCTTGTGTCCAAGTGATGAATTCGTGTTTCACTTCTTCAATGATTGCCATGGCTTGTGGCACATATTGCTTGCGTTTTTCCAAGGTGTCATCGGTCATTTGCGATAAAGTGTCTAGATGAATCAGTTCCACGCCGTTTGTTTCCAAAACATTTTCATTCACATTTTTTGGAATGGATAAATCTAAAATCAACAACGGTTTTTTTAGATTAAGCAGTTCTTTGTCGATGGTAGGGTTTTGAGCACCAGTGGCAACAATCAACACGTCGGTATTTTGAATTTCGGCTTGCAAATCAGCATAATCTTTTACGATTAAGTTAAACTTGCCTGCAATTTTCTGTGCTTTGTCTTTGGTGCGATTAATCAACGTAATATGACTGTTTTTGGTATGCTTTACAAGGTTTTCGCAGGTGTTTCTACCAATTTTTCCCGTTCCAAACAATAAAATATTTTTGTCTTTTATGTTGGAAACGTTCTTCAAAATATAGTGAACCGAAGCAAAAGATACCGAAGTGGCACCTGTGCTTATTTCGGTTTCGTTTTTAATGCGTTTGCTTGCCTGAATTACCGAATTTACCAATCGTTCAAAATAGTTGTTGGTTAATCCTTTTTCTCGTGCAGCAATAAAACCGGTTTTAACTTGGCTTATAATTTCAAAATCGCCTAATATTTGGCTATCCATACCAGTACCCACTTTGAAAAGATGCGAAACGGCTTCGTTGTTTTTGTGCACATACGCAACACGCTGAAAATCGTCAATAGTTCCACTGCTGTGTGCACACAATAATGAAATCAATTGAAAAGGATGTTCTGCAAAACCATACAATTCGGTTCTATTACAAGTAGAAATAGCCATAACCGACGAAATTCCCTGTAAGTGGGCATCTGCCAACAAATCTAATTTTGCTTGTTCGCTTAAGCTGAATTTGCCTCGCATTTCTGCATCGGCTTTTTTATAGCTTAACCCAACCACATAAAAATGCGACGGTTTTATATCGTTGTTGTTTTTCATTCTTTACTTTTGTAATAAAGTGCTACAAATTTACAGGCTTCGTTTGAATTAAAATAACGCTAAAAGGACTAATTATAACCTTTGAGTTATTTTTACACTAACATTGCGGTACTTTTCTTAAAAAGGCTTACATTTGCTGTGTTAAAACGATTATTTTGAATCTATATTTAGAACTATTCTAAATAAAATAATCTCGAGTTGTGTTTGTCTAATAAAAATAAAAATAACGCTATGAGTACTCAAGAAGATGTTATTTTAGAAGATGACTTTATCTGCATCCGTTTAAAGAACGAAAGCGATAATTTACAGATAGTTACGAAAGATGTGGGCAATGAAGTGTTGCAATTTCATTTTATGTTGAAAGGCAGCAGCAAGTTTATTTTTAACAATGGTTCTTATGCCATGCCGGTGAACGAAGAAAATAGTTTAACACTGTATAATCCCCAAAAAAATTTACCGATTTACTTGGAACTTCAGCCTCATTCGTGGATTATTTCAATTATAATATCGATTAAAAAATTCCACAGTCTTTTTTCAACTGAAGCAGAATTTATTCCTTTTTTAAATAAGGATACCATCAATAGAAAACATTATGCCCAAAATGGTATTACACCTTCTATGGCAGTGGTTTTGTATCAAATAATGAATTTTAACCTACATTCATCGGTAAAAAAACTGTACTATAAGGCTAAGGTTTACGAACTTTTAAGTTTGCTTTTCAACAAGCCCGAAGGGGAAGAAGATGAAAGCTGCCCGTTTAAAACCGATGAAGAGGAAATCATGAAGATTAAACAAGCAAAAGATATTCTCATTAAAAATATGGCCGAACCACCCACTCTGCAAAAGCTTGCCGATGAAATTGGATTGAATATTAAAAAATTAAAACAAGGCTTTAAGCAAGTTTATGGCGATACCGTATATGGTTTTTTGTTTGATTATAAAATGGAATATGCCCGAAAATTATTAGATAGTGGCACCTATAATGTAAACGAAGTGGGCATTCGCATAGGCTACAGCACTGCCAGCCATTTTATTGCCGCTTTTAAGAAAAAATTTGGCACAACGCCTAAAAAATATTTAATGTCGTTAACCGCAAATTAATAAATTAAAAAATGTAAAAAAGCTTTGCCTAAGTTCTAAAATCTAACAAAGCTAAATGATAAAAACAAAGAAATGAAAGGAGTTTTATTAGTAAATTTAGGTTCGCCTGAAAGTCCAACACCAAAAGATGTAAAGCCATATTTAGACGAATTTTTAATGGATAAATATGTAATCGATGTTCCGTATCTGTTGCGGGCTTTAATCGTTAGAGGTTTTATTTTAAGAAAGCGTCCTGAAAATTCGGCGCATGCTTATGCACAAATCTGGACCGATGAAGGTTCGCCTTTGATTGTTTTTTCTAAAAGAATGCATGAAAAGGTGAAAAAACAAGTGGACATTCCCGTTGCTTTAGCCATGCGATACGGCACCATGACTATTGAAAAAGGCTTGCAAGAACTAAAAGAACAAGGAGTGACCGATGTGATGCTTTTAGCTCTGTATCCGCAATACGCCATGGCATCAACCACCACTATTTGGGCTTTGGCTGATGAATTGGTTGCTACCAAATTCCCGGAAATGAAATTGACCAAAGTTCCCGCTTTTTACAACAAACCCGATTTTATTCAAGCTTTGGCAAATTCCATTAAAAAACATTTGGAAGGATATGATTACGACCACTTATTGTTTTCGTACCACGGAATTCCAAAACGCCATATCCGCAAAACTGATGTAACCAAATCGCATTGCAAAATTGATGGTTCTTGTTGCAATACTCCATCGCCTGCACACGAATTTTGCTACCGTCACCAATGTTTTGAAACCACCAAACAAGTGGTTAAATTGCTGGGAATTCCTGAGGGCAAATACAGTGAAACTTTTCAATCCAGATTGGCTGGTGACAAATGGTTAACACCCTATACCGATGTGGAAATTAACAAAATGCCTGCAAAAGGAATTAAAAAATTAGCGGTTGTAACGCCTGCTTTCGTGGCAGACTGTTTAGAAACTTTAGAAGAAATTGCCATGCGCGCTAACGAAGATTTTAAGGCGCATGGAGGTGAAGAATTTTTTGCCGTTCCTTGTTTGAACGATGAAGACGAATGGTGTGGTGTAGTAGCCAATTGGATTAAAGATTTTAATAAATAAATGGTTTTAGGTTTCAAGTTTAAAAAGCGGTAATAACCTGAAACCTGAACTTAAAACAAATTTTATTCTATGTATCTGTATTTAAAGGCTTTACACATTATTTTTGTAGTTTGCTGGTTTGCCGGACTTTTTTACATTGTGCGCCTGTTTGTATATTATGCAGAAGCACAATTGAAACCAACAGTTGAAAAGGAAATTCTTTCCAATCAATACCAAATAATGACTCACAGATTGTGGTACATCATCACGTTTCCATCTGCTATTTTAGCAACTATTTTTGGCGTGTGGATGCTTATCGAAAATGCATCGTTGTTGAAAATGCCTTGGATGCATGTAAAGCTACTTTTTGTTTTGTTGCTTTGGTTGTATCATTTTAAATGTCAACAATTTGTAACTCAAATCAAAAATAAAAACCTAACCAAAACAAGTTCGTTTTTCAGAATTTGGAACGAAGGTGCCACTATAATCCTTTTTTCAGTAGTTTTTTTAGTAATTTTAAAAAGTGCAATTAATTGGATTTTTGGTGTAGTGGGCATTATTGGTTTATCATTACTGCTTATGCTGGGAATTAAATTTTATAAAAAAATACGCACTAAAAGCTAGTTTGTTTCATGGCGCATCCATTCAGTATAAAAAGAACGTCGTTGCAGGTAAGAATTTTCATAGCCATGATTTTTCTTACCATCATCTCGTCTGTTTTGATTGCAATGGTTACTATTTATCAATTTAAAAAAGAAGCGCGTAACTATCATCAAGATCGATTGCTGCGAAAAGAAGACGCCGTAAACGAACATGTGAACTTTATTCTACAAACCACTCCTCTACCCGTTTGTACCGAAAATTTACCTTTAATTTTTAAGGATAAAATATTTGAACTTTCTACCATTCATAACATACAAATTAATATTTATGATTTAAAAGGAAAGCTTTTAATGACATCGAAAGGAAATTTTGTGGTTGATAAAGTGAATAATGAAAAAATTTCGCCGACTGTTTTAAAAATTATTGAAACCACCAGCACCAAACGCTTTACCGATTTGCGAATTATTGATGGAATCACCTATCGTTCTGCATATAATTATATAAAAGACCGTCGTTTTAAACCTTTGGGAATTATCAGCATGCCGGTTGCCGAAGAAACTTCGTATTATGAAAAACAACTAAACAGCTTTTTAATTCTGTTTGGTCAAATTTATATTTTTGTTATTATTTTGGCGATATTTCTTGCCTACATTCTATCGAATTACATCACCAAATCCATTCAATTAATCAGCGAACGCATCCAAAAAACCAACATCAATCGAAAAAATGAAAAGATTAAAGTACAAAACACTTCCTACGAAATTGAAACCTTAATCAATTCCTACAATGAAATGGTGGACAAATTGGAAGAATCGGCTGAAAAATTGGCACAAAGTCAACGCGAAATGGCGTGGAGAGAAATGGCAAAACAAGTAGCTCACGAAATTAAAAATCCATTGACACCTATGAAATTATCGGTGCAAAGTTTTCAACGAAAATTTAATCCCGATGACGAAAAAGTAAACGAAAAAATAAAAGATTTTTGCGATACCATGGTTCAGCAAATTGATACAATGAGTGCAGTAGCATCCGCATTTTCTAATTTTGCATCGATGCCGGCCCAGCAAAACACCCAAATAAATGTGGTGAAAGTGGTGCAATTGGCTTTGGATATTTTTAACGAAGATTTTATTAAATTTCAATCTACCGAAGATGAAATCATAGCGGTTTTTGATCAATCGCAAATTATTCGCATTATTAATAACTTAGTTAAAAATGCCATTCAAGCCATTCCATCATACGAACCGTTTCCTCGCATTTTGGTGAAAGTTGCGCGCAAAAACGATGCGGTTTTAATAAGCATTTCTGACAACGGAACCGGAATTGCAAACGATATAAAAGATAAAATTTTTGAACCAAAATTCACCACCAAAACAAGCGGCATGGGGCTTGGCTTAGCAATGATTAAAAACATGATCGAAGCTTACGGTGGTACTATTCACTTTGAAACCATGATTGATAAAGGCACCACGTTTTATGTGCAATTACCCATTACTAATTAAAAATGATACCATAATGCTATTTGAAAACATTTTAACAGAGAAAAACAACGCTGTGGCGACCATTACCATAAATCGTCCCACAAAATTAAACGCTTTAAACAAAGCAACTATCGAAGAACTGCACCAAGCATTTAAAGAATTTGAAAGCGATAAAGAGGTGCGCGCAATCATTATTACCGGTTCGGGTGAAAAAGCATTTGTTGCAGGAGCAGATATTTCTGAATTTGCAAGTTTTAACACATCCGAAGGATCAGAATTGGCACGAAAAGGGCAAGAATTATTGTTCAATTTAGTGGAAAATCTTGAAACTCCTGTGATTGCTGCCGTGAACGGATTTGCTTTAGGAGGCGGATTAGAGCTGGCAATGGCTGCACATATTCGTATTGCATCAGACAATGCTAAAATGGGCTTACCCGAAGTGACACTAGGTGTGATTCCAGGATATGGTGGCACCCAACGCTTACCACAGCTTATTGGTAAAGGCAGAGCCAACGAATTGATTATGACTGCACAAATGATTGATGCGCCCACAGCATTGTCTTTTGGATTGATAAACCACATGGTGGCACAACCTGAATTAATGGATAAAGCCCAAGAATTAGCCTTTAAAATTGCTAAAAACTCACCAACGGCAATCGCACAAGCAATTAAGGCAGTGAATGCAAACTTTAAAGATGGCGTAAATGGATTTAACACCGAAATTGATCGTTTTGGTTACTGTTTTGGAACAGCCGATTTTAAAGAAGGAACTACTGCTTTTTTAGAAAAACGCAAAGCCGAGTTTAAAGGAAATTAAAGTAAAAAAAACAAAAAAATCCTGTATCTTTTTACGATACAGGATTTTATATCTAAACCAATGATTTAGTTTGTTTTCATTTTTTCTAAGGTTTTGTTGTAACCTTCTTCTACATCTTTACCTACTTCTTTTGCTTTTTGGCCTACTTTGTCGGCACCTTCTTCAACTTTGTTAGCGGCATTGTTTATACCGTCTTTCATGTCGTTTGCAGCTTGGTTTACTCCTTCTTTTAGGTTTTGCCAAGAATTTTTAGCTTCGTCGCGCACTTTTATTGCAGCAGCCTCGGCTTTTTTGTCGCCTTTTTCAATAGCAGCTTGTACGTCTGCTTCGGCTTTTTCATACTTCATTTTTGCTTCGTCAAGCTCTGCTTGAACCTCTGGATCTACCACCATTGTTGTATCTTCCGTAGTCACAGTAGTTTCGGTATTTAACGAATCAATTGTGGTTTCGGTTGTAGTGGTGGTTTCTTTTTTACATGATGCAAATGCTACCAATCCGGCTACAACAGCTGTTAATAAAATGCTCTTTTTCATATTTTTTGATATTTTGAATTTATGTAAAGTTACAAAAAAATAAATACATCAAAATATCAACCGCTTTCTAAGCACTTTTAGTCGCCATTGTAATTAGGGTTATTATAGAAATTCATCTGCCTTTTAATGGCGTTTTTTCTACGCTCGATATATCGCGAACTGTTTTTTGCTTTGTAAACTCTTGGGTTGGGAAGAATTGCTGCAATAGCGGCGGCTTCGGCTTTGGTAAGATTTTTTGCCGATTTATTAAACCAATGTTGCGAAGCTGCTTCGATTCCGTAAATGCCATTGCCCATTTCAATAGAGTTCAAATACACTTCCATAATGCGTTCTTTTCCCCAAACAATTTCGATTAAAACCGTAAAATAGGCTTCTAAACCTTTTCGCAAGTAACTTCTTCCCGGCCAAAGAAAAACATTTTTGGCGGTTTGCTGGCTTATGGTGCTTCCACCCTTAATTTTTTTTCCTTTTTGATTATTTTTATATGCTTTTTCAATCGCTTTTACATCAAAGCCATTGTGGGTGGTAAACTTACCGTCTTCGCTCGCAATTACGGCTTTTTGTATAGGAATTCCCATTTCATCGATCGCAATCCAATCGTGCTTCCAAACCAAATCTTTATCGCCGCCCATTTGCTCAAAAGTGCGGATAAACATCAACGGTGTAAATGGCACAGGAACAAATTTAAAAAGCACCACTAAACCTATACTAATACCGAAAAAATATAAAAGTACTTTGCCTATGAATCTTAAAATTTTCTTAATCATAATACACAAAAAAAGGGATGTAAATATACTCCCTATTTTTTATTTTTTGCTTTTTTATTGTTGATCAGTTTTACAACAAACGGAACAGTCGTTATTATAATGATAATAAGAATGATGTATTCTATATAATGTGTTAGATCAAACCCATAGCTGTCTAATAGGAAGCGATACAAGTAATGTCCGGCAAAAATCAGTGAAAATGCCCATGCAATCGAACTAATGATATTGTAGAACAAGAACTTTTTAAATTCCATATTTGCCACACCCGCAATAATAGGTGTAAAGGTGCGAACAACGGGTAAAAATCGGGCAAAAATAATGGCACGACCTCCGTGTTTTTCAAAAAAAGCTTTCGATTCTAACAAATACTTCTTTTTAAACAAAAATCCATCTTCTTTCTGATACAAATAATTGCCACTTTTAGAGCCAAACCAATAGCCAAACAAATTACCAATGATTCCTGCCAAAGCAACTAACGAAGCCACTCCTAAAACATTTAAAAAATCACTCTCAATAACCACTACTTCGCTTAACAAAGCTTTGCTGTAAATTCCCGATAAAAAAAGCAAACTATCTCCCGGCAAAAAGAAACCTGCAAGCAAGCCCGTTTCTGCAAAAACAATAAACAAAACAACGTACAAGCCAATTTTGTGGCCCGCTATTTCTAAATTTATGTAGAATTCAGGATTGATTAAATCGCCCCAGTTAAAATCTTCCATTATGAATGAATTACGTAGTATTTTTTCGAGCGTGAAATTACTCAATATTTTTTAGTTTTTAGGGATAGCATTCACATAAAAACAAAACTTTAAGGAATTTTTATCATTTAGAATTTCGTAAATTTAGCGACAATTAAAAACAAATGTTTACATGAAACGAATTTTAGTAGCAACATTATCGGTTATTGCTTTGAATATGAATGCACAAGAACAAGTTCTCACTAAAGAATTATTATGGCAATTAGGCAGAGTAAACCCAATTGGCATCACAGAAAAAGGCGATTTTTTAATTTATAAGGTGGGAATTCCCAATGTGGATAAAAACACAATGGAATATAAAATCTATCAAATTTCAATCGATGGAAAAAATGCAAAACTGCTTGAAAGTGCGGATGGTTTGATAAAAGACAGAAATCTTTCACCCGATGGTAAATTTCAATTATCTACCGAAGAAGTAAAGGTAAACAAGGTTTTAGGAAAAGACCGCTATCCGGAATTAAAAGAAGCGAATGTGTATGTGTACGACGGTTTGGATTACCGCCATTGGGACAAAAACAACGATGGATCTTTCAACCACGTTATTGTTACAAACTTGGAAACCAACGAAAAAATCGATTTGTTGCAAGATGAACCTTATTACAGTCCGCAAGCGCCTTTTGGTGGCGAAGAAGATTACATTTGGCATCCAAGCGGAAAATCGGTGATCTATGTATCCAAAAAGAAAGCCGGAACCGCCTATGCTACAAGCACCAATACCGATTTGTACGAGTATTATTTAGACACCAAACAGACCGTTAATTTAACCGAAAAGAATTTAGGTTACGATACGCACCCCACTTTTTCTCCTAATGGCGATTTAACCTGGCTGCAAATGAAAAACGATGGTTATGAAGCCGATAAAAACGATATTATTGTACGCCATAAAGGCATTGATATCAACTTAACCAGCGGTTGGGATGGCACTGTGAACAGTTATGTTTGGAGCAACGATGGTAAAAAAGTCTATTTTATTGCACCAGTTGATGGAACAAATCAGTTGTTTGAAGTAAACTTTCCAGGATTAACCAGAATTGCAGTTACTGTAAAACAATTAACCAATGGGGTGTTTGATGTTGCAAGCATTGTAGGTTTTGCGAATGATAAAATAGTGGTAACCCGCACCGATTTTAACTCGGCAGCCGAATTGTATTCATTTGATTTAAAGAAAGCAACTTGGAATCAAATAACGCATGTGAACGATGCAACGTACAGTAAAATTGCAAAAAGCAAGATTGATAAACGCTATGTAACAACAACCGACGGTAAAAAAATGTTGGTTTGGGTGATTCTTCCACCAAATTTTGATCCGAACAAAAAATATCCGACTTTATTATATTGCCAAGGTGGACCACAGTCTATGGTATCGCCTTTTTATTCGTTCCGTTGGAATTTTCAGTTAATGGCAGCAGAAGGATATGTGATTGTGGCACCCAACCGTCGCGGTTTACCCGGTTTTGGTGTGGAATGGAACGAAGCCATTTCAAAAGATTGGGGCGGACAAGCCATGGACGATTACCTTTCTGCAATCGATGCTCTTTCTAAAGAAAAATATGTTGATAGCAACCGTCTAGGAGCGGTTGGCGCAAGTTACGGCGGCTATTCGGTTTATTATTTAGCAGGCATACACGAAAACCGTTTTAAAACATTTATTGCGCATTGCGGTGTGTTCAATCTAGAGTCAATGTATGGCACAACCGAAGAAGTGTTCTTTACAAATTGGGATGCGGGTGGTGCATATTGGGAAAAAGACAATGCAGTAGCTCAAAAAACATATTCGCAATTTAACCCAAAAAACAATGTAGCAAAATGGAACACGCCTATCTTGATTTTCCACGGTGGTAAAGATTACCGCGTGCCGATTGGACAAGGGCAGGAAGCGTTTGCAGCAGCACAGTTGCAAGGTATTAAAAGCCGATTTGTTTATTTACCCGATGAAAACCATTGGGTACTGAAACCGCAAAATGCACTAGTTTGGCAAACGGAGTTTTTTAAATGGTTAAAAGAAACTTTGTAGGTTGTAGGTTGTAGGTTGTAAGTTAAATAAAAACTTTGTCAAAGTTTGAAACTTTGACAAAGTTGGTTACTATAACAATCCTTCAGGTTTAAACCTGAAGGATTTTTTTATTACTATTTTTTAGTAGAACGCATAGGGAACAAAGTTTCGTTTAAATCTTTGTTATGTAATTCTAAAAATTCTTCATAGCCATATTCGTTAGCCAACCGATTAAATTCGCCTGCAATTCTATATTTTTCGGCATAGTTCCTTGCTCCAATTTCTTTGCGTTGATTATACAAGCTAATAGCTGCTTCCTTAGTTGAAAAGTTTGTTCTTGATAAATTTTGTTCAATCCATTCTTCAAAATCTCTTGTATAGGTTTCTCCTATAGTTTCACCCATTTTCTCACGAAATGTTTTAGACAATTCTAATTCTTCTTTATATTCTTTAGAGCCATAAAACTTTATTGCATCTTCCCTAAACTTTATGTAAGTAGAATCATTTGCAATCTTTTCATTAATGTCTTGGGCATAAATATTGGTACTTAAAAAGCCAATAAATATTATTAAAAAAAATTTTCTCATAATAATTAAGTGTTTATTATCCATTTCTATCTACACAATCTATATAGTAATTTGCACATCTCAAAATCCCCCTTTCAAAACGTTCATCTGCCATATTTAAATCATAATGTAAATCATTTCCTATCATACCATAAGCATTGTTTACATCTTTTATATATTGCCCCCAAACACTTGATTCACATGAATTCAACTGATCTTCACAGCTAACCATAGAGGTTGGAGTATGATTATCCCCTAACCATTTTTCTAATTTAATCAAAACTAAATCTTTAGGTGCGTTCACTATAAAATCATAAATTAAGGGAGAATTTTGAACTTCTGTTCGTTTTAATTCACCTATATAAACTCTCTGATTAATCGCTTCTGCTATACTTGAAAAATCTGTGTAAGCAATATTACTTGTAATCCATGAAAGAAATTGATCATCATTCTCAATTGTCTCTAAATATTCCAAATCTTCAATTCTTTTAATTTTTGAAAAGAAACTTTTTCTTTCAGTCTTTAAAACTAAAAATACTGATGAATTTACATATTCAGCAAATATAGAATCAGCATATACTTCTGTGTAAACAGATGGTCTAGCTGTCATATTAGAAACACTTATAACCTCCTCACCTTGGATTATACCATCTTCATTTGAACATGATATTAACGCTATTGATATAGCTAAAATACTAAAAATTTTTTTCATTATTATTTTATTTTCGGTTAATACATGCATCATATTCCTTTTTACAATTCATTTGATCTTGAACATACTTATCTTCAATAGCATTTTTTTCATCTTGATCAGCATCATCTGACAATCCTTTTACGCTTGCTATTAAAGTAGCTCTAGCTGCATCTCTACAATCATCAGCTTTATCTGAACAGGGTTCATCAAGAGTTTGTTTAAATAATGGTTCCCATTTATCAAAAGCTACCAACAATAATTCCACATCTGAAACTTTTATAGTTTGCAAAAAGCTAGAAAATCTTTCAAACTTTAAATTTTGCAACCTTTCTTTGTTGTTCCACAAATCATTAGCTTCCTGAATATTTGCGAACTGCGTTAATGAAATATTATTATTAATCCAATCAAATAATTCAACCTTGCTTTTGCTATTCTTAATGGCATAAGAATTACTAACCTTAGAATTAAATAATACTATTGCTTCTTGAGCAACAAAATATTCTTGAGAATTGAAATATTCTGAAAAAACCTCGTCAATTTCATTTTCAATAATTGGGGCTGGTCTAGCAGGAGTTGACTTCTCAATATTCTCTTGTGAACTAACTTCATTTTCATTTGAACATGAAAACATAAATGCAACAGCGCATAATACAATAATTTTTTTTATTTTTATTTAATTTAAGATTTTAAAAGTATTACAACGTAAACCTAAAACTATAAAACAAAATATCTTGTAAAACAATCTACTCAGTTATTGTAAAACTTGTACTACAATTTAAAAAATAATAAAATTATTTATCGTTTAATCATATACTTTTCTAAAACTATTATAATTTAATCAAAACCTATCAATAGCAATCTTTTCTCTAAAAAAACTACAAAATTCATAATTACTTTCGTTAAATTCATAATGTTTTTCTACATTAATAAGACTTATTAATTATTAATCGTAAGACAAAAAGACTTTGTCAAAGTTTGGAACTTTGACAAAGTTGGTTACTATAAATCAAAATTATCAATCAATATCTGTAACAAATTCCATAAATTCGTACTTACTATTAAAATATTCAAAATAACAATATGTTTCGTTTAAAATTAAAACCATTTTTTGCGGCGGTATTAATTGCTTTAGCTGCAACTTCAAATGTATCGGCACAAGACGATTTAATGAATAAGGTAAAGGCAAACCAAAGTGCCAACAGTAAAGCTCATTTTACGTTTACCGATGTAATTAATTTAGAAAACACTTCGGTTAAAGATCAAGGTTCGTCTGGTACTTGCTGGAGCTATTCAGGAAATTCGTTCATAGAATCGGAAATGATTCGTATGGGTAAAAAACCCGTAGAATTGGCTCAAATCTTCACAGCTCGTAATGCATATATCGAAAAAGGCAAAATGTATGTAAAAATGCACGGTGCAGTTACCTTGGGCGAAGGCGGTGCTTTTCACGATGTAATGAATATGTACAAAAAATACGGAACTGTTCCTCGTTCGGCATACACTGGATTGCAAGAAGGACAAACACGCAACAATTTCTCTGAAATGAGCAAAATGACTGAATCGGTTTTGGCATCGGTTGTTAAAAACGATAAATTGTCAGAAAACTGGTTAAAAGCGTACACAGCAGTTATTGACAGCTATTTAGGGGAAGCTCCGAAAGAGTTTATGTATGAAGGAAAGAAATATACGCCAAAAACCTTTGCCGATCAAGTAGTAGGAATCAACCCAGATGATTATGTAGAAATTTCTTCTTTTCAGGAATATCCTTGGTACACAAAATTCACTTTATTAGTACCAGACAATTGGGCGTTTGACCAAGTTTGGAACGTGAAACAAGATGAATTGGTAGAAATTGTTGACCATGCTTTGAAAAACGGATATACAGTTGCTTGGGGTGGTGATGTTTCTGAAAAAGGATTCAGTTGGAAAAATGGTGTAGCCTATATTCCTGAAATTGATTATGCTCAAATGACTGCAGAACAAAAAGCAGATATGTTCAACGGACCAAAGCCAGAGAAAAAAGTAACCGATGCAGACCGCCAAAAAGCATTTGACAATTATGAAACCACTGATGATCACGGTATGCACATTGTAGGTATTGCAAAAGATCAAAACGGGAAAGAGTATTATATTGTTAAAAACTCTTGGGGGTTATCAAACGACTATAAAGGCTATTTGTATATGACCAAAGAGTTTATGAAATACAAAGCCACCGATATCATGGTGCATAAAAGCGCATTACCAAAAGCCATTGCTAAGAAATTGGCTATCTAAATAAAAGTTAAATCGAAAGAAAGAGATGTTTTCCGCATCTCTTTTTTTATTTTTGTAAATAAAAAAAATGAAATGAAAAAAGACACCATTATTCAAGCCACTAAAGATTCTTTGTCTTTGGCAGCAGAAGAAAAACAATTAGTAAACGATTTAAAACCTGAAACTATGAAAGATGGAATAACGTCTGTTGTAAACGATGCTTCGGTTTATATGGAAAAATTTATTGCAATGCTTATAGATGCAATTCCCGAAGTTGTAAAAGCAATACTTTTTCTTATTGTAGGTCTATTCATAATTAGAACCGTTTTAAAAATTGTAAAAAACAGATTTGAAAAGCGCAATGTGGATGTTTCATTAAGAGGTTTTTTACTATCGATCATCAAATTTATTTTATATGCTTTATTGTTTTTATCGGTTGCCGCTAACTTAGGTTTCCAAACAACTGCTATTTTAGGAGCACTATCTGGTTTGGTTTTGGCAGTAGGTTTAGCGTTGCAAGGATCGTTATCAAACTTTGCAGGCGGCGTGTTGATTTTATTATTCCGACCATTTGAAGTAGGTGATTATATAGAAAATTCAGCTGGAACAGACGGCACAGTAGATAAAATAGATTTATTGTACACTACCTTAACCACAGCACAAGGGATTAAAGTTTTTAGCCCGAACGGGGCGTTAGCAAACTCGGTGATTCGCAACTTTAGTAAAATAACCAATCGCCGTTTTGAATATCTTGTGGGTATTAGTTACGAAGACAATATCCAAACCGCACAAAGAGTGATTTTAGATATTTTAAATAATGATCCACGCGTTATTAAAGAACCCGCACCCGATGTGTTTGTGAGCGAATTAGCAGATAGTTCCGTAAACTTAACCATTCGTGCATGGGCAAGCAAAGACGATTATTGGGCTGCACGCAACAGTTTGCAACAAGAAATAAAAGTTGCTCTAGACAAAGCAGGTATCAATATTCCGTTCCCTCAGCAAGAAATGCGTATTATTGGCGAAAAACCGGAAATAAAATAACCCCTTTCATAAACCTAAACTATTCTGTTATAAATTGGAGTTTTTAGGATGGTAATGAAGAAAAAACGCAAAGTTTACAACTTGTAAACTTTGCGTTTTTTTTTAGAAAGAGTAGCCCACTTTAAAGTTCAATACCGTGTTTTTATTTATATATAAAGTATTAAACACAAAATCATAATCAACCTCAACCAAAATGGAATTGAACAATTTTACGCCCAAACCTGTATTAACACCACCGGCAAATCTATCCAAAACAATTAACCTTAACCTTCTAGCTTCTTCAGGGGAGTTGATTTTATGTTTAATGGGATTATTAATTCCAACACCAAACTTACCATAAAATTGAATATTTTCAGACGACATAAAATATTGCTTAGCACCTATTGAAACATATAAAGATTTATAATCAACGGTATGATACCAGTTCTCTCTTACATATTCTTCAACAAATTCACTTTTGAAAGTGTGTAATTTTGCGTTGACATAAAAACTAGTTGGGTTTACAGCAAACCTGTTAAACATATACTCTAACTCTGGCATAACTGTGAAGCCATTATGAACCTTTTGATCAATATTTGATAAAAAGTTTAAATCCATAGTATGTATAGAATAGCCTACAAAAAAATTAAATAGAACCTTTTGTTTCTTTAACCTATTAAATGATATTCCATTGGCTTCTTTAAAATAGTCTTCTAAATTTTCTTGAGTGTATCTTAAAGTAAAATAATCATCTAACTTGTTGTATTTGCTATTCTTTACATTGTGCAATAATTGCACTTTAAAGTCATTATTTTCATTTATAGTATAATTTTTACCACGATACTTTTTATATATTAAAGTAGTAATTTCGTTATCACCACTCTGATAAAAATAGCTTGCAACTCCTTTATTAATATATCTATATAAAGTGTATTGACCATCTACTAAGCGTTGTAAAAAATCTTCAGTTTCGACTAAGTTTAAATTTTTATCAAAATCAAGATTTCCTATTTCATATCGTACACTTGGATCAAACTTAAATCGCTTTTTTACATAATAAACAGATCCATAACTAATCTCGTTTACAAACTTAGTTTCAATTTTTGTTTGTTGATTTCCTTTTTTAATAAAAAATTCTGTTGGAAATTTATCGGCTCTGATTTCAGAAATTTCGCCTTCAATCTTATTACCAGATTGATCAATGTAATAGCCCAACTCATATTTAGTCTGACCTAATAAACTAGTTGATATCAGTATCAACAAAAAAGTAAAAATATTTTTCATCTTCATGTTTTTATTTTTCTTGGTTTAATGCGTTCCAACCACGGGCTTTTAGTGCCAATTTAGAATTCTCGCGGGTGATTAAATGTATTCCTTCTTTTTCGGCAGTCATGTGTCCGATGATTGATAAATGCGGATTTCCTTTAATTTTTTCAAAATCGTTCATAGACACTGTGAACAATAATTCATAATCTTCGCCGCCGTTTATGGCAATGGTGGTGCTGTCTAAATTAAATTCTTCGCAAACGTTGATTAACTGTGGATCAAGTGGTAGTTTGTCTTCGTATAAATTACAGCCTACATTCGATGCTTTACAAATATGCATGATTTCAGAGGAAATACCGTCTGAAACATCGATCATCGATGTTGGCTTCACATCTAATTTCTGTAAAAGCTCTTTAATGTCGGTACGGGCTTCGGGTTTTAACTGTCGCTCGATAATGTAAGAATAATCTTCTAAATTGGGTTGATTTTGAGGATTTACCAAAAAAACTTGTTTTTCACGTTCTAACACCTGCAAGCCCATATATGCCGAACCAATATCACCGGTTACCACTAATAAATCGTTTTCTTTGGCACCTGAACGATACGTGATTTCATCTTCGTTTGCAGCTCCTAAAGCGGTGACACTTAACAACAAACCTGTGGTACTTGATGTGGTATCACCACCAATTAAATCTACTTTATAAAAATCGCATGCCAAACGAATGCCCTCGTACAATTCTTCGATTGCTTCTAACGGAAATCGGTTGGAAACTGCAATAGAAACCGTAATTTGTGTGGGCACAGCGTTCATCGCACAAATATCGGATAGGTTCACAACCACTGCTTTATATCCTAAATGCTTCAAAGGCATATAACTTAAATCAAAGTGAACGCCTTCTATTAATAAATCGGTTGAAACGACTGTTTTTTTCGATTTAAAATCTAAAACGGCAGCATCATCGCCTATTGATGTTAGGGTTGATTCTTGTTGAATGGAAAAATGCTTTGTAAGCTGATTGATTAAGCCAAATTCACCCAATTCTGCAAGTGGTGTTTTGTTTTGATCTTTATTTTCTAACATTGCTTGTTTTAATTAGTAAAGACGGTATTTCTACCGTCTTTTATGATTTATTGTTTTACCGAATCTACCGTTTGTGTGGCAGAATCTCTTAACATTTGTTGCTCTTGTTGCATCATCTCGGCTTCGGCTTCTTGTTGCTGTTTGTAAGCATTTAAATAGCGGTTGAAATGTTTTTCAAACGGTGCAATGCGCTTGGTGAGTGCCTCAACCGTAGCGGTATCTTTATGCAATTTGCAATTATCAATAATACGGTATGCGGTTTCAAATGCATTAATAATGTCCATTCCAAATTCGCGCTGTTCGTTTAATTTCATTCCTTTATAGAAATTCAAATTTTCTTCGGCTTTGGTAAACAATTTAGTTGCAAGTGTTGCCGCTTTTTGCTTTTCGCCCAACACGTAATACAAATCTGCAAATGGCTCCACAGCAAAATAGCTCGCTGTTCGGTCGTTTGGCAAGTAATATTCTATCGGGAAATTTTGCATTGCTAAATCCACAATTTTCTTAGCTTTTTCCCTTTTACCTTCTTTTACCAACTGTGTAGCCAAACGCTCTAAGTTGATTCTAAAATTCATTGAATTTTTGCGGGTTTCCGGATCGTGATAAATATCTGGGCTTCCAAAATTGCCCCAATACCAGTTGGTTACCGTTTCATACATTTTATCGGTATCAATAGAACCAATATACAATGGATGCATATCGTATGTACGTTCTGCTTTCATTGGAACCAATTTATATACCAGACCATTTAATTGTAAATAATCTTTCATCCACAAGAAATCTTCGTCTGTGATAGATCCTCCTGTAAAATAAACTGGGCGCTCCCAATTATTATTCGCAATGATATCGTACATAATAATGCGCATACGATATAAAGCATTTGCTTTCACGTCAATAGGAATTTCATTTACAATTTCATCAGCATATTTTTGTGATATGGTTCCATTTTTCAAAACCTTTTCTTTGTCAACAGGCAAACTGAATTTATTGGTTGGAATACGGGTAAGGAATGTTCCTCGCTCGGTTTCCATTTTTCCTCTTGGATCGTCTGATGCAATGAATTCCAAAATAGTATTCAAATCAAAGCGTTCATCAACAGTTGGTGCAACTGCAGCATAATACATGTTTTCACCAGCATATTGCTTGTGATTGAATCGAATTTTCAAAGGTTCTGATTGATGTGCTTTCACTTTCATTTGGTCAATATACCATTCCGCTTGCAACAAAGTGGTACAAACCACGCGTACATCGGTACGGTAACCTTCTACTTCTTGCAAGTACCAAAGCGGAAAAGTATCGTTATCGCCAATAGTAAATATAATCGCATTTGGTTCTAACGAATCTAGATAAGCTCTACCCAATGCTAATGCAGTATATTTATCGGAACGGTCGTGATCGTCCCAATTTTCAGATGCCATTAATACCGGCGATGCCAAAAGCGTAACACCTAAAACCAACGGTAAGGCAATTTTTGCATTTATTTTAATGGATAAAAATTCGTAAATAGCATACACACCGTAACCTACCCACATAGCAAACACCATAAATGAGCCCACTACCGCATAATCGCGTTCGCGAGGTTCAAAAGGGCGTTCATTTAAGAATATTTTTAATGCAAAACTTGTAAATAAGAACAAAGCTAACAGCACATAAAACGTTTTTGGATCTTTGCGGTAGTGAAAGATAAATCCAACCAAGCCCAAAATAAAAGGCAACATATAATACACATTTCGCCCTTTATTGTTCAGCATATCGCTGGTTAAATTTTCTTGCGAACCTAAACGAATTTCATCTAAAAACTTAATCCCCGAAATCCAGTTTCCATTCATTCGCTCATTATAACCTTGAATATCATTTTGTCGTCCTGCAAAATTCCACATTAAATAGCGTGTGTACATATATCCAAACTGATAATTGAACATAAAACTCATATTATCAAAGAAACTAGGCTTTTCAACTTCGATATATTCGCCCATTTGTTTCAAAATATCATCGTATTCACGCAACGACATTCTTCCAGATTGCACTTGAGCTTTTAACTGCGATGCCATTTCGATTAATTGAGGTTCTGAAGCAAACTCGGGTTTCAATTTAAAGTCAATCGGCTTTGTATAAGTCATGTAGTTCACAGCCATATCGGGCTCCCAAACACGCGGTAAAAATCCTTTAAAGCGGTTGGAATAGTTTGGTTCTGAACCTTTTCCATCGGTAACCATAATGTATTTGCCCGATGCTTCATCGCGTTCATAATTGGGTTTACCGTCTTTGTAAGGTTTTGAGGGATCTAATGCATCGCCAGCTCCGTATTTAATGGTAAAATAGGTATCGTAAAACAACGAGCGCGAACCGTATTGCTCTCTATTGTAATAAGCTAATAATTCGGCAGCATCCGACGGTTTGTTTTCATTAATTGGAATTTGTGTATTTGCACGAATGGGCAACATTAACCAACACGAAAACCCAATAAAGATAAACATCACACTTAGTATCAAGGTGTTTGCAAACTGCTTTTGCTTTTGGCGGGTAAGTTTTAATCCAATAACAAATAACGAAACTACGATTGCAAATGCTATGATAGAACCTGCGTTGAACGGAAGTCCAATTGAGTTTACAAAAAAGATTTCAGACTTTCCGAAGAAAATCATGGTATATGGAAGTATAAATCCAAAAACAACCAGCAAAATAGCTACTACTACAATATTTGCAATGATGAAATTTTTAACGGTAACTTTTGGATATTTTTTAAAGAAATACAAATAACCAATGGAAGGTATTGCCAATAATGCCATAAAATGCACACCGAAAGACATTCCTATAACTAATGAAATCAACAACAACCATTTGTTGCCACGGGGCTGATCAATCGCATCTATCCAACGCAAACCCAGCCACAGTAATAAAGCCAACATAAAAGTTGCCATGGCATACACTTCGGTTTCCACCGCGCTGAACCAAAAAGTATCAGAAAAAGTGAAGGTTAACGCACCAATTAAACAGCTGCCTAAAACTGCGATTACGGTATTGTTTGATAATTTTTCAGCACCTATTTTAACAACTTTCATTAAAATATTGGTTGCCGACCAAAACATGAACAACACAGCAAAGGCACTGGAAAGAGCCGAAACCATATTTACAGCCGCAGCAATTTTATCGGGAGAACTGGCAAACGTTGAAGCCAAAGCCCCCAGCATTTGAAAAAGCGGTGCACCAGGCGGGTGACCCACTTCTAATTTTGCAGAAGTAGCAATGTATTCGCCAGAGTCCCAAAAACTAACAGTGGGCTCTAAAGTAATGGTATAAACTGTAAGTGCAATTAAAAACGCAACCCATCCGATGATAGTATTCCATTTTTTAAAATTGATTGTCAACATAATAGCTTTTTTTTGTACTTTTTTAGTAGGAACTACAAAGAAAACGTTTTTTTTTTATTGATGCGCTTTTTTAGATTTTTTTTAAAAAATTTCTACGATTTTGTTGCACTTTTCTTTTTTTGTACTACATTTGCACTCGCAATATTTAACCAAATACGGTTTTTTATACTGCACAAGTTTTATTGGCCTATGGTGTAATGGTAACACAGCTGATTTTGGTTCAGTCGTTCTAGGTTCGAGTCCTAGTAGGCCAACAAATAAAACTTCTTTACACAAAATACCATTGGTCTATGGTGTAATGGTAACACAGCTGATTTTGGTTCAGTCGTTCTAGGTTCGAGTCCTAGTAGACCAACAAAAAAACATCCTTGAAAGGATGTTTTTTTATTTCTAACCAAAATTTTTTAACATTTATTCCTATAATTATTTTCATTTAGAAAACTTTAAACTACATTTGCTAGATATGTTTAAGTTTTTCAATATTACCACATTATTATTGTTTGTGTGCTTTTTATTTGCACCCACAATTTCTTATGCCTTAAACAGCGATGTGGACACTTATTCTTTGCTAGTGAATGAAGAAGAAGAAACACACTCTAAGAATAAACCGAAAAACAATAATAACAACCTTAACGAAGAAGAGGAAAAAGAAATAAAATACCACTTTTTTTGCAATGCAAAGGTTTTGTTTGGTTCAAAAAAAGCACCTAACAGCTCTTTATTTTTATACGGCCAACAGCTTCGTAACATATTAGTTTTTAAAATTCCTTCACCACCCCCTGAACCACAACTATAATGATCGCATTTAGTATTTTGCATAGCAACAAGATGCTAAAATTATACATGTAATTAATTATAGATTTTATGAAAAAAAGTATTAAAGCAGAGTTGTCTCAGAACTTTGCACCTGGTTTGGTTGTTTTTTTAGTTGCCTTACCTCTTTGTTTGGGCATTGCATTGGCATCGGGCGCACCGCCGTTGTCTGGAATTATTGCCGGTATCATTGGCGGAATCGTTGTGGGATCAATAAGTAATTCTAATATCTCCGTATCCGGACCTGCAGCGGGTTTAACTGCGATTATATTAACAGCAATTACGGATTTGGGAGGCGATATAAAAGCCTTTGAACTGTTTCTTTGTGCAGGATTAATCGCCGGAATTTTACAATTGGTTTTGGGTTTTATTCGTGCAGGAAGCATCTCTAATTATTTTCCAAATAATGTCATCGAAGGAATGCTTGCCGGTATTGGCATCATTATTATTTTAAAACAAATTCCGCATGCGTTGGGAATTGATACAGATTATGAGGGAAATCAAAAGCTTTTTAGCGGAGGATTAAACTTGGAATATTTCAAGGAATTAGTTCAATACTTTAAGTCATCAATTGAAGATATTCACCCAGGAGCAGTTATTGTAACCCTTGTTTCTATTGGCATTTTGCTCACTTGGGAGCGTGTACCGGCATTAAAACGCATTAAAATGTTGCCCGGAGCATTGGTGGCAGTAATTGCAGGTATTCTATTGAATCAATTCTTTTTGGCAACAAATAGTTTTTTGGCAATAAGCTCCGAACATTTAGTACCCCTTCCGGTTCCACAAACTGTTGAAGATTTTAAGAATTTAATAACACTGCCCAATTTTAGTGGTTTTACCAATCCAAAAGTCTGGATTATTGGCGCAACCATTGCTGTTGTGGCATCTATTGAAACCTTATTGTGCATTGAAGCTTCGGATCGATTAGATACCAAACGCCGCATCACCGATACCAATTTAGAGCTAAAAGCACAAGGAATTGGCAACTTAGTGAGTTCGTTAATAGGTGGTTTACCAATGACATCGGTTGTAGTGCGCAGTTCTGCAAATGCCAACGCAGGTGCCACATCTAAGGCATCGGCTATTATTCATGGCGTATTGTTATTAGCTTGTGTGCTATCCATTCCTTTTTTATTAAATTTAATACCGTTGGCAACATTGGCTGCTGTATTAATTTTAGTGGGATACAAATTGGCAAAACCTGCAACTTTCAAACATTTCTGGCACAATGGTAAATATCAATTCATACCTTTTGTGGCTACTGTTTTAGCCGTAGTTTTCACTGATTTATTAAAAGGTGTAGGTATTGGTTTAGCCATTTCGGTTATTTATATTTTGCAAGGAAATATGAAAAGAGCGTACTACCTAAGCCGTGAAAAACTGCATGATGCCGATGAAATCACCATTCAATTAGCCGAAGAGGTTTCGTTTTTAAACAAAGCGGCCATTAAAAAAACCCTTAAAAACATTCATTCCGATTCAAAAGTAATTATTGATGCCCGCAACACATCCTATATCACTACCGATGTTTTAGAAATGATTCAAGATTTTGCAAATGTTCGCGCAAAAGAAGAAAACATACAAGTAGAATTACTTGGTTTTAAAACATCTTATCGCGATTACGAAACCGACCAAGACTCGCATGTAGTAATCAATCACAAAAAAGCAATGTAAAATTAATATAAATATGAACTATGAAAGCACATACTTCAGAAACACAAGCAACAATTACTCCTGAGAAAGCATTACAAATTTTAAAAGAAGGAAATCAGCGATTTGTAAATAATTTAAAAGCAAACCGCGATTTGCTGGCGCAAGTAAACGACACCCGTGCCGGACAATGGCCATTTGCTGTAATTTTAAGTTGTATTGACAGCCGTACATCAGCAGAATTGATTTTCGACCAAGGCTTGGGAGATATTTTTAGCGTTCGAATTGCCGGAAACTTTGTAAACCAAGACATTCTTGGCTCCATGGAGTTTGGTTGCAAAGTAGCAGGTTCTAAATTAGTCGTGGTGTTAGGACACACTAAATGCGGTGCTTTAAAAGGCGGTTTAGATGCTGCTGCAATTGAGGGATTAGGCATGGACAATCTGAATCATTTAGTGGGGCATTTTGACCCAATCATTAAAAACATTATTAAAGACGGCGAAGAACGTTCCTCAAACAACACCGATCTTTTAGAACGATTAAATCATCACAATGTCTTGAATACTATTGAAAACATCCGTAAACAAAGTTCTACATTAAGAAAAATGGAACAAGAAGGTATCATCAAAATAGTAGGTGCAAATTATGATGTGGAAACAGGTGTAGTTGATTTTCTTTAAGAAATAGCACTCGCATTTTCTCAAAATTGTTTTATAAATTTAGACCAAAAATCGGCAGATTCTATTTGCCGATTTTTTTTTAAATATTTAATTTAGTTTAAAAATAACTATTATGTGTAACGATTTATATACAAGTTTTAGCAAAATCATTCAAGGAAATAAAGAGTGGGTAGATTTTGTAAAGAACGATACATCAGGGCGTTTTCAGCAATTAGCAAAAGGACAAAACCCTGAAATATTATGGATTGGTTGTGCAGACAGCCGCGTACCTGCCAACGAAATTACAGGTACTAAACCCGGTGAAGTTTTTGTACACAGAAACATTGCCAACGTGTGTGTGCATTCAGACATGAACATGCTTTCGGTATTAGATTATGCGGTAAACGTTTTAAAAGTAAAACATATTATTGTTGCCGGACACTATGGTTGTGGTGGAGTAGCTGCATCATTGAGCAGTTCACAATACGGAATTATGGACAACTGGCTGCAACATATTAAAGATGTGTATCGTTTAAATGCAACGGAAATAGACAGCATCACGGATTTGCAACAAAAAACTGATCGTTTGGTAGAACTCAACGTGCAGGAACAAGTTACCAATTTGTGCCGAACATCAATTGTTCAAAATGCGTGGAAAAATGGGCAAGCATTGGCAGTACATGGTATGGTGATTAATATTGGTTCGGGCGAATTAATCGATCAAAACTGCACCTATACAAGCAATGATGCTTTAAGCGATGTGTTTTCGTATAAATAAGAAAAAAATCAGGCTAAAAACCTGATTTTTTTTTTACTTTAAACCAACCTGCATGAGCTTGGTTACATATTTTCCAATCACATCAAATTCCAGATTTACTTTGGTTCCTATTTTATAGGTTTTAAAAAGCGTGTGTTCCAATGTATAAGGAATAATCGCCACGCTAAACGTATTAATTCCTGAATTCACAACTGTTAAACTGGTTCCATCAATCGTAATGGATCCTTTATCAATTGTTACATGTTTTGATTGTTCGTTGTATTCAAAACTAAAATAGGTACTTCCACCCACTTCTTCTATTTTTGTAAGCACTGCGGTGCCATCAACATGTCCTTGAACAATATGACCGTCTAAGCGTGCATTCATAGGCATTCCGCGTTCCAAATTTACCAAATCGCCTTCTTTCCACAAGCCAATCGTGGTAACATCAACGGTTTCTTTAATAGCAGTAACTTTATACACATCACCAGCAATTTCAACCACCGTTAAACACACACCATTGTGTGCCACACTTTGATCAATTCGCAATTGTGAAGTAAAAACACTTTCTATATAAAGGTGTAGATTGGTTTGGTCGTGCGTTATTTTTTTGATAACTCCAAGAGTTTCAATAATACCAGTAAACATAAGTAGAATATTTTTACTAAATTTGTTACAAAATTAGCAATAATTAGCACAACGCATGTTTAAAAAAGACGAAAATATTATATTAGGTATTTCTATTGGCGATATGAACGGCGTTGGTCCTGAAGTAATCTTAAAAACTTTTGAAGACCAGCGCATGATGGAATTTTGTACGCCGGTTGTTTTTGGAAATGCCAAACTGTTATCTTTCATAAAGAAGGTAGTAAACTGCACCACAAATATTCATGGAATTGACGCATTAGATCAAATCCAAAAAGGAAAATTTAATGTATTGAATGTTTGGAAAGAAGGGGTGAATTTAGATTTTGGAACTTTAGACGATACGGTGGGTCAATATGCCATAAAATCGTTTATAGCAGCAACCGATGCCTTAAAAAACGACGAAATCGATGCTTTGGTAACAGCACCAATCAATAAATACAACATTCAATCGAACGATTTTAAATTTCCGGGGCACACCGATTATTTAAACCAAGAATTAGAAGGCAATGCATTAATGTTCATGGTGAGCGATGCCATTAAAGTGGGGTTAGTAACCGATCATGTTCCTTTGCAAAACGTGTCGCAGCACATCACCCCCGATTTAATCAAGCAAAAAGTACGCACCATTAACCAATCGTTGATACAAGATTTTAATGTGATTAAACCACGTATTGCTTTGCTTGGGCTTAACCCACACAGTGGTGACAACGGCATCATTGGTATGGAAGAGCAAAATTTCATTATCCAAACCGTGAAAGAATTGTTTGATGAAAATATTATTGTGTATGGGCCCTATTCTGCCGATGCCTTTTTTGGTTCGGAACAACACAAAAATTTTGATGCCGTAGTGGCATGTTACCACGATCAAGGATTAATTCCTTTTAAAACCCTTACCTTTGGGACAGGAGTAAACTATACGGCAGGTTTAAACAAAATTCGCACATCGCCTGATCACGGCACAGCGTATGACATAGCGGGCAAAGGCATTGCCGATTGCACATCGTTTAAAAATGCAGTGTACACCGCTTTAGATATTTACAAAAACAAAAACGAGTATTTGCAAAGCACAGCAAACCCTTTAAAAGTTTCAACTATTTAACAACAAAAAAATAGTGATAACTGTTTGTAATTAAATTATTTTTATATCTTTGCACGCTCAAATAGATGGCTATGATAAATGAAAAAGATTTTTTAATTCAGTTTTCTGGATTAAAACAAGGAACACATCGATTTGAATACACTATTGAAAATGATTTTTTCAATCTATTCAATTACAGTGAATTTAACAGCACTAACCTGCAGGTAACTGTAGAAATGCTAAAAAAGCAAACCATGTTAGAGCTCGATTTTTCACACAAAGGCACAGTAAATGTACCTTGCGACGTTACAAACGAAGATTTTGATTTACCTATTGAAGGAAATTTAAAAATTTTAGTGAAATTTGGCGATGAATTTAATGATGAAAACGAAGATTTATTAATTTTGCCCCACGGAGAATTTCAGGTAAATGTTGCACAATATATTTACGAAATGATTGTACTATCGGTTCCGTACAAAAGAGTACATCCCGATATTGCAACAAACGACGAAGAAGAGTTAGGCGACGATTTAGATTTTTTAGACAGTGATGATTTAGAAATGATAAACGAAGACGATTTTTCAGAAGACGAAACAAACGAGAGCGAACCCGATGAAAATTCGGACAATAATAAAGAAACAGACCCGCGCTGGGATAAATTAAAAAAACTATTAACGGATAAATAATATTGTAAGATGGCACATCCTAAAAGAAAAACCTCGAAAACAAGAAGAGATAAAAGAAGAACACATTACAAAGCAGTGGCTCCAACAATTGGAACTTGCGCAGTAACTGGTGAAGCACACTTAATGCACAGAGCATACTGGCATGAAGGAAAATTATATTACAGAGGACAAGTTTTAGTAGATAAAACCGAAGCTGTAGCTTAATTTATATTAAAAATAGCAAAAAAAGCTCTCGCAATGCGAGAGCTTTTTAGTTTAAAATCAATGCAAATTACACCCAAAAAAGCTTTTTTTGATTAAAAATGATGCTATTTGCTATTTTTTTTGTAATTTTCACCACTTTTTCAACTTTTTTGAACATTAAGTTAGTCCCTTATGACAAAGATTACAGCAGCCATAACAGCGGTTGGTAAATATGTACCAGAATACGTGTTGTCTAATGAAGTATTAGAAACAATGGTTGATACAAACGACGAATGGATCACATCGCGTACAGGTATCAAAGAACGCCGAATCTTAAAAGACAAAGATAAAGGCACCTCCTTTATGGCAATTAAAGCAGCAGAAAACTTAATTGCAAAAACCGGATTGGATCCTAAAGATATCGATTTAATTGTAATGGCAACCACCACACCTGATATGCCCGTAGCATCAACCGGTGTGTATGTAGCTACACAAATTGGCGCAGTAAATGCCTTTTCATACGATTTGCAAGCAGCCTGTTCTAGTTTTCTTTATGGTTTATCAACAGCAACAGCCTATGTGGAATCGGGCAGGTATAAAAAAGTGTTATTAATAGGTGCCGATAAAATGTCGTCTATTATTGATTATACCGATCGTGCCACTTGCATTATATTTGGCGATGGCGCCGGTGCAGTTTTATTAGAACCCAACACAGAAGGTCTTGGTTTTCAAGATGAAATATTAAGAAGCGACGGTATTGGTCGTGAATTTTTAAAGATTGAAGCCGGAGGTTCTTTATTACCGTCATCGGAAGAAACCGTAAAAAACAAACAACACTTTGTGCACCAAGACGGAAAAACCGTTTTTAAATATGCCGTTTCGGGCATGGCAGATGTGAGCGAGCAAATCATGCAACGCAACAACCTAACCCACGACGATATCAACTGGTTAGTGCCACACCAAGCAAACAAACGCATTATTGATGCTACCGCACATAGAATGGGTTTAAATGAAGACAAAGTATTGGTGAACATTCACAAATACGGCAACACCACATCGGCAACTTTGCCCCTACTTTTAGCCGATTTTGAAAACGAACTAAAAAAAGGCGACAACTTAATATTGGCGTCATTTGGCGGCGGATTCACTTGGGGTGCTATTTACCTTAAATGGGCTTACACAAATAATAATTAAACATAAAGAACAACAAATTTAGAATTATATGGATATCAAGGAAATTCAAAATCTAATCAAATTTGTAGCAAAATCAGGAGCTACTGAAGTAAAATTAGAAATGGACGATTTTAAAATCACCATTAAAACAACTACTGAAAACGATACAGCAGACAACGGAAACTATGTGCAACACATTCCGGTTTCTATGCCGCAAATCCAAGCTGCTGCACCCGTAGCAACACCAACGCCTGCTGAAGCACCTGCTGCACCTGCTGCAGAAGCAACAGATGATTCTAAATACATCACTGTGAAATCACCAATTATTGGAACATTCTACCGCAAACCATCGCCAGACAAACCTGCGTTTGTAGAAGTGGGAGCTTCCATTAAAACAGGTGACGTATTGTGTGTAATTGAAGCTATGAAGCTTTTTAATGAAATTGAATCAGAAGTATCAGGAAAAATCGTAAAAGTTTTAGTTGACGACTCTTCTCCAGTAGAGTTTGACCAACCATTATTTTTAGTTGATCCAGCTTAATAAACAAGGTTTCAAAAAACACATTGTTTCATTAAAACTAAAAACAAATGTTTAAAAAAATATTAATTGCAAACCGCGGCGAAATCGCTTTGCGTGTGATTAGAACTTGCAAAGAAATGGGTATTAAAACCGTTGCGGTTTACTCTACTGCCGATGCAGACAGTTTACACGTGCGTTTTGCAGACGAAGCAGTATGTATTGGACCTGCTCCAAGTGCGCAATCATACTTAAAAATGTCGAACATTATTGCAGCTGCCGAAATTACCAATGCAGACGCTATTCACCCGGGTTATGGTTTCTTATCTGAAAATGCAAAATTTTCAGATTTATGCCAAAAACACGGTATCAAATTCATCGGTGCATCGCCCGAAATGATTGATAAAATGGGAGACAAAGCCACTGCAAAAGAAACTATGAAAGCAGCGGGTGTACCAACGGTTCCCGGATCAGACGGTTTGTTAGAGTCTTTAGAACATGCTAAGAAAGTAGCTAAAGAAATTGGCTATCCGGTTATGATGAAGGCTACTGCCGGAGGTGGTGGTAAAGGTATGCGCGAAATTTTTAAAGAAGACGAACTTCAAAAAGCGTGGGAAAGTGCACGCCAAGAAGCAGCGGCAGCTTTTGGAAACGATGGAATGTATATGGAAAAACTAATTGTTGATCCTCGCCATATCGAAATTCAAGTTGTAGGTGATTCGTATGGAAAAGCATGTCACTTGTCAGAACGCGATTGTTCCATTCAGCGTCGTCACCAAAAATTAACAGAAGAAACTCCATCGCCTTTCATGACAGATGAATTGCGTTTAAAAATGGGTGAAGCTGCTGTAAAAGCAGCTGAATACATTAAATATGAAGGTGCGGGAACTATTGAGTTTTTGGTGGATAAAGACCGTAATTTCTATTTTATGGAAATGAATACACGTATTCAGGTAGAGCACCCTATCACCGAGCAGGTAATTGATTATGATTTAATCCGTGAGCAGATATTAGTAGCTGCAGGAGTGCCAATTTCGGGTAAAGATTATTTACCACAATTACACTCTATTGAATGCCGTATTAATGCCGAAGATCCATTCAACGATTTTCGTCCGTCACCAGGAAAAATCACCACATTGCACGCTCCAGGAGGGCATGGTGTTCGTTTAGATACGCATGTGTATTCCGGATACACCATTCCGCCTAACTACGATTCAATGATTGCAAAGTTGATTACAACGGCGCAAACCCGTGAAGAAGCAATTAGCAAAATGAAACGTGCGTTAGACGAGTTTGTGATTGAAGGTATTAAAACCACTATTCCTTTCCACCGACAGTTAATGGACAATCCGGACTATATCGCTGGAAACTATACCACAGCGTTTATGGAATCATTTAAAATTCAGAAACCTGTAGAAAACTAATATTACAAAAGCCGAGTGTATGATCGGCTTTTTTTATTTTTTTTTATGTATTTTCCTTTTGTTATAAAAAACAGCCTCAATACGTATGTAAAGAGGCTGTTGGTTTTTATTGTTGCTCAAAGTCGGGAGACTTTGCGCAGCTGGGCCAGCTTAATAATTAAAAACAACCTTAAGAGTAGAAATATAGGAATGAATATTCTTGAAAAAACTAAAACAAAGGATAAGAAGTAAATGTAAGCAGTCATGTAAAATTATTTGGCTTTCATAAATATAAAAAAAAAGTGATAGTAAAAGAAATGATGTTTTTGAATGAAAACAAGCGAAACATTTAAACAATTGAATATTATTGTATTATTGAGTCTCTACCTTTAATAGGTTGCAGCACGTAAAGTTACTATTACCCGTTATACTTATTTTAGTTGATTTACAATACCTATTACACAGGCATTATAAATTCTATCAACACTTCTAAATATTATCCTTATTCTTTCAGTAAACCCTCTGATTCAACTTGGTAAGAGTTTATTTTAATTGAGTCTGTTGCTTCTTTGAGAAGATAAAAGGTTTCTTTAGAATTATAGTTTTCTCTCTCAACCTCATATATAAATAAATATTCGGATTTAGGATTAGTTCCATCTACAATATTTGTTTCCCATTTTAGAAGTTTTTTGTCTTTAACTTTTCCTAATTTAATATCGACAATACCACTTTGCCTTTTAAAATCTTCTTTAGATATTTTATCAAAAAAACTATTGCTAAATAATTTTAAATTATCATCTCTTTTATCAAATTTAAGATTCTCAAAATAAAGATTTACTACTTTTTCAGCCTCAATTTTGTCCGTTATCGTATTTTTTCTTTGTATATTGAGTTTATTACAAGAATACAAAAATGATACGCTAACTAGTACTAATAATATTATTTTTGTCATTTACTTTTTATTTTATTTATAAACTTGCCCTTCACATTCCCAGTTATAAGAAAGGATTGTATCTTTTTTATGGATATTAAAAGTTAGTTCCCCTTTTCTTTTAATGATTGTATCTCCCCTTTCTATCTGATCTCTGTATGTATACCACCATCTTTGATTTTCGTTTGAAACAGTATATTTACCATTTACTATACTAATACCTTTTATTGACATTGTGGTGGTGGTATCCGACGATAACTCATCTACAATAATTAAACATTCTTCATTCCTATAGACATTTGCAAGCCAATCACAATCTGTTTTGCAGGATATAAATATAAAAAGTGAACTAATAATAATGATTACTTTTTTCATTGTTTAAAACATTTTTGGGGGAGTTATTGCTTGTAATACCGTGTTTTGGATTCTAGACATACCATTAGGAATATCATTTTTAAGATTACTTAATTTATAAGATTTTGTATTAGATTTTGAAACTCCTAATCCATAACCAAATCCTAATCCATAAGTTTGAGCTCCTTTTGCAGCATGTTTGGTTTTATTTCCTATAGTTCTAGAAGTAATTCCATAATTAGCTTTAACTACGTAACCTGCACTATATGTCAAATCTTCTCCTCCTAATTCATTTAATATATCTGTACTACCTCCAAATAAATTATGAGCATTAAGAGTAACTCCACCACCAAATCCAGGCTTTATAAATTCCCCGCTGCCGCACGAATCCTTTCGTGTGGTCATTCTTTAAAAACTCGATGTCGCGGATTTGCAATCCGTGACTTTATCTTTACAATTTTACTGTTGTTATGGTTATAAAATATGCACCGTTACTATCTGATGCTTTGTATTTTGTTGACCTACTACTCTTTTACTTCCCCCGCTGCCGCACGAATCCTTTCGTGTGGTCATTCTTTAAAAACTCGATGTCGCGGATTTGCAATCCGTGACTTTATCTTTACAATTTTACTGTTGTTATGGTTATAAAATATGCACCGTTACTATCTGATGCTTTGTATTTTGTTGACCTACTACACTTTTACTTCACTGAACTTCTTTATTTATTTAGCGCACGGATTGCACTCGAGGCTTTAGCCGACTGAACGAAGTTAAATCCGCGCCATCAGATTATATTTTATTTGTAAATACTAAAGCAATAGGTATTATAAATGCTATAAACCAAAATAAAGCATTGAATACTCCGTCAATCATTAAAGTTTTATCCATACTCCAAAAGGTATCTTTTGGTTCTCTCTTATAAAATTTCACAAAAGTAAAATAAAATATTCTATATATACCCCATTGTAAAAGAGGTATTTTTAATGCTTCTCCACCTTTGACATTTGCATTTTGCAGAATATACCCTAAAACAAATAGAACTATACACGTAAACAAGAAAAAAAATTGATACTTTTTATCAACTAATAATTTTCTGTTAAACAAAAAGATATACAAGATAATTTGCCCACTAAATATTAAAAAGAAATCCATAAAAATAATTTAATCAAAAGAATTATATACGGGATCAAATGTCAAAAGCGCAACCTTCTAGCTCGTACCAAATAAATCCAATACAATTTTTAAACTGCTTTATTGCATTTTAAATAATTTCTTACATTATTCTACTCCAAATCTATGGAATTAATAGCAAACTGTGATTGTAAAGTTATACAATAATACCGCCTCAACACATTTGTAATGAAGCGGTTTCTTTAGTTCCTACAACCACACGAAAGATTCGTGCGGTAGCGGAGGGAACTTGTAATTTCTGCTCATCTTTATGTTTTTTATAAAGATAAATAAAATTGCAATTTTAGAAAACTTTGTCACAAGAAAAAGCCACACGAAGGGATTCGTGCGGAAGCGTGGGGTTTGTAAAGAGTCTGTTGGTTATATAAATTGTTATTATTGTTGCCTAAAAGCTAACTTTTTTATTATAGTAATATCCTAGTTCACTATCTTCATGATTTTTAACAATTAGTATTATTCCAAAACACAAAAAAGAACTATCATCTCTAAAATCAACAAGATAATCACCTACATTAAATCCTCTTTGATATTTCCATTCTTGATTTTTTATAAATTTGTTGCTGTTTAAATATATTAAAACACCAAAAATTGATATAATGAATATTATAAATATTCTTAATTTACGTTTCATAATTTAATCTAATTTTCTTGTTCCTTTAGGAATTATTGATTTTATAACTTTACCATTTTTACTAACAATCATTGGTTTCTCTGGAGTTGTAGTCCACCTTCCAGTTAAACCTAGAGGATCTGCTGAAACCATATGAGTTCATTGGTGATTAAATTTACCTTACCTCATTTCTTCATTAGTTTCTCGCACATTAGTGAATCTCGAAGGATATGAAGAAGAAGGTTGACCAGCTACACTTACATCTTGAAAATTTGATAAATTTGATAATGAACTTGTAAATGATTTACCACTTCTAACATCATTCCCAGAATTACATCATCTAACGCATTGTAACTATACCCCCCCCGCTGCCGCACGAATCCTTTCGTGTGGTCATTCTTTAAAAACCAAACATTCTGAAAACAGCAATATCATCAAGCAGACCTTTTTCATCAGAATAATCTACCGCACTACTGTATCGGTAGTCTTCTGCACGAAAAAAAGACCTGCTTCTACAGGGTTTTGATGAACATAATTGATCTTTTGATTGATCATATGGTTACTCCAAAGTTCAATAGGTTTGTTATCATGTCTCCAGAATTGATATTGTTTCACATTTGAACTTTGTAAACCTTCTTTAAGAAAAAAATCCAATAGAAATTCTCTTCTGCTTTCTTTAGGATTTTCTTTGATGGCTAATAAAATTACCCGGCTTGTAAATCTCTTTAAATCACCAATCAAAAGTTCAGGTTTTTGCCCGTTTATACTTCTGAAAACTAAATGCACATGACTGGACATAATACACCATGCATGAATTTCCAAACCTTTATTCTTTTGGCAGGATCTTACATTTTCCAGAAAAATTTCTTTGTATTCATTTCGGATAAATACAGCCAGCCTACAACTGCAAAACTTATGAAATATAATCCTTCAGGATTGTGGAACTTGTAATTTCTGCTCATCTTTATGTTTTTTATAAAGATAAATAAAATTGCAATTTTAGAAAACTTTGTCACAAGAAAAAGCCACACGAAGGGATTCGTGCGGCAGCGTGGGATCCTTTTTAATAATGTTCCAGCCGATATTTTTAAAACTCTTGCAATACTGCGAATTCCTAAGCCTTCTACAAGTAAAAGCTTAATTTGATCGTTTATATAAGAAAAGTATGCATTATAAGAGTATTTCTCAACTACAGACTTTTTGCAATTCTTACATTTATAGCGTTGTTTCTTAGCTTTTGTAAAACCGTTTTTAACCAATTTCGCTGAACAATAAATACATGCATTAATTCCGTCAACACATTTGATACACGAGGTGTTGCTATTTACCATTTTTAGCTGTTTTAAGGCACTTAAATTAATAAAGACGAACAAATGTCCGTCTTTATTTTTATAAAATAATTCATTAATAGCTTAAAAAGCTACAGTTTACAAGGGTTTTAAATTTTATCAACACATTTGATACACTACCTATAAAGCTACATTTTACAAGGGTTTCAACTTTCATCAACACATTTGATACACTACCCCCTAATACTTCTCCAAATATTTTTGCCAACTATTTGGGTATTCTTCTTGAGCTTTTTTCTTGATATACTCGGGTATCGGTGTAGCTCGGTAATCTATTCCTTTGCTTTTCAAAAAATCAACTATTTTCATTTTGTATTTGTATTCGTCTGTATCTAAATCAAAAAAATCTTCTCTTAATACATCTACTAAAAACATTGGCTTTCCTTTCTCTTTTGGGGCTTGTTGATTTGAGGGTATTGAATAATCAGGTCTAAAAAAAATAGGCTGTTTGTAGTCTGATCCATTTTGAAGCAAGAAAAAGGATATTTTATATCTATCTATAATTACAGATTCACTTAATGCTGATTGTCCATACTCATTTTGATAATTTATATTTGCTCCATTTTTAACAAGTAATTCAACTAAATCTAATTTACCTGTTTTGGATGCCTGAATTAAGGGAGTCTTTACTTTATTAGGTTCCTTTTTATCTGTTTGAACATCATTAACATTCGCCCCATATTGTAACAATATTTCAGCAAATTTTGTGTCATATTGTTTTGAAGAACTCGCCTCTATTAGAGCCGATGTGCCTTCATAACTATTATGAATATTTACATCAGCTTTATCTATTAATAAAACTTTGAAAGGCTTAATTTGTTGATTCATTATGGTAAGCATCAAAAGTGTATTCCCAAATTTTGGATCTTGGTAATTTATTAGCTTAGGGTCTTTTGATACTATCTCATTTATCTTCTTTTCATCTTCATCTTGTACCGCTTTGGCTAATTCCCAAGCTGGTGTATTTTGAAAAAGACGATAATCATCACCTGTAAGTTCTGTTTTATCCACGGGTTTATCTCTGTTTATGTTTGAGCAAGAAAGCAACAAACCAGAAATTACTAATACTATTTGTATAATCATTGCTTTCATTATTTCATATGTTCATCTGGATTAACTCCAAAATTCTTTAATACATTGTCCATACTATGCCCATTATATATGGATGACTTATCAGTTGGTGCTAAGTTATGACGATTACCATTTACATCTGGTAAATTTGTATTGTTCTGAAGTAGATTCAATGGATCGGTCATCATTATATATGCGTCAATTTTACTTTCAGACTTAAATGGTGTTTTCCAATTTCCTTCAACAATTTTTGTAATATCACTTACTCCTGCCGCATTAAATGTTATTGCTTTTCTATCAGTAATTATAGCATTTAAAGCCGCTTCTCCACCACCTAATGAATGACCTACATATGTTAATTCAGTTGACCCTAATTTTCCAGAGATTGTTTTAGCATTATCAACAGCTTTAGCATATTGCTTAGATAACCCTAAAGGTTGTTTCACATCTGCACCTACATCTTCCCAATTAGGTTCTGTTCCTGCTGTGGCATAAGTGTATTCGGTAACTTTTCCATTTACAACCCTTTCATAAACTACTGATTTTAATCCTGTAGAATTATTCTTTAAGTCATTAGATGTTAAACCAAAATTTCTACTTGACACTTGCCAACCACCAGTTAAAATATTATCTTTTTTATCTCCGTAAACGTGAGCTGCCATTCTTGCCGCTTCTGCTGGTGTTGGTTCCATCCCTGTGGGATCAATCAAATTTATTGGATTACTAAAACAATACTCATAAGGAGAACGTCCATTAAACTTCTCCGCGAGCGGATCTACACTTACAAATATACTAATTCTTGGGTTACTTCGACTGGCTCAGCATAAATTCCATAACGTGCGCCGTAATAATACATTTTGGGTTTAAAATGTAAAATAAAAAAAACTCCCGCAATATTGCGAGAGTTTTTGGAGTATTTTAATGATGTCCTCCATCTTTTTCGCCATCTCTTAACGGCACTGTTTGTGGAACAAAGTCTTCTTCATAGCCTGGTTTTGAATAATCATAAGGCCAACGGTGTACTTCTGGAATTGCTCCAGGCCAGTTTCCGTGCATGTGCTCAACTGGTGTAGTCCACTCTAAAGTTGTAGCTCTCCATGGGTTTCTTGGCGCTTTTTTACCATAGAAAATACTATAGAAGAAGTTGAACAAGAATACCAATTGGAAGGCTGCACCTACTAATGCAAACATGGTAATTAAAATGTTTACATCTACCATATCGTCGAACATTGGGAACGCAGAGTTGGTATAGTAACGGCGTGGTAAACCAGCCATACCTATGAAGTGCATTGGGAAGAAAACTCCATAAGCACAAACTACTGTTACCCAAAAATGAATATAACCTAAGTTTTTATTCATCATACGTCCGTACATTTTAGGGAACCAATGGTAAATACCTGCAAACATTCCGTAAAGAGCTGAAATACCCATTACTAAGTGGAAGTGCGCAATTACGAAATAGGTATCGTGTACGTTGATATCCAAGGTTGAATCTCCTAAGATAATACCCGTTAAACCTCCGGTGATGAATGTTGAAACAAAACCAATACAGAACAACATAGAAGGGTTCATTTGCAGGTTACCTTTCCAAAGTGTAGTGATATAGTTAAACGCTTTTACTGCAGATGGAATTGCAATTAGTAAGGTGGTAAAGGTAAATACCGACCCTAAGAATGGATTCATACCTGAAACGAACATGTGGTGACCCCAAACAATTGTTGATAAAAATGCAATTGCAAGGATAGATGTAATCATGGCGCGGTAACCAAAGATTGGCTTACGAGCATTTGCAGAGATTACTTCTGATGTAATTCCCATTGCTGGTAAAATTACGATATATACTTCAGGGTGTCCTAAGAACCAGAATAAATGTTCAAATAATACGGGCGATCCACCTTGATAGTGCAATACTTCACCTGCTAAATAGATATCAGACAGGAAGAATGATGTACCAAAGCTTCTATCCATAATCAACAATAATGCTGCTGATAATAACACTGGGAATGATACGATACCAATAATAGCTGTTACCCACAAAGCCCAGATTGTTAATGGCAAACGCGTCATAGTCATTCCTTTTGTACGCAAGTTTAAAACGGTTACCACATAGTTTAATGATCCCATTAATGATTGTGCAATAAACAAAGCCATTGAAACCAACCAAAGTGTCATACCTGTTCCTGAACCTGGAATAGCTTCTGGAACGGCTGATAAAGGTGGATAGATTGTCCAACCTGCTGATGCCGGTCCTGATTCTACAAACAACGAAGCAATCATTACGATACACGCAATGAAAAAGATCCAGTACGACAACATGTTCATGAAACCTGATGCCATATCGCGAGCACCAATCTGTAAGGGTATTAATAAGTTAGAGAACGTACCTGATAAACCTGCTGTTAATACAAAGAATACCATGATGGTTCCGTGAATGGTCACTAATGCAAGATAAATATCGTTTCGCATTACACCTCCCGGAGCAAAATCGTCTCCTAACAACCAAGAGAATACTTTGAATGATTCTTCTGGCCAAGCGATTTGAATACGGAATAATAATGACATGGCAATACCAATGATTCCCATTACAATACCTGTTACCAAGAATTGCTTAGCAATCATTTTGTGGTCTTGACTAAAGATATACTTTGTTACGAAAGTTTCTTTATGGTGGTGATCATCGTGTGAATGATCGTGTGTTAATTCGTGTCCTACTACTGCTGACATACTAATAGTTTTATATTGGTAAACAAATTATTTAATTACTTGAGCAACTACTGCAGTAGTATCTACTACAATTTGCGGTTCTTCGGCTTGCTCAGTTGTTGGTGCTGGTTGTGCTTCCACTTTTGGTGCAGCTGCTGCAGCTTTTTCTTCAGCAACTTGTTTTCCTAATGTAGGTTGTTGGCTTAACCATTTTCTAAAATCATTTTCAGATTCTACCACAACTTTTGCTTGCATGTTGTAGTGTGAACGTCCACATATTTTGTTACACAACAAGATATAATCAAACACATAAGGCTCTAAACCTGGCTCGCCTTTTTCAACAAGCTTTTTGCTGTGTTTGTTGCGTGCTTCATTGATTTTATTAACACGATCTACAATTTCTTCACGATCTCTCATGTCTGCTGTTGTAACCGTTGGTGTCATTGCAAATTGGGTAACCATTCCTGGAACACAGTTCATCTGTGCACGGAAATGTGGAAAGTATGCAGAGTGCAACACGTCTTGTGATCGCATTTTCAAAACTACTTTTTTACCCACTGGCAAGTGCAATTCTTTTGCCAATATATCGTCTTGTGCGTTTGGATCTGCCATATCAACACCCACTGCGTTGATACCTTCAATAAATCGAACGTTTGCTTTTCCTAACACATTGTCATCACCAGAATAACGAATATCCCAACCGAATTGTTTTGCATATACTTCTACATACAACACTTCTTCTTCTTCATCGTAGTGCATGATGTTGTTCCAAGCATATAATCCGTATAGAATCAATCCGGCTAAAACGATTACTGGAATAATTGTCCAGATGAATTCTAATTTGTCGTTATCTGCAAAAAAGGTTGCTTTTCTATCTTTGTTTCCACGGTATTTGAATGCGAAATAGTGCAATAAAAACTGCGTTACTATTTGAACAAAGAAGATTACTGCTAATGAAATCCACATTAGTTGATCTACGTCTTTTCCGTGTTCTGAAGCAGAATTGGCTAATAATGGCATGTATCCCCATTTTACACAGCTATAAATTGTGAAGATGTAAATGAATGCCAAAAAACCAAACATTAAATATCCGTTGATATTGTTGTCTTTGTCTGTAGCAACTTGCGACTTGTATTCTTCGCCAACAAATTGTTTGCTTTGGGTTAAGTCGAAAATCTTAGTTAATTGCCAAACTGCAATTCCTAATAAAGCTACAATAACTAATATTAATAAACTCGTCATTTGTTTATTACTTTAAATATTAATAATGAAAATGTTTACTTTCTTCTACCATTGGATTATTCTTCACTAATAATGGTGCTTTTGCAATTGCTGAGAATCCAACAAAGATAAACAATCCACCAAAGAATAAAACAGATCCAATTTCGGCAGCACCAATAAACCATGATGCACCTACTGTTCCTGGCATAATCATATTAAAGAAGTCTAAATAGTGACCTACAATGATACAAATTCCTGCCATTACGATAATCCAAGATAATCGTTTGAAATCTGTGTTGATCAACAACAATATCGGCAATAAGAAGTTTAATGCGAGCATTGCAAAGAACGGCAAGTTGTATTCTTCAATTCTGAAGATGAAATACGTTACCTCTTCTGGAATGTTTGCATACCACATTAACATAAACTGAGAGAACCATAAGTATGTCCAGAAGATTGATAAACCGAACATGAACTTAGCCAAATCGTGAATATGTGATGTGTTTACGTATTCTAATAATCCTTTATTTTTTAGGTATAATGTTGACAATGCAATGATGGTGATACCTGTTACGAAGAACGATGCAAATACATACCATCCAAACAATGTAGAGTACCAGTGCGTATCAATTGACATGATCCAGTCCCAAGACATGATTGATTCTGTGATGATGAAGAATACTAAGTATCCGGCTGCCAATTTAAAGTTCTTTTTATAATAAGTTAAATCACCTGATTCGTCTAATGCTAATGAATTTCTGCGTGATAACATTCTGAAGATATTCCAACCAGCTAAGAAAATAACGGCGCGGATTAAAAAGAATGGTATATTCAAGAAACCTGTTTTTCCTTGTATGATTGGATCAGCTGCTACTGTAGCCTCATCCATCCATATAAATAGGTGGTTCATGTGAGTAGCACTTGCCAATAGCAATAAGAAAAACAATACAGAACCTGGTAATAAATAAGCCGATAAACCTTCCATTACACGGAACAATACTGGTGACCAACCTGCAGAGGCTGCATATTGAATTTGGTTAAAGGTAAAAATACCCAATGCTATTAACATAAAGAAGATACATCCTACATAAACCGCAGCCCAAGGCTTGTTTTGTAATTGGTGCAATACGTGTTCTAAATGTTTTGTGTGTTCTGCGTGTGCGTCATGTGCATCTGCTTTTGCTGCGTGTGCATCGTGTGTTGGTGCTACTTCAGCGTGTGCCGTTTCTGTTGCAGTAGAATCGGTAGCGTGTGTGGTGCTATCGGTTGTTGCAGCAGTTGCGGTTGTTTCATGCGCATCATGGCTTGCAGTTGTTGCATGTGCTGTGTGTGTGTCATGTGCCGGTGCTACATGTGCATCGTGCGAACCATGACCTCCGTGATGTTGCTCGCTTAAAATTTTCTCAACCTCCCCGATTGTTTTTGGCGTTGTAAGAAATCCGTAAACGATTCCAACAATACCCAAAGCCATTAGAATGATAGAAAAGGTTTTTAATTTGCCTGAAAATGTGTACATATCTAAACTTTCAAATAAGTTTTACAATTATAATTCCGATTTCAATTTTAACACATAAGCACTAACCAACCATCTTTCGTGTTGTGTTAATTGATTTTTATGTGATCCCATTGAGTTTAATCCGTAAGTTACTACGTGGTAAATACCACCTTCTGTTAACTCACGCTCAGCATAACTTGGTACTCCCAGGAATTTTTCTCTTTTAACTAAATTACCTTTTCCGTCTCCTGCATCACCGTGACATATTGCACAATAAATTGTGTATAATTGTTTTGCTTTTTGCATATCGCCTTCGCTGATTGAGTCTAAAGGCGATTTTAAGTTGGCTTTTGCCAAAGCTAAACCTTCGGGTGTATTTGCATACTCTTCAGGTGAAAATCCACGAGGAATTGATCCTTCTGCTGGTACTTGCCCTTCTTTTCCGTTTTTAAATGCGTTTGATTCAGAATACGTTTCGTATGCTACAGACTCGTACATATTAGGAAATAACTGATAATTTGGTTTTTCCTTATTAAAACAAGATGTAGCTAATGTTGAAACTGCTGCCAACGCAACTATTTTATATAAATTCTTCATTTTTACTACTAATGTTTATCGATTACTTTAACTTCTACTGCACCAGTATTTTTAAAGAATTCAACAGCTTCTTCTTCGCTACCGTGTAGAGCAACTTCCATTAAGAAATGGTCGTCTGTTGTTCTTACGTCTGGGTTTTCAGCTTTCTTAAATGGCCATAATCTACTTCTAAGGAAGAAGGTAATTACCATTAAATGGGCTGCGAAGAAAACTGTTAATTCAAACATAATAGGCACAAATGAAGGCATATTTTGAATATAACTAAAACTAGGTTTTCCACCAATATCTTGCGGCCAATCTTGTATCATGATGTAATTCATCATGTAAGTTGCGAAAGATAAACCACATAAACCATAGATAAATGCACAGATAGCTAAGCGGGTAGGTTTTAATCCCATGGCTTTATCTAAACCGTGTACAGGAAAAGGTGTGTAAACCTCTTCGATATGATGATGTGCAGCTCTGGTTGTTTTAACTGCATCCATTAAAACATCATCATCATTGTATAATACGTGTAAAACTTTTGTACTCATAATTTATTAATGATTATGTGAATGGTGTCCGTTCTCTCTATCTCTTTTGTGATTGTCTCCAGACGATTTTAAAATGGTTTTAACCTCTGCCTGTGCAATTACAGGGAAACTTCTAGAATATAATAAGAATAATACAAAGAAGAATCCTATGGTTCCGATATAAATACCTGCATCTACAAATGTTGGTTGGAACATTGTCCAAGAAGATGGAAGGTAATCACGGTGTAACGATGTTACGATGATCACAAAACGCTCAAACCACATACCAATATTTACTACAATCGATATAATGAACGACCCCATGATTGATGTACGAATTTTCTTGAACCACATTACTTGCGGTGAAATTACGTTGCACGTCATCATTAACCAATACGACCACCAGTAAGGACCGGTTGCACGGTTTAAGAACGCATATTGTTCATATTCAACTCCTGAATACCAAGCTACCCACAACTCTGTGATATATGCAATACCAACAACCGAACCTGTAATCATTACAATAATGTTCATTAATTCGATATGTTGAATGGTAATATATTCTTCTAGGCTCACCACTTTTCGCATAATGATTAACAAGGTATTTACCATGGCAAATCCAGAGAAGATTGCACCCGCCACGAAATACGGTGGTAAAATGGTGGTGTGCCAACCTGGGATAACCGACGTAGCAAAGTCAAAAGATACAATGGTGTGTACCGAAAGTACCAATGGTGTTGCTAAACCTGCTAATACTAATGAAACTTCTTCAAAACGTTGCCAGTCTTTTGCACGACCCGACCATCCGAATGATAAAGTAGAATAAATTCTTTTTGCAAATGGTGTTACGGCTCTATCACGTAACATAGCGAAGTCTGGTAATAAACCTGTCCACCAGAAAACCAATGATACAGATAAATAGGTAGAAATCGCAAATACGTCCCATAATAGCGGCGAGTTAAAGTTTACCCATAACGAACCAAATTGGTTGGGCATTGGCAATACCCAGTATGCTAACCATGGACGCCCCATGTGGATAATTGGGAATAAACCTGCTTGAACAACCGAGAAAATCGTCATTGCTTCTGCAGAACGGTTAATCGCCATTCTCCATTTTTGACGGAATAATAATAATACAGCCGAGATCAACGTACCGGCGTGACCAATACCTACCCACCATACAAAGTTGGTGATATCCCAAGCCCATCCTACGGTTTTATTTAATCCCCATGTACCAATACCTGTACTAATTGTATAAACCATACAACCAGCTCCCCAAAGGAATGCTATTAAAGCAATTGTGAAAACAGTCCACCATTGTTTATTGGCACGCCCCTCAACAGGTCTAGCAACATCTACCGTTACATCGTGATAAGTTTTATCACCAATAACTAAAGGTTTTCTAATGGGTGCTTCGTAATGTGACGACATAATCCTTTATTATAATGTTTCTAATTAATACTAACTTATACGTTTCTAACTTTTACGTGGTAGAACACATTTGGTTTGGTTCCGATATGCTCTAACAAATGATATCTTCTTTCATCTTCATATAATTGGGCAACTTCAGACTCTTTATTGTTTAAATCACCAAATTTCATCGATCCAGAAGTACAAGCCGCCGAACAAGCCACTTCGAATTCTCCTGCTTCTACAGCACGTCCTTCACGTTTTGCTTTTAAAATGGTTGCTTGTGTCATTTGAATACACATTGAACATTTTTCCATTACCCCACGTGAACGCACATTTACATCTGGGTTTAACACCATACGTCCTAAATCATCGTTCATGTGATAATCGAACGCATTGTTTTGGTTGTATAAGAACCAGTTGAAACGACGTACTTTGTACGGACAGTTGTTTGCACAATAACGCGTACCCACACAACGGTTGTATGCCATATGGTTTTGTCCTTGACGACCGTGTGATGTTGCAGCAACCGGACAAACTGTTTCACAAGGTGCATGGTTACAGTGCTGACACATTACTGGTTGAAAAACTACCTGCGGATTATCTGCTGGGTGTTCTAATCCACCAAATGTTTCAATACTATTCATTAAACCATGTGCACTGTTTTTTGTATCAACATCTTGTGCAAATGTATCTTCAGAAGAATAATATCTATCGATACGCAACCAGTGCATATCGCGTGATCTTCTTACTTCGGATTTACCAACAACTGGCACGTTGTTTTCTGCATGACATGCAATAACACATGCGCCACAACCTGTACAAGAGTTCAAATCGATTGATAAATTGAAATGATGTCCAACAGAACGGTCAAAAGATTCCCAAATATCAACAGTTGATGCTTCAACCGATTGGTGGTCTAATGATACATGTGGTTTCACATTCCACTCTTTTACATCTTTTGTATTAAAGATTTCCAAGGTAGTGTCTTTAACAATATCACCACGTCCCATCAACGTTCTTTGTAACTGCACACAAGCAAATTCATGATCGCCTGTAGCCTTTTCAACAGAAACAATTTGTGTATTATTAAAATCTTTGTATAGTTTGTAAGCGTTAACACCTACTTGCATTTCTTCTTTTAAAGCAGATTTACGTCCATAACCAAACGCTAAACCTACAGTTCCTTTTGCCTGACCTGGTTGAATAAATGCTGGAACGTTTTCTAAAACAGCATCACCTACTTTTAAAGTAACATAAGAGCCGTTTAATCCTCCGTTTGCAACATTATAATTTTCTATTCCCCAAGCTTCTGCATCGGCTTTAGAAACGGTTAAATAGTTATCCCAAGACACGCGTGTGATTGGATCTGGAAACTCTTGCAACCATGGATTGTTTGCTTGCTGTCCGTCTCCCATTCCTGTTTTAGAATACAATACCAATTCCACACCAGCAGTTTTCTTAGTAGCAGCTAAAGCAGATGCAGCCCCACCAAAATCTGCAGATGCGCTTACCGAACCTGTAACTTCAGTTGCAGAAAAACCATCGTGAACAATTTGATTCCACGTTTTTCCGTTGGTTAAACTTGCGCTTGATGCTTTTAAATAATCGTAGTATGATTCTGTTTTTCCTAACCAAGATAATAAACCTTCTTGGAATTGTTTGGTATTAAATAGCGGACGAATGGTTGGCTGTGTAATGGAATAATGGCCCTTACGCATTTGAACATCGCCCCATGATTCTAAATAATGTGGTGCAGCAGCAGCTATTGTAGTTAGTGATGCGGTTTCGTCTTCACGCAATGTGAACGATGCAGAAAGTTTGACTTTTTTCAAACCTTCAGCAAAGGCAGCACCATTGAATAATGAATAAACAGGGTTTACGCCACTCATAATTAAAGTGTGTACCGCACCTGCATTCATATCTTGCACTAACTGTGCTACTTCTTTATTGTTACCACCGCGGATGTATTTAGGTTGCGCTGGGTTAAATGCTGCTGAATTCAATGCTTGGTTGATTGCAAACACTAATAATTGTGCGTTTACATCATCTAAACCTGAAACCAATACACCAGCACTACCTGCGGCTTTTAATTGTTGAGCTGCTTTTGTAACTTCTGCATCGGCAGCGGTATTTGCAACTGAAACAGCGTTACCAGTAACAATGTTGTATATTTTAACTAAAGCTAATTTTTGTTCTGCAACTGTTAACGGAATTCGTTTGTCTGCATTTGCACCCGCCAAAGACATATTTGCTTCGATCTGGATGTGTTTAGACATTTTTCCGTTTTTAGGAACGCGGCCTTTAGCGTATTCGCTATCGTATCCGCCACCTTGCCAATCTCCTAAGAAATCTGCGCCAACAGAAACTATTACATCTGCTTTTCCAAAATTGTAATCAGCCAATGCACGTTCGCCATAAGCTTGTTGGTATGCATCTAAAGCAGCGTCAGATCCTACTGCATCATGCACAATATGCTTTGCTGTTGGATAAGCAGCTTTAAATTCTGCGATTAGTTTATCAGTAGAAGGCGAAGCCATTGTGTTTGTTAACAAAACAATCTGACCTGTTGCACTTGCTAAGCTTGCTTTTATTTTTTGATCAACCTCTGACCATGAAGCTTCTTTACCTTCAATTTTAGGTTGCTTTAAGCGTAAACTATCATATAAAGATAATACAGATGCATGTACACGTGCGTTTGCACCTGTTAATGCGTTCTCCATAAAGTTGTTCTCTACCTTAATAGGACGACCTTCACGTGTTTTAATCAACACGTTAACGAAATCAAAACCATCAGCCACTGTAGTTGCATAGTAATCTGCAATTCCAGGAATAATTTCTTCTGGTTGGAATACATAAGGAATCGACTTTTTCACTGGTCCTTCACAAGCTGCTAAAGAAGCTGCAGCTGTAGAAAACCCAACATATTTCAAAAAGTCTCTACGAGATGTTGATGAAGAAGACAATGTATTTTTGTCACCAAGAAAATCCTCTGTTGGAATTTCTTCAACAAACTCATTGTTTCTTAGCGTCTCAACAATAGAACTGTTCTCGTTAAGCTCCTCAACACTTTTCCAGTATTTTTTGTTTGATGCCATTGTATATATATTAGCTTCTTAAATTATTATTAATAGTGACATTTACCACACTCTAAACCACCTAACTGTGCTGCTGTTAATTTCTCAACACCATATTTCTTAGATAATTCTTCGTGAATCTTAGCGTAGTATTCGTTGTCTTTTACGTTTACTTCTGTTTCACGGTGACAATTCACACACCATCCCATTGTTAAAGGCGAATGTTGCTTCATGATCTCCATTGTTTCAACCGGTCCGTGACAAGTTTGACATTCTAAACCTGCAACAGAGACGTGCTGTGAGTGGTTAAAGTACACAAAGTCAGGTAAATTATGAATACGAACCCATTTTACTGGTTTTTCTTTACCTGTGTATGATTGCGTTGCAGGATCCCATCCTACTGCATCGTATATTTTCTTGATTTCTGCGGTATAGAATTCTTTGCTGTAATCAACGTAAGTAGAATCAGGACTACCTGTAAATTCAGAAATATTCTTGTGACAGTTCATACAAACGTTCATTGAAGGAATTCCCGAAGTTTTAGATGTACGTGCCGACGAGTGACAATATTTACAATCGATACCGTTTTCACCAGCATGTATTTTGTGCGAGAAGTGAATTGGCTGAATTGGCTCATAGTTTTGATCTACTCCAATTTGCATCATATAACCAAATGCAAAATACGCACCTGCCAACATTAACACAATTACAGAAGTGATTACTAAGAACTGATTTTTAACGAATGCTTTCCAGATTGGCAACGATTTTGTTTCGTTTGCAGTAAGCAAGTTGTTTTTGTCAGCAACCTTGTTCAACACTCGTCTTACCAAGATAAGCATTACTACCAACATTGCAAGCACAACAACCAACGCCCCTAAAACAATCATTTCAGAAACACCACCTCCGCTAGCTGCTGCACCACTTTCTGGCGTTTTTGCAACGGTTGGTTCCGGTTTTGGCTCTGATGTATAAGCAAGGATATTATCAATATCTTCATCAGATAAATTTGGAAACGAGTTCATTGGAACTTTATTCCATTCGTTAAATAATTTAACAGCATCAGCATCACCAGATTTGATTAAACCTGAACTGTCTTTAATCCATTTATGCAACCAATCTGAAGATCGACGCTCTGCCACACCTCTTAAGGCAGGTCCGGTAGAATTAGCGTCAAGCTTATGACAAGCTGCACAATTTGCATTAAATAACTCTTTACCTTTTGCTGCATCTTGCGCAAAAGACCCTGTAGAAAATGTTAACACAAATGTTAAACACAAGAAAAGAATCCTTGAAAACGAAGTATGGCTACCCACTTTTTTCATAGTTAAAAAAATGATTATCAACTAATTTTGGTATGTATTTTTCTATGTTTTACACACAGAACACACGATACCCTATTTATAAACTCCGACAAAAATACAACATAAGACGCAGTAAATAAAGCCTAATAAATACCAAAACTTAATTTATAATAATTCTAAATAAAAACTTAAAGCATGGTTTAGGGATAATTTTTTAAATTTGTTCAAAAATTTACTCATTATGAAGAATTTAAGAACTCATAAGGTTTTTATTATATTTATTTTAACATTTCTGTTTCATCAAAAATCGGTTGCACAAATTACTATAATTGAAAACAGCGAACAAAAAACCATTGATTTGCTTTTGGAGCGAAAAATGAATCAAAACAATCAGTTTTCGTTGTACACCAATTATTCTGTACAATTAAAAAATGGTTTGAAAGAAGAAGCAGAAGCTGTTTATAGGGAATTCACCACCGAATATCCGCAAATTGACGCTACTATTATTTTTGCCAATCCAAAATTTAAAGTGGTTGTTGGTAATTTTAAAAATAAAATTGAAGCAGAAAACCTATTAAAAAAAATCAATTACAAATATCCCGATGCATTTGTAGTAAAATTAAAGCATTAAAAAAACAGCACTCTTGAGTGCTGTTTTTTTTATACATCTAACGATTTCATCAATTATCAGAAAAAACCGTTTTGGGTGTTTTTTTGGTGCTTACATCCATCACAGGAACCAATCCTTCCGAAGGCATGTAAATGATTTGCGGCAAATCGCCTTTATCTGCCAATTTTTCTAATGTTCTAATAAACAAATACTGGTTATAGGTGCTGTTCAGCGTGCCGTTTTCCAACTTCATTGCTTCTGCCATTCCTTTTGCGCGTTCAATTTCGGCTTGTGCATTCAGTTTTTCGGCTTCTAAACGGGCTTTGGCTTCTTCGATTAAAATTTTTCTGTTTTGTTCTGCTTTTGCCATTTCGGCTTTTCCAGCCATTTCTTGTTGCCATACATTATACACCGGCAACCCAACCATTAAAGCCAAAATTAAAATTCCTATTCCAAGAATAATTGCAACTAATGTTTTTGTACTTTTCATAAATTATCTAATGCTCCTTTTATTGTGAAACCTAAAGATACAACATAATTTCTAAAATCGCTCGGTTTTGTAAAATCGCCCGCTCCAAAAGCAAATTGATAGCCGGCATTTCCGGTAACATAAAGCGAAGTGTGGCTCTTTGTTTCGATATTTGCAATCTTCACAGCAAAATCAATATGAGGAGTGAGCAAAAAATAGGCATCGCGGTTCAATCGAACAGGTGTTTTAATAACAGTTGTCACACCTGTATCTTCATTATAATACTCATCTATTTTCAATTGATTTTTATCGCGCAAGGTGCTGAACGAAAGCCCGGGTGCGATACCCATTCCTATTTGAAACTTGTCTTTATTAACCACATCATACTGCACTGGCACATTAATTCCCAAATAATGCACCAATGAATTATTGGTTTCATAACCAAAACCGTGCGTAAATTTATCGTTTGTATAAACATAATTGTTTCCAACAGAGAAAACATCGGTAAGATAATATCTTAAACCGACTTCGGCTCCTAAACGGTAGTTGTTAAAAACCGGTAAAACAGTTGCCTTGGCAGTAAACGCCAAATCGTTTTGTTGTGATTGCGCAAACGTTATTTGTCCAAATAAAAAGGCTGCTAAAAGTAGTAAATGTTTCATAATGCTAGATTTTCTTCTGCCAACACAAAAAGTAAGCCAAAAAGAAAACCGCTCGGTTTATTGAGCGGTTTTGTATAAAAATAATCTGTGAATCTGTGGCAATCAATTAAAACCCAGCCAAATTGATGATTTTCCCAGGAACGATAATTACTTTCTTAGGCGTTTTACCGTCTAATTGTGCAATAGTACGTTCATCATTCATAATGATTTCTTCGATTTGTGCTGCGGTTAAATCTAAAGGCTTAAACTACTATTTATTCTAACTGCTGAATCCTCCATACACTTTTTGCATATCTAGCTAACTCTTTTTGCCTTGAAATTATTTTACTCTCTGTCCATGTCTCATTTTCTTGACAAAGCTTTTGTGTCAATTTAGAGTTGCTTTTAATAAGATATTGTTTTTTTAATTCAAAACTTGAATTTTCAACATCTTTATTCAAGCTCTTTTCAAGCAATGTTAAATTTCCTATCCTAAATATTGATCGATTAATCTCCTCGTCAGAAAATTGATACCAATCATTGTTTGGATTCTCAGGCAGTATATGCTCTATAGTATAAATATCACTATCATAAGGAATATCATTTGCAAAAATTTTCCTTTCTATACTACCAAAAATGTATTTAACAATTTTATGATTTCTTGTAGTTCTTTTGAATGACTTGGAAGAGAATGATTGCTCAAAGTCATTATCAGAAACATAAATTGATTTTAGTAAATCCAAACTAAAATTATGCTTTTCTTTGATTTCTAAAGCCAATTTATTATAAACATCCTCTAACTCATTAGGATTCAAACCACTTATGACATTGTATCTAAAAGAAATAACAGAGCAATATTTAACTAGTTTTATAAAATTTTCGATAGCTAAATTTTGATAACCTATCAAGAAAAGAGAAAATGTTTGTCTGACTTGAAATAATTTCAACTCTTCAAGTGCTTTTATCAATTCATTTTTATTTTCCCACAATACATCATTTGGGTTTTGAATAGCAATAAATACATCCGCATTTTTATCCAATTCTCTTATTAATTCAAAAGCTTGGGCTTTATTTATTATTGTTTTTTTTATGGTTTTAAATAAATTATTTTTTCTTACAATTTTATTTCTACTATTCCAATAATATCTTAAATAATCTTCAAATTTATTCGAACTTAATTTCCCTATCACTTTACTCCATAATTTCTCTAACTCCTCAATTTCAGACACATGAGGATTCGTTTCATCCACAAGCGAAAACAAATGATTCTTTAATAAATCAGAAGATGATAATTGAACACCACGAGCATTCAATGTTTCGAAGACCTTAAAGGCATTTAATTGATCTGTAACTTCAATTACTGTAAATGATATCTTATCAACTATTGTATCAATAAAACTAGCCAATTCAACACCATTTTTAAACTGCTTTCTTACCTTATCATAAAACCATTCAAAGCAACTTCTCATCTGCTTTTCTGAAGAATTAGTGTTTCTTATTGGCAAGTCTTTTAACAAGACTAAATGCTGTCTATAATAATCATCACTATTTCTATTAAGTTTAATCTTATTATCAGAGATTAATGTTACGGGATTTACATAACCGATATAACTATTTAGTAAAGTTTCCTTTCTTATTAAATTATCATCTCTATCTATATCTTGATTGACTAAATCATCTAAGCATTTTAATACTGAGAGAATCAACAAACTCATCGTAGTCAAACGTTGTTGCCCATCAATTATAGAAAAATTTTTATTATTTGATGTTTGTAAAACCAAATACCCCATGTAATGCTCAATCTCTTCATTTTCAATTAACGACATTAAGTCAAACCACAAATCATCCCATTGTTCTGTTTCCCATGAATAATCTCTTTGAAATTTGGGAATTTCATATCGCAACCCATTACCCATCAATTGGCGATAAGTTTTGTTAGAGGTATCTTGAATTCCTTTCATAATAATAAATTATCCTACTAAGTTAATAATTTTCCCAGGAACGATAATTACTTTTTTAGGCGTTTTACCTTGTAATTGCGCTTGTGTGCGTTCATCGTTCATAATGATTTCTTCGATTTGTGCTGCGGTTAAATCTAAAGGTAATTCTATTTTAAAACGCATTTTTCCGTTGAACGAAACCGGATATTCTTTTGAACTTTCTATCAAATATTTCTCTTCGAATTTAGGAAATGCTTGTTGCGAAATCGATTCGGTGTGCCCCAACATATTCCATAATTCTTCCGCAATGTGCGGTGCATAAGGTGAAATCACGATTGCCAAAGGTTCTAAAATAGCTCGATGGTGGCATTTTTGCTGTTGCAGTTCGTTTACACAAATCATAAACTGAGAAACCGATGTATTGAAAGAGAAGTTCTCGATGTCTTCGGTTACTTTTTTAATGGTTTTGTGTAACGATTTGTACATTTCAGCCGTTGGTTCGTCGTTGGTGACGATCAATCCGTTATCGTCTGCATACAAACGCCATAATTTTTTAAGGAAACCAAATACACCTGTAATTCCTGCGGTATTCCAAGGTTTTGACTGTTCTAACGGACCTAAAAACATTTCGTACAAACGCAAGGTATCTGCACCGTATTCTTCGCAAATATCGTCTGGGTTTACTACGTTGTACCAACGCTTAGACATTTTTTCAACTTCACGCCCAACATAGTACTTTCCGTTCTCTAATATAAACTCTGCTTCTTTGAACTCAGGAATCCAATTCCTTAATCCTTCAATATCAATTTCATCCGAAGCATTTACTAAATTTACATCAACTCGTATTTCTTCAACCTCATAATCGTTTTTAAGATTTTTAGTAACGTATTTATTTGTGCCAGAAACTCTGTAAACAATTGCACTCATTCCCAAAATCATTCCTTGGTTGATTAATTTTTGGAACGGTTCTTCAGTTGGAACCAAGCCTCTGTCTTTTAAAAACTTATTCCAAAAACGTGCATACAATAAATGTCCGGTTGCGTGTTCGCTTCCGCCAATGTATAAATCTACATTTTGCCAGTAATCAATCGCTTCTTTCGATGCCATTTCGTTATCATTATCAGCATCCATATAGCGCAACCAATACCACGAAGAACCTGCCCAACCCGGCATAGTGTTTAATTCTAAAGGAAATATCGTTTCATTATTGATTTTGGTTGTTGCTACAACTTTATTATTTTCGGTATCCCAAGCCCAATTCGTCGCGTTACCTAATGGAGGCTGTCCGTCTTCGGTGGGTAAGTATTTCTCCACTTCAGGTAATTCAATCGGCAAATATTTTGGATCGATCATTTTAGGCAATCCGTTCACGTAATAAACCGGGAAAGGCTCGCCCCAATAACGCTGACGCGAAAAAACAGCATCGCGCAAACGGTAATTTACTTTGGCTTTCCCCTGCCCTATTTCTTCTAATACTTCAATCACTTTTTTAGTCGCTGCTTTGTAATCCATTCCATTTAAAAAATCGGAATTCATCAATTCAAAACCGCTCTTTTCGGTATAAGCTTCTTCAGAAATATCTTTATTAAAAATATTGATGATTTCGGGCATTCCGTTTTGCCCAGCAAAGTGTTTTGCAAACGCATAATCGCGCTCATCGCCACAAGGAACTGCCATCACCGCACCCGTTCCGTAACCTGCCAACACATAATCGCCAATCCAGATTGCCACCGGTTTTTTGGTAAAAGGATGTTCAGCATACGCACCGGTAAACACACCCGAAATGGTTTTAACATCAGCCATACGCTCCCGTTCGGAACGTTTTGAAGTTGCTTCGATATACGCATCAACCGCCGCTTTTTGTTCAGGAGTTGTGATTGCTGCAACCAATTCGTGTTCGGGAGCCAACGTCATGAAATTTACTCCGAAAATAGTATCAGGACGAGTTGTGAAAACCTCTATAAAGTTTTCTTGGTTTAAAGTTTCAGGTTTAAAGTTATCAGTAGAACTTTCAAACTTTGAACTTAAAACTTTAAACGTTACAGACGCACCCACCGATTTTCCAATCCAATTGCGTTGTGCTTCTTTGATCGATTCGCTCCAATCAATGGTTTCTAAACCTTGTAACAAACGCTCTGCATAAGCAGAAATACGCATGCTCCACTGGGTCATTTTTTTACGAATCACCGGATGCCCGCCACGTTCTGAAACACCGTTTACAATTTCATCATTCGCCAAAACCGTTCCCAATGCCGGACACCAGTTCACTTCGGTTTCAGCCAAATAGGTCAATCTATATTTCAATAAGATGCGTTCCTGATCATCATTAGAAAAAGTATTCCATTGATCGGCAGAAAAAAAGTCGATATTTTCATCGGACACCGCATTTACATTTGCATTTCCTTCTTTAGAAAACAAATCGATCAATGTGCAGATACTTTCCGCCTTATCGGTAGTTTTATTGTACCACGAATTAAACAACTGAATGAAAATTCGCTGTGTGTGCTTGTAATATTCCGAATTTGATGTACGCACTTCACGGCTCCAATCAAATGAAAAACCAATTTTATCTAATTGTTCGCGGTAACGTTTAATATTTGTTTCGGTAGTAACCGCCGGGTGTTGCCCGGTTTGAATGGCGTATTGTTCTGCCGGCAAACCAAACGAGTCGTATCCTTGTGGATGCAACACATTGAAGCCTTGATGGCGTTTGTAGCGTGCATAAATATCAGAGGCAATGTATCCAAGTGGATGCCCCACGTGTAACCCCGCACCTGATGGATAAGGAAACATATCTAACACATAATATTTTGGTTTATCGGAATGATTACTTGCTTTAAAAGTATTGTTTTCACTCCAATATTGCTGCCATTTAGCTTCTATTTCGTTTGGATTGTATTTCATTTGTAAGCGATGTTTTTTAACGGATACAAAATTACTTTAATTTATTAACATAACTAAATTTTTGTTGAGCAACCCTAAAAGTATATTCTTGAAGTCTTAAAAGTGAATTAAATATTTAAAAAAAATCACCCTAAAAAGTACACTAATAAAAAAAACTTGTTTATTTTTAGAGAAAAAATATATTTTTGCTTTTATAAAACAGAAACAACAACAGAAATAACAAACAATTATGACAACAACATTCAAATCGATAGCGAAAGAAGATATAGCACATTTAGTTTTTTCATCAAATGATGTATTGACCGATCCGCAAGAAATTTTTCAACGCAAACAAGACTTGGAAAAGGCAATGGCTATGGGAAATACCGATCAGGTAAAGATTGAGATTTTCTTTGAAGACGACAAAGAGCAATTGGTAACCAACACGACTGTTTGGGCGGTTACTCCCGAACATTTAGTACTTAAAAAAGGTGTTACCATTCCGGTAAACAGAATTTACAGAATTATTTAACTTCTAAAATCGATGCGTGTCATCGATTTTTTTATTCACAAAAATGGTTTTATAGGTATTAACATAATTTTAGGTAGCTTTATATTTAAATAGTTTGTTATCTTTACCCATTAAAAAATAAAGTTTATGGCTACAGCGTACGAAAGATATCAAAAGAGAAGGCTAGTATCGTCTTATTTTTCGGTTATTTTAAGTATTTTTTTAGTATTGTTCTTGTTGGGTTCACTGGGAATGTTTGTGATTAATTATGAAAAAATATCCAATAATTTCAAAGAAAACATCCCCATGTCTATCTATTTTAAAGAAGATGTGAATGAAGAACAATTGGCAGCCTATCAAACAGAACTCGATTCTCAAAAATTTATTAAAGACCTCACTTTTGTTCATAAAGATTCTGCTGCAAATGCACACCAAAAAACAATCGGTGAAGATTTTGTAAAATTCTTAGGATTCAATCCGTTGCAACACTCGTTTGATTTGCATTTTAATGGTGCTTATGTAGAAAAAGATTCTATCAAAAACATTGAAATTGGTATTAAAGAAAATCCTTTGGTGGACGAAGTGGTGTATGATGCACAATTGGTCGATTTAGTAAATAAAAACATCCGTACGATTAGTTTTTGGGTGTTAATAATCAGTGGTGTATTTGCTTTTATATCTATTTTATTGATAAACAGTTCGTTGCGATTATCAATTTATTCTAAACGATTCATTATAAAAACCATGCAAATGGTGGGTGCAACAAAAGCATTCATTCGTAAACCTTTTATTTGGACCAGCGTAAAATTGGGAATGATTGGATCTGTATTGGCAATTATCGGTATTTTAGCCCTTACTGCTTATGCCGATAAAAAACTGCCAACTTTAGGTTTAATGGCCGACGCGCAATCTATTGTATTGGTTTGTGGCGCTGTTTTTATTGTAGGAATTATCATCACCTATATCAGTACCTACTTTGCAACCCAACGCTTTTTGAATTTAAAATCAGACGATTTATACCTATAACTTATGGAACATACTACTGAAAAACCATTTTTATTTGGCAAACAAAATTATATTGTATTATTGGCCGGTGTAGCAGTAATTGCATTGGGATTTTTATTAATGGCAGGAGGAAACAGCGATGATCCCAACGTTTTTAATGAAGCGGTGTTTAGCTCTCGAAGAATTCATTTAGCGCCAGCCGTAATATTTATTGGTTTTGGAATTTGTATTTATTCGATATTCAAAAAGCCATCAAAAAAATCAAAAAACTTTTAAATGGATTTATTACAAGCCATTATCATTGCAATTATTGAAGGATTAACCGAATATTTGCCTATATCATCTACCGCCCACATGGGTTTCACCGCAGCTCTTCTAGGAATGGAAGAGTCTGAATTTTTAAAAATGTTTCAAGTTTCGATTCAATTCGGAGCCATTTTAGCAGTGGTGGTGCTGTATTGGAGAAAATTTTTCGATTTTAGCAACCTTAATTTTTTCTACAAATTAGCTTTTGCAATTATTCCTGCTTTGGGATTAGGTTATTTGTTAGATGAAAAAATAGAAGCTGTTTTGGGCAACCAAATTGCCATTTCAACCGTTTTAGTTTTAGGTGGAGTGGTTCTGATTTTTGTAGATCGCTGGTTTAAATCACCAAAAATTCACAACGAAAAAGAAATCACTTTTAAAACCGCAATCACCATTGGTTTTTGGCAATGCTTGGCAATGATGCCCGGAACATCACGCTCGGCAGCATCAATTATTGGTGGAATGACGCAAGGTTTAAGCAGAAAAGCAGCTGCAGAATTTTCGTTCTTTTTGGCTGTTCCCACCATGTTGGCCGTAACGGTTTATTCCATCTTTGTAAAAACTTGGGGCAAAGGAACGGCTGCTGAAATGAAAGGTTACGAAATGATTTTGCAAGATCAAAACCACATTAATTTGTTCTTAATAGGCAATGTGGTGGCATTTATCACCGCTTTGATTGCTGTGAAAACATTTATTGCGGTGCTTACCAAATATGGTTTTAAGTTTTGGGGTTGGTACCGAATTGTTATTGGTATTGTATTGTTAATTTATTTCTACACCAAATAATGCAGCATTTAACAAAAGAAGATTTTCTAGAAGGACAGGTTTTGTTGATTGATAAACCGCTCACATGGAGTTCTTTTCAGGCAGTAAATAAGATAAAATACACCTTGATTAAAAATGTGGATCTGCCTAAAAAATTCAAAATAGGTCATGCAGGCACGCTGGATCCTTTAGCATCGGGACTTTTGATTATCTGTACCGGAAAATTCACTAAACGAATTGCGGAATTGCAAGGGCAAATTAAAGAATATACCGGAACCATTACCGTTGGTGCAACTACACCTTCGTACGATTTAGAAACCGAGATTAATCAACATTTCCCAATTGATCATATATCAAACGAATTAATAGAAGAAACCAGAAAACAGTTTATTGGAACAATTGAACAGTTCCCTCCTATTTTCTCGGCATTAAAGAAAGATGGCAAACGTTTGTACGAACATGCTCGTGCAGGCGAAGAAGTGGAGATTCAATCGAGAAAAATTGAAATTACCGAGTTTGAAATCACACGTGTTGCCTTACCCGAAATTGATTTTAGAGTGGTTTGTAGCAAAGGAACATATATTCGTTCGTTAGCTTTTGATTTTGGAAAAGCTTTAAATTCGGGCGGTCATTTAACTGCTTTGCGAAGAACCAAAATAGGCGATTTTTCTGTTGCGGACGCCATTGAACCTTTAGCCTTTGAAAAAATATACAACCCAAATTTTAAAGAAGCCGAATAAGCTTCTTTTTTTGCTTATGAGAAACACAATCTTTTTTTTCCTTTTTTCCATATCCATTTTCGCTCAAAAAACCGAATTGTGGAGTGGTGATTTGTTGTTTATCAACATCAATTGTGGCGGTATGTGCGATGCCATTAATGCAGTTACAAACGGTTACAAAAACAACGATTTTAACCACATGGGTTTGGTAGTTACAACAGCAAAAAATGAATATTATGTGTACGAAGCCATTGGCAGTGCCGTGGTAAAAACGCCGCTTAAAGATTTTTTAGCTTACACAAAAAAGCCGGTTTATGTGGGGCGTTTAAAGAAAAAATACCGCTATTATACTGCAAAAACCACCGAATTTTGCGAAGCACAATTAGGCGTTCCATACGATGATGATTTTTTGTACAATAACGGCAAATATTATTGTTCGGAATTGATTTATGACGCGTTTAAATTCGCCAATAACAACAAACCGTTTTTTAAATTATACCCAATGACTTACAAAGAACCAAAGTCCGAAAACTTTTTTCCTGTTTGGGTGGAACATTTTGCAAAACGCGGCATAGAAATCCCCGAAGGAAAACCGGGCTGCAACCCGGGCGGAATGAGTCTTGATAAAAAAATAAGATTAAAAATTTTAAAGTAATATTTAACTGCAATTAGTTAAAAAACTGTTTTGTTTGTCAAACTCCTTTTTTTATCGATTGAAAAAACCGTAATTTTATAAGGAACAAGAAAATTATAAAGCTATGAGTTTAGAAAAATTTAAATCGTTACACCACCAAAATCAACCCTTATTAATAGCCAATACGTGGGATGCTATTAGCAGTAAAGCAGCCGAAAAAGCCGGTTTTCAAATAATCGGAACATCCAGCCACGCCATTGCAAATATTTTAGGTTATGAAGACGGCGAGAATATTCCGTTTGAAGAAATGTTTTTTATGGTTGAAAAAATTGCGAAATCTACATCATTGTTGGTTTCTGCCGATTTTGAATCCGGATATTCAGATGATCCGCAACAGGTTGCTAAAAATGTTGAAAAATTGGTAGATGCAGGCGTTTTAGGAATCAATCTGGAAGATGGTTTAACTAACGGAAAAGATCGATCGTTAGGAGCTATTTCTATTTTAACTGATAAGATCAAAGCCATAAAATCGCATATACAATCAAAAGGAAAAGATATTTACATTAATGCGCGGATCGATACCTACACAACCAAACATCCCGATGCAATCAACGAAACTTTAAAACGCATTAAAGCTTATGAGAGTGCTGGTGCCGACGGATTTTTTATCCCTTTGATAAATACCGATGAAGATATTAAAGCAGTGTTACAAACTACGCAATTGCCCTTAAACGTTTTTATGAAAGACGGATTAAAAACATACGAAGAGTTTGCTGAGTTAGGCGTACACAGAGTTAGTTACGGCAACGGAATTCATGCTAAAATAACCGAAGCTACAAACAAAGCTTTCGATGATTTAATGAAAACTAAATCCTTAAAATAAATACAAATGCACAGGTTTTTTATTCAATTTTCAACATAACTATCTGTGCAATTGTTGTAATAACGCACCGAAATCCTTAACCCAAAAAGTTAAGGATTTATTGTTAAAAAAAAGTACAATAAAAAGCAACAAATGGTTAAATTCACTACTTTTATACCTTTAGAAGATTTAGCTAAAATTTGAGTATGAGTTTTAATTATATAGAAATTGAGCGCGTAACAAAACTTACGAAAAAAGAGTTTATAGAGAACTATTATAAAAAACAAAAACCAGTTGTTATTACCAATCAAATTGAAGATTGGCCTGCATTTACCAAATGGAATTTAGATTTTATTAGAGAAATTGCCGGCGATAAAATAGTACCGCTTTATGACAGCAGAAAAACCGATTATACCAAAAAAGTAAACGAGCCCGATTTTAAAATGACAATGGCCGAATACATTGACATTCTTGAGAAAGGCCCAACCGATTTACGCATTTTCTTATACAATCTTATGAAAGATGCACCGCAGATGAAAGACGACATGCGTTGGCCCGATTTAGGCTTACGTTTAATAAAAAGTTTGCCGTTGGTGTTTTTTGGTGGTGAAGATGCGAAGGTTTTTATGCATTATGATATTGATTTACCTAATATTTTCCATTTTCATTTCGATGGAAAAAAACAATGTGTATTAGTAGATCCAAAGGAAACAAAATACATGTACCGCTTGCCGTATTCGTGGATTTGTCATGAAGAAATAGATTTTGACAATCCCGATTTTGAACGATTTCCGGCACTTAAAAAAGTGAATCCGTACATTACGCAATTGCAGCACGGCGAAATGTTGTACATGCCCGAAGGTTGGTGGCATTACATGAAATACCAAACACCAGGATTTTCGTTAAGTTTACGATCATTAGCAGGCAGACCAAAAAATTTATTTGCAGGTTTAAAAAACGTAACATTCAACCGTTTATATGACAACTTTATGCGGAAACGCAAAGGCCAAGAATGGTTAGATTATAAAGATGCCGAAGCAATTAGACGGACGAATGCTATACTGAAATAAACAAAAACGCAGCTTAATTAGTTGCGTTTTAATTTTAAATATTTTTTTAATAGAAATATATTTATATTTTTGATTAAAATAAAACAAAATTATCTTATTTTAGAAATGAAGAAGAAAATGGTTTAATCCACAAATAGCTAAATCAGAAACTTCTACATTAAAGAATAATTTATTATTTAAAACAAGCTAAAACATGAGCTTCACACAATATTTAAAAGATAAATCAACTTTTTTAGTTATCTGGTTTTCAATACATGCTTTTGCTTTTTTTGTGAACTTTTTTAAAATCAATGGTCAAATTTTAAAAACCCCAAACGGAAGTGATTTTATAGGTGGTGGATATACCTACAAGACTACAAACTTATTCACTTCAGCCAATAAACATTATAGTTCTTCAAATCATAATTACACATCTGATTTTTGGCCTTTTGTAAATTTTTTTGGAAAAAGTAGTGATAATGGATTCAGAGGTTTCTTTAATAATTATAATTTACCAGAATTTATATTTTATTCAACTGTAATATTTATTATACTTTTTTTTAGATATAAAGCAATGAATAAAAAACGTTAAACAAAAACGCAGCTTAATTAGCTGCGTTTTTTAATAATTCCATCAGTTCATTCTGCATAGAAATTCCTTTATCATTGTTGTACCAAACTTGCACACCTTCTTTTACTTTATCATTAAAACCTCCATTTTCATCTAACAGGCGTTTAACTTCAATTTGAGCAGAGGCCGGTCGTGGTCCCCAAGTAAACAATTCTTTATTAAGATCAGCAGAAACAGCAATTAATTTAGGAATCGATTTTCCTCCATTGGTTAAATACTGCTTCATTAATTCATCGTTATCATCACGTAAAACCAAACGCAAATCAATCAACGGATTAATTTCAGCAAGCTTTTGCAATACTGGAACATTCTGTGCAGCATCTCCACACCAGCTTTCTGTAAGCACGATCCACACCTGTTTTTCAGAAATTTGCTTTGTAGCGTTTTCCAGTTCTGGAAGTATTTGCTGGGTTTTATCTAAGCGTTTCATTCTGGCACGGTTCAGTTTTGTAAAATCGGTAAGCATCTCGTTCTGCTCGTGTCCCGTTGAACTGTTCTCGTTAATTTTTTGATCGATCAAATTTAAATAATCGTTATAAGACATCGAATTTTCGATTGCTTTTTGGTATATCGCCTGCATAATTTGTATTTTTATGCAAAAATAACGATTTAACGTTACAAAATATAATGAATAACAACTCAACCGTTTTCGGTTTAGCATTATCGGGCGGCGGTCACAAAGGAATTGCCCATGCCGGTGTACTACAGTTTTTAAACGAACAGGAGATTTTCCCCGAAATTATATCGGGAACCAGCGCAGGTTCTATCGTAGGCGGGTTGTATGCCAACGGAATGAAACCCAAGGAAATTTTAACATTTTTTAAATCGGTGAGTTTGTTCAGCTGGACGCATTTATCTTTTAGAAAAGCAGGTTTTTTAGATGCCGATCAATTTGGAAGATACCTTGAAAAAGAATTTGGCAACAAAACCATAAAAGAATTAGATGTGGAATTGTACATCTCTGCTACCGAAATGGAGCGCGGAAAACTTAAAATCTTTCATAAAAACACTAAAATTGTTTCGGCCATTTTGGCATCAAGTGCGTTTCCGGGTGTTTTTTCACCAGTTGTAGTAAACAATAAAATTTACAGCGATGGCGGCATTTTAAACAATTATCCGGTAAACACCATTCAAGGGCGATGCGATTTTTTAATTGGCAGCAACGTAAACCCCTATTTGCCGCAACAATCCACAAAATTCAGCTCTATAAAATCGGTGGCATTACGAGCGTTTGAAATCATGATGATGCAAAACACTTTTCCGCAAAACGAGCTGTGTGATTGGCATATCCAAGCAGATGAGCTGGCAAACTATAGCACCTTTGAAACTTCAAAAAAACGTATGGATGAAATTTTTGATATCGGATACGAACACGCCAAAGCAGACTTTGAAAAAATAAAAGATAAATTACCTTAACTAAATTGTTCAAATGAATGATTTTCAGTTATCTGATTTTTTTTCGTAAATTTGAATTGTAAATAGTTTTAAAATCATGGATTTACAAACAAGAAAAATAGAATTTGTACAGGCTTTTCTTAAACTTCAAAGTGAAGAATTAATTTCTGAATTTGAAAAACTTTTAAGAAACGTGAAACAATTGGAATCTGACAAAGATTTTGAGCCTTTTACTGCTGAAGAATTAAACGAGCGTATTTTACAATCGGAAAAAGATTTTGAAAATAACAAGTTTAAAACAACCGCGAAAATTCTTTCAAAATACTAAAAGGTGAAATAAAAATTGTTTGGTGTGCGTTTTCGGAAAATCAAATCGATGCTATTTTCAATTATTACACCTAAAAAGCAACCTATAAAGTTGCATTAAATATTGTAACCCAAATACTTTTAGCTCCAAATATTTTAATCGACAACCCTAAAATCGGACAAAAAGAACACACTTTACAAAACAGATTAATTACCTATCACTATATTTTATCCTCAAATTATAAAATCATTTATTCCATTGATGATGATGAAATGCTGATAAAAATTGCAGATGTTTTCGATACCCGTCAGAACCCAAATAAAATAGAGCGGGAAAAATAAAAGATAAATTGCCGTAAGCTTTTTTAAACAATAGCAAAAATAATATATTTGCAAATAAATTTTCCTCAGTATGAAATACAAAAGAATACTTCTAAAATTAAGTGGTGAAGCTTTAATGGGCGACAACCAATACGGTATCGACCCAAATCGCTTGGCAGAATATGCCCAAGAAATAAAAAAAATCGTTAATTTAGGTGTGGAAGTAGCCATTGTAATTGGCGGAGGAAACATTTTTAGAGGTGTTGCCGGAGCAAGCAAAGGTATGGATCGCGTACAAGGCGATTATATGGGAATGCTGGCAACGGTAATTAACGGAATGGCATTGCAAGGCGCTTTGGAAGATGCAGGAATGCTTACCCGTTTGCAAACTGCATTAAAAATTGAAGCCATTGCAGAACCTTATATTAAACGCAGAGCGGTTCGCCATTTAGAAAAAGGCAGAATTGTAATTTTTGGTGCAGGAACCGGAAATCCGTATTTCACCACCGATACCGCTGCTGTTTTAAGAGGAATTGAAGTGGGTGCCGATGTAATTTTAAAAGGAACTCGCGTTGATGGTGTGTACACTGCCGATCCGGAAAAAGATCCATCTGCAACGAAATACGAAAACATTTCGTTTGCCGATGTTTTAGAAAAAGGATTGAATGTGATGGATACAACCGCATTTACATTGAGCCAAGAAAACCATTTGCCAATTGTGGTTTTTGACATGAACAAAGAAAGTAATTTATTAAAAGTGTGTCAGGGTGAAAACATTGGCACAACAGTTTACTAATAAAAAAGATCAGTTATGACAGATGAAATTAATTTTATAATAGACGAAGCAAAAGAATCAATGAACGGTTCTATTGAGCATTTAAACAAAGCTTTGTTAAACATTCGTGCCGGAAAAGCAAACCCGCAAATGTTAGGTGCTGTTTTTGTTGATTATTACGGATCGGCAACAGCATTATCACAGGTAGCAAACATCAATGTGCCTGATCCACGAACGTTGACCGTGACACCTTGGGAAAAAAACATGTTGCAACCTATTGAAAAAGCAATTATGATTGCCAATTTAGGATTGAACCCAATGAACAACGGCGATATGATTATTATTAACATTCCACCGTTAACAGAGGAACGCCGTAAAGATTTGGCTAAACAAGCGAAAACCGAAGCTGAAGATGCTAAAATATCCATTCGCAATGCGCGTAAAGATGCCAATACCGATATCAAGAAACAGGAAAAAGAAGGAACTTCTGAAGATATTTGTAAAGATGCCGAAGACCGCATTCAAAAATTAACCGATTCGTATATTAAAAAAATCGATGAAATCTACGCTGAGAAAGAAGCAGAAATCATGAAAGTATAAGTAAAAAGCCACTCAAATCGAGTGGCTTTTCTGCTAAATAAATAGCTATAAAAATGTTTTTATTGGTTCTAGTTAAATTTTAATTTTAGGAAAAACGTTAAAGAAATTTAAATAGTATATTAAATATTCCTAAAAAACAAAAGCCTAATAATGCTGCTTTTTTATAAGCAACCGAAACAATATCTTTGATAAAAAATAGTAATGTATTTATCTAACGAACAACTAAAGTTATTTTGTTTGGAATGCGTTAAAAGCGTTGATGAATATGCAGACAGCAAGATTTTTCCGCTTTTAGAACAACTTGTAAGGCAACACAGCATTGTAAATGTTTACAAAGCCGTTGATTCTATTGAAGATTTTGAAGAAAGTTTGAACACGTTGCTTTATGAGGATCGAAATTTTAAAGATTATGATTTGTTGTATTTTATTTGCGGTGGTACAGAAAATGAAATCATCGTAAACGATTACCTTTATACTTTAGAAGAAATTGCCGAACTTTTTGAAGGAAAATTAAAAGGTAAAATTCTGCATTTTGCCAACTCTAAAATCTTAAATTTAGACAGCGAAACGGCTCAATTTTTTTTAGATGTCACGGGTGCAAAAGCCATCTCGGGTTATCAACATCAAAACTTCACAAGCAGTATTTTGCTCGATTATCACTTCTTGGCGCTGCATATTCATTTTACCGATGTAACGGAACTTGTAGAAGAACTGTTTCAGAAACATTACGCTTTGTGCACCAATTTAGGGTTTCATTTGTATTATTAATTTGAAAAATTGGCATTAAAATTGTACCTTTAATAAAAATAATTTTTTATGAAAAAGCATTTAAAAATAATTGCGATTATTGGCTTAGGAATTGCTTCCTTAACTACATTTGCAATGATACCAAACACTCCTTCTATAAAAACGGAAAAATACCAAAAAGAAATTATTATTGAAGGTGTGGGCGTAACCAAAACTATTGAAGTAACCGGTGATGAAACCATTCGTATTGAAGGAACCAATAACAAAATCACCATTATTGGCGCATGTGATTTGATTAAAATTGAAGGTGTGGATAACGTAGTAACGGTTGACGATGTGAAAACCATACAAATTGAAGGTACGGGTAATAAAGTAAACTACAAAAAATCATCGGCAGCAGATGGCAAAGCCAAAACTTCGGTAGCAGGCGTAAACAACAAAATAATGAAAATATAAAGCATGAAAATCCGTTTTAAGATTTAAAAACGGATTTTTTATTTTGTACTTTTGAATGAAATCTACATTCCATGAAAATCATTCAACTATTTCTGCTTTCTGTGATTTCGATAATAACTTTAAGTTGTTCTACGCAGAAGAAAAAATCAGAAAACAAAACCGTTTATCAGTCCGAAACATTAGTCATTACGCAAGTTTCTCCAAATGTGTATCAGCACACTTCGTTTTTGCAAACCGAACGTTTTGGCAATGTTCCCTGCAACGGAATGATTGTTCACAATAATAACGAAACGGTGGTTATTGATACACCTGTAAACGGTGAAATTTCAGAAGAATTGATTCAATGGATTCAGCACAACTTAAAAAGTAAAATCAATGCAATTGTTCCCACGCATTTTCACGATGATTGTTTGGGTGGATTACATGCATTTCATAAACACAAAATTGCATCAATCGGAAACGAAAAAACAATCGAAATTGCAAAAGAAAAACAACTTCCTGTTCCTTTAAAATCGTTTACCAATCAAGAAAAAATAGCAGTCGGAAAGCACTTTGTAACACTTTATTTTTTTGGTGAAGGCCATACAAAAGACAATATTGTAGCTTATTATCCACATGAAAAAGCGCTGTTTGGCGGATGTTTGATAAAGGAACTAAACGCTACAAAAGGAAATTTAGCCGATGCCAATGAAGCCGCTTGGGCAGCAACAGCAATCCAATTAAAAAGCACGATCACAGATGTTCAAATTGTGATTCCAGGGCATGGTGCCGTTGGAAACAGCGACTTAATTGATTACACCATAAAATTATTCACACAGAAATAATGCAGTACGTTTACATTCACGGTTTTGGTACCACAGGCGCAAACAGCATCAAGTTCAAAAAAATTCAGGCACATGCATGGGCAAATAATGCAAGAGCAATTGCATTGGAATGGAACGAAAAGCAGTCGGATATTTTGCAACAGCTTACATCGCAACTTGTTAACCAAATTAATTGGAACGAACCGGTTTGTTTGATTGGATCGTCAACAGGGGGAAATTTCACCTATCAACTTTTAGAACAATTTGCAGATAAAAAGATTTCGTTTGTATTGATAAATCCGTTGTTGAATATCGAACAACGAAAAACAGATAATTATCTTTTCCCAATGTTGCTGGCAAATCAATTGAAAAATCCACCGACTGATTTAGCCAACGGATTGATTCTTTTAGGAAAAAACGATGAAGTTTTAGATTACAACTACACCTACGAACGTTTATTTGAATTAAACAAAATTATTGTAGGCGAATGGAATCACACTTTGAGTGATTTAGATACTGAAGAACTATTGCGCTATATTGACTCTGTAAGTCAATAAATTCACATCTCGACTTCGCTTGATGTCATAAAACAATTTATAAATTCATCGTCAGTTCGAGCCTTTCTACAAGCTCAAGACAGGCTTTGTCGAGAACTTATCAAAAACTTCTCGATACACTTCACTTCGTTACGCAACTCGAAGTGACGATAAATCATATTTCTTTACGCTTTATCATCTGCAGACGGACCGTAAATTCCCGGAACAGGAATATCAAGCAAACGCATATAAACCGTTAATTGTCCGCGGTGATGCACCAAATGATTGGTAACCAAGAAACGCAATGCACCTGTTTTGGGCAGCGAAACAATTACATGATCACCCGCTTTCAACGTCCAATTTTCAAAAACAATGGTTTCATCCATTTGTTCAATAATTGCCTTGTTTTTCAGAAAATCTGCCTCATATGTTTGCAACAATTCCTCTACGGATGATAGGTTGGGTTGTTGATAATCGGTATGAAAATCAAATGTATCTTTAGTAAGCACAAAATCTACCCAATTGTGCAACTCCACTATATGATTTGCCAATGCGCCTAAAGTCATTGACTTTTCGTGTGGTTTATAACTAAATTGTTCATTTTTTAATCTACTGATGATGCGCTTGGTGTTTTCTTTTTCGCGCTCTAGTTCAATCAATATTGCTTTTTTAATGCTCATTATATTTTTTGTTTTAATTGCTCACTCAAACAAACAAGGTTCCGAATCTCTAAAAAATATTACTGTATTTCCAAAATCAATTTTTAAGTTAGAATGTTCGGTTTGTTCTTTTCTATTACTTAAATTAATCAAATAGTTTGCAAAATCGTTAATCGTTTTTGTCTCATCAGATTCGAAATTCTGAACGTAAATTCGTTTTTTATGCTCTAAAAATTCAAATTGATAATCTAAACCATCTTCAACATACTCATTTATATATTCTTTTTTATAATTAATATGCTTAACCGCGTTTATATACTCATTAATTTTAGTTTTTTCATCATTATTCATTAAATAAAAAAAACCTTTAATTCTTGATGGATAATTATGTGAAACAAATACAGTATCTTTTGTGAACTTAAATGTACTTAAATTTTGCATTCCTGTATATGCAAAAACGAATTCGCTTTGCAGCACTACCTTTTCTTCCTTTTTACAAGAAGAAAAAGATACTATAAAACAGAAAGCTATTATAATTTTCATTGTTTTAATGTGCCGAAACCATTTTTAATCCTACAATCGATCCAATCAATGTAAAAATAAAAAACATACGCCAAAAATCGGCTGGTTCCTTAAAAAATAAAATCCCCATGGTTACCGAACCCACAGCTCCTATCCCACTCCAAACCGCATAAGCCGTTCCCAAAGGCAAGGTTTTACTGGCTTTTATAAGCAATGCCATACTGATTGAAACACTTATCAAAAAACCTAAATACCATGCATATTTTTCTGTTCCGGCAGACGTATGTGCTCTGCCAATACAATATGTAAAAGCAACTTCGAACAAACCGCCAATAATCAATAAAATCCAGTTCATTTTTAAAATCTTTAGCAATCAAAGATAGAAAATTCGGCAAACAAAAGGGCTAAAATTTATCCGTTCAAACAATGAAAAAAAATTGTATTTTTGCACCCTATAACAATTGACACCTATTTATAGCAAAATATAATGAAACATACCAAGATTAAAGATCTTTTAGCAGGTTCAAGTCTTTTACAAGAAGTGGTGGCAAAAGGTTGGGTTCGCAGTTTTAGAAACAACCAATTCATTGCTTTGAACGACGGTTCAACCATTCACAACATTCAGTGCGTTTTAGAATTAGATGCATTTCCCGAAGAAACGATTAAACGCATTACAACCGGTGCGGCAATTAGCGTAAAAGGCACGTTGGTTGAAAGCCAAGGCAAAGGACAGAAATACGAAATTCAAGCAAACTCGCTGGAAATTTTAGGTGATTCAGATGCTGAAAAATATCCGATACAACCCAAAAAACACTCGTTAGAATTTTTACGCGAAAACGCCCATTTGCGTATTCGTACCAATATGTTTGGTGCTATTATGCGAGTGCGCAGCACGCTTTCTTATGCGGTGCACAAATATTTTCAAGACAATGGTTTTTTCTATGTGAACACTCCGATTGTTACGGGTTCAGATGCAGAAGGTGCGGGTGAAATGTTTCAAGTAACCTCGTTGCCATTAGACGGTTCTGCTCCAAGAAACGAAGACGGAAGCATCAATTATAAAGAAGACTTTTTTGGAAAACACACCAATTTAACTGTTTCCGGACAGCTCGAAGCAGAAACATATGCCATGGCTTTGGGGCAAGTTTATACATTTGGACCTACTTTTCGCGCAGAAAACTCGAACACATCGCGCCATTTGGCTGAGTTTTGGATGATTGAACCAGAGGTAGCATTCAACAATTTAGACGACAACATGGATTTGGCGGAAGATTTCATCAAATTTGTGATTAAATATACTTTGGAAAAGTGCGAAGACGATTTAAAATTGTTGGAAACCCGATTGATTGAAGAAGAAAAATCGAAACCACAGGCAGAACGCTCTGAAATGAGTTTAATTGAAAAACTACAATTTGTTTTAGAGAATAATTTTAAACGCGTTTCTTATACCGAAGCAATTGATATTTTAAAAGCATCGAAACCCAATAAAAACAAAAAATTCCAATATATTATCGACGAATGGGGAGCCGATTTACAAAGCGAGCACGAACGTTTCTTGGTTGAAAAGCACTTTAAATGTCCGGTGATTTTGTTTGATTATCCAGCGAAAATCAAAGCTTTTTACATGCGTTTGAATGAAGACGGAAAAACTGTTCGCGCAATGGATATTTTATTCCCCGGCATTGGTGAAATTGTAGGCGGATCACAACGTGAAGAACGCTATGAGGTGTTGGTAGAAAAAATGCAGGCACTAAACATTCCCGAAGAAGAATTATGGTGGTACTTGGATACCCGCAAATTTGGATCGGCAGTGCACTCTGGGTTTGGTTTAGGTTTTGAACGTTTGGTATTGTTCGTAACCGGAATGACCAACATTCGCGACGTGATTCCATTCCCAAGAACACCGCAAAACGCAGAGTTTTAAGTCATAAAAAACGTTCAACTTAAAAAAGTCTGAGCGTTTTTTTTTATTAACTTATCGTTTTAAATTTTATTATAAATGATTTTACCAAAAGAACTTAAAGAAGCCATAACACATCTGTCATCAACCGAAAAAGACAAACTCATTTTCCGTTTGTTAAAAAAAGATCTGGCATTGGCAAACCGTTTGCTTTTTGAATTAGTGAGTACAGAAACTGTTGAAGAAAAGCGAAAAAAATTAGAAGAATCATTATCTTTTGAAATAGATCGAGCTGTTAAACATTTTTATTCACCCGGTTATTTATCAATGGATGTGCGCTATATGAGTGGAATGATTACCGAACATGTTCAAATTACAAAAGATAAATTTGGTGATCCATATCTAAATCTGCATCTTTTAAACGGTTTAATCCCTAAGCTAAATAAAACATTAGAAACGTATCCGCCACAAAAAGCAAATAAATTTTATGTACCTGCTTTAGCTCGTATTTTTAAAATTTTAATGAACATTTCAAAATTTCACGAAGACGAACAGTATGAATTCACTGAAAGCTTGAACCAATTAGGAATGTGTATCGGCGAAAACCCTGGTTTTATGAAAGCAGCCATAAATAACGGGCTCGACGTTAATTGGCTAATACATGCTGAAATACCAAAAGATATAGTTGCTATCCACAAAAATATTCGTGAGATGGGGTTCTTAAGATAAGAATAAAAAAACAATTTTTTACAACCCTTTAAGTTTGACACAAGACTAATTATTTGTTATTTTTGAATAAATTAGTTTGTGTCAAACTTTTTTATTACTAAAAGTTATAGGAGCATTACAAAATGTTAAAACAGAATTTACAATTAAAATTATCGCAGAAATTATCGCCGCAGCAAATTCAGTTAATGAAACTGATTCAATTGCCCACGCTTGCTTTTGAACAACGCTTAAAAGAAGAGTTGGTAGAAAATCCTGCCTTAGAATCGGGGAAAGAAGAAACCAACGAAGCCGATGATTTTCAGGATAATTCAGATGAATTTGATGATTTCGACAATGAGCATATCGACACAGATGACATCAATATCGATGATTATTTAAGCGATGATGAAATTCCTGATTATAAATTAAAAAGCAATAATTACAGCGACGACGATGACGATACGTTCATGCCTATCGAAGCACAAATTAGTTTTCATCAAAGTTTGATTGAACAATTAAACACGTTTATTTTAACCGACGAACAACGAATTATTGCCGAGTTCTTAATAGGCAGCATGGACGATATGGGTTATATTCGCCGCGATATTCAAGATATTGTAGATGATATGGCATTCACGCAAGGCATCTACGCCAGTGAAGAACAAGTGCAACAAATTCTTGAAAACATTATTCACGAATTAGAACCAAGCGGTGTGGGTGCACGCGATTTACAAGAGTGTTTATCACTACAGCTGCAAAGCAAAACACCCAATGAATCGATCGATTTGGCTAAAGATATTATTGAAAATCAATTTGAAGCTTTCACCAAAAAACATTACGATAAATTGTTGCAAAAATACAATGTAACCCAATCGCAACTTCGAAAAGCTATTGATGAAATTGAAAAATTAAACCCAAAACCAGGCGGAAGTTTTTCGGGCAGTTCCCGAGCAATTGAGCATATTATTCCCGATTTTACCGTGAAGGTTGATGATGGCGAAATTGAATTATTGCTCAACAGCCGAAATGCTCCCGAATTGCACGTTTCAAAAGACTATCAGGAAATGTTGCAAACCTATAAAGAAACCAATCAAAAATCAACCGCACAAAAAGATGCCGTGCAATTCATCAAACAAAAGTTAGACGGTGCCAAATGGTTTATCGATGCTATTAAACAACGCCAAGAAACCCTTTTTGTGACCATGAGTGCGATTATTGAATATCAAAAAGAATATTTTTTAGACGGCGACGAAACCAAAATACGTCCGATGATTTTAAAGGATATTGCCGATATGGTGGGGTTAGACATTTCAACCATTTCGCGGGTTGCCAACAGCAAATATGTGGATACGCCTTATGGCACCAAACTGATTAAAGAGTTTTTCTCTGAAGCAATGATGAACGATCAAGGCGAAGAAGTTTCTACCATAGAAATTAAAAAGATTTTGCAAAACATTATTGAAGATGAAGACAAACAAAAACCATTACCCGATGATAAATTGGCAGAAATGTTAAAAGAAAAAGGATACCCAATTGCCCGCAGAACGGTTGCAAAATACCGCGAACAGCTTGATATTCCGGTAGCCCGTATGCGCAAAAAAATTTAATGAAGCATGTTGCAAACATACTATCTATACTATTCCATCCTGTTTTTATTCCAACCATAATCACAGGATGTTTTTACTTCTTAAATGCCGACTTTTTTTTGCCTATTGAACGTTTTGTAGCCACCGGACAAGCCTTTTTAATGACTTTTTTGCTGCCTATTTGCATTTATTTCTTTTTAAAATCGTTGGGTTTGCTGAAATCGTCAATCATGATTCGAAATGTGCGCGAACGCAGCGTACCTATTTTTGTAAACATCTTAATTATCAACGTTTTAATCTTTAAAATTTGGGCAGATGTTTCCAACAGCTCTTTAAAAGTATTTTTTATTGGCTATTGCATTTCCTACAGCATTTTGTTTTTCAGCGTGCTTTTAAAACGTAAATACAGTGTGCACGTGGCCAGTCTGTGCAGTGCCATACCGCTTTTTGTAAACCAAACCACTACTTATTACTTAAATCCGTTTTTTGTTTTGCCCATTTTGTTGATTTTAATTGGTTTAGTTGCCAGTTCGCGCTTGTATTTAAGGGCACATACCCATGTAGAAATCATCGTTGGTGCGTTAATTGGTTTTGTGCCGTCGTTTATTTTGTTTTATAGTATGTAGCAATCGTGATTGGGGTTCTTTAAAAAATTAAAGAAACGGACTATATCCGCTCCTTTATAAATTTAGTTACCATCGTAAACAACTTCCCAATTCATAGTTTTTAATTCATCTAACGTAAAACTGTAACGTTTATCGTATAAATTTTGTTCTTGAATTTCTTCCAAACTGTATTTGCTTAAAGTAGATTGTTTCTAAAAAAGACCTAAGCACTTCACTCTTTTCAAATTGATATTGAGAAATTTTAACGGATTATTCATTACATATCCGTAACGATTGTAATTCTGTGAATTGCTTGGATTTTGTATAAAATTATCCGGTGCAAGAAAACGATGCAATTTAGGGTCATACAAGCGGGCATTCCTATTTATTAAACCAACACCTTGCAAATGTTCGTGTCCTGTGTATCCTCTTTCTAAGAACGTTAAATCTTTATTCTTCATAAGGCGGATACATGCGCATATCTTTCATCACTTCGGTAGGCGGATATGTAATTTCATAATCTAATAGCTGAATATCTTCTATACTTAAATCATAACGCTTTAATACTTTATATTCATCTATAATTGAACTCCACGTATTATTTTTAATAGTATCTGTATGAAAAATAAATATTGATAGTGTATCTCCGTCAGAAATTAATTCTTCCCACGGTAAAGTAGATGAAAAATCTATACTTTCTCCAGGATACACGCTCCAACGAAAATTAGTTTCAACAATTGTGGTGTCAGGATAGTTTGGTACCCCATAACTTTTCGAAGAATAACTACTTATTTCATGATTACTATGGTTTTTTAACAAAATAGCATATTCTTTATCAGGATATTCACAACTTATTAAAGCTGTGATTATTACAAAATATGAGATGATTCTAAAACGATACATAATATTATTTTTTAATTTAATGGATAATAAGGTCTTGTTTCGGGATTTTGATATTGTGACCAATCTACGAGCCCCTTATAATGTTTGTCAAAATACCTTCTTGCCCAACGATTAGCAGATGTTTCTGTACCGAAGTCATTATGTACATGACCTCTTTTTTCATCTTTCGCTGCACTTATTAAACTTGGTATTCCATAAGCAAAAAGATACCCAAAACCAGAACGTTCGCTTTGGAATATATGCCCATATTCGTGCATATAAAGTGGGGTTGTTAAAACAAACTGTTCGAAACTTATACTATTATCAACCTCCCCTGGAAGATTTATATTTATAAAGTTACCGATAGTCATTTAATTTATTTATTCTTCATAAGGCGGATACATGCGCATATCTTTCATCACTTCGGTAGGCGGATATGTAATTTCATAATCTAATAGCTGAATATCTTCTATACTTAAATCATAACGCTTTAATACTTTATATTCTTCGCGAATAGTTTCCCAAGAATAATTATCAACAACATAAGCATCAAAGAAATATATTGACAAAGTATCAATATTGTATTTTTTAAAAACTTCTTCTATGCTTATAAGACCACCTTGATATGAAATCGTATGAGGAGAAACTTTAAGTTGTACTTTTTGTTCAGGTATTAAAGTATCTGGATATACGTTAGATATGATTGATTCATTTTTTTCAAAATAAATAGTTTTTTCTGAATTATTAATTATACGAAATTTATACGTTTGAGTTGGGTTTTCGCAACTAATAAATAATAGTACGTTAATAAAAATTAAAACATTTGCTTTCATAATAAAAATATTAATATTAATTATCGAAGAATATAATCGACAAAATTCCAAACAACGCCATATCGCCCATCAAAATATCTACGTGCCCAGCGGTTAGCTTGTCTTTCATAAGATTTTGTATGATGATCATCACTTTTAGCACTTAGTAAACTGTGAATACCTATACCAAATAAATAACCTAAATCTGAATTATTCTCCTGTATAAATGATTTCCCAATTCATAGCTTCTAAATCTTGTATGGTTAAATCATACCTAATCAAGTACCTTTCGTTTTCTACCACTTCTTCCCAAGGCGTATTATCTATCACTTCTCTATCAAAAAGCCAGATATAAAGCCTAGAGCCATCATTGATATAGCCTAGTTTAGCCGAGGAATTTCGCTCAATAAAAAAATTTTCATTTGGTTGCCACTCCAATTCTGCTACTTTTCCTCTCGCCCACCAATATATTTCGCCTTCAGAATTGTTTATTATAGTAATCTCTGCATCAACATCATCGATGTCCGGGCAACCATACAATAAAAATAAAATTGAAATCGAGAATACATATTTTAATAATTTCATAATAATTAGTTTTTTAAAAAATTATGCCAAATAAGAAATAACCTAAATCTGACCAATGTAGCCTGTAATGAGAGGTGTTTCCACCTGGATTATTTCCTCCATTCCTTGGATTTATATAAGGTGATAAAACATTCTCATTTCTATACGAATTTAAATCAAAAAAGTTTACACTTCCTTGTTCATATCCTGCTGTTCCGGTGCCATAATGCTTATCAAAATATCTACGTGCCCAGCGATTGGCTTGCTTTTCATAAGTTTAAATGTAAGGATTACTGTAAATTAAATAAAAGAAATTTAATCTTGATTTTTCAAGAAGTATTCATAAGTGTAGGTATTTTTTGTTAAAACAAATTTAATAAAAAAACACCATTCTTAAAATAATTTTATTTTTCTTCAAAATAATTCCTTAAAATACCTTAAAATTATTAATTAAAATATTGAAGGAACCTTACAAAATATAAAACATCAGCCCCAGATTCAACATATTAAAATGACTTTCACTATCGATAATATTTTGGGCATACAAGGGTTTAAAGCCATAATAAGCATAAAAATTCCATGTATTGAAACCTGCCGCAACATACACACCAAGGTTTGATTTGGAGAAAAAATGGGGATTTTTGAAGGTATAATTCCCTAAATCGCCTCGGTATTTTGAAGTAGAATTCAGTAAATAGCTGTATTTAATTCCTGTGTAAATACGCCAAAATTTATGTGAATGCACTTTGGAAGTGCGCCAGCGAAATTCGATTGGAATTTCGATATACGAGAGCTTTTGAACGTTTTTATCTGGATTATCGTCTATTGCAAAGGCAATCGAAGCATCATCAACCAAAGCCAAATTGTGTCGCAAATTATAAAATGCAAAACCCACGCCCGGTGCAATGGCTAAAGTGCGTTGTTTATTGATTGGAAAATCTCTCAAAAAGCCAAAATTGGTTCCTATGGAAATAGATCTTTGATTGATACCATTGGGCTTTTTTAGCAACAAACTGTGTGTTACGCCCACATAAAACTGGTCTTCCCGATAAAAAGGATCGGTAACTTTTATGGTGCGTTCCAATTCCGGAATGGTATCTGTTGCCTGCGAAAATGCTTGTACAGAAACCAAAAGAAGCAATATGTTAAAATTTTTTTTCATCATCTACAAATTATAAAACAATCCAACTTCCAAAGAAAATTACATCCGTTCATCAAAGCCTTTCGAAATGTTCAAGATAAGTTGTGTTAGCACTACAAACGCCCCACACACTTCATCATCACCCTCGAAATACCAACAAAAAAACCAATCGGCACTAAAAATTATAAACCAAACCAACGCTTAGCAATTGCTTAAATTGCACCCGCGGACCTTCGGTGATTTGCACGCCATCAACGTCGCGCTTGTTTTTTATGTCATCATCATAAATCAAATGACCGCCCAAAGTGGCTTTTAGCAAACTGTTGATTTTCATTTCTAACTGCAATTGCCAGTCGATATCTATATTTCCAAAATTATTCAAATAATCGGTATATAAGGTAAGATTGTTCTTTAAATTCACATTGTTCATAATGCTTTTATTCCATTCGGTGGTAAACAAAAAACCCAATTCGTTTCTCGATTTTTTGCCCGGTTGCAACAAATTTCCATTGGTATCAAATATTCCGCCTTCTAAACCAAAAGCACCACTGTTTGCCAAAGCATCATCTAAAACCAAAGTAGATTTTAACGTAAGGGGCGAAATATAGGCTTTAAAATTGTTTTTGGAATACTCAGAACCAATACCGGCAAATAAATAAGCAGGTGCAAGCGCGCGCGAAATAGGCACTTCTACATTTGGATAGGCATAACCGTTTGCCATTTGCGTGTTCAGCGTAACTTTGGCAGAATAATACCAATTCGATTTTACCGATGTTTTATACCCAAAAGATGAATTAATGGTTAAAACGTCGTCGGTTTTGCGCAGCTCTAAATTTTCTTGTTTATTCAATCCATACCGCACCTTTAATTCGTTTACCCAAATAGTGCGTCCTCTTTCATATTTTCGGGTGAAATCGCCTTTCACAATACCCGAAATGGAACTAAAACCACCTGCATTCCAATTTGAAAATGTTCCTTGGTTGATATCTAGCCCAAGCGTATTTGTTTTCTTCCAAAAACTCATTTCTGACCGAACAGGCGAAAGCGCATCATACAAAATTTGTGAGTTGGCACGGGGTGTACGGTCATAGACCATTCCTTCTGGTTTAGGAATTAAAAAATAGGCCAAATCGCTGTTTTTGTTGCGTTTTGTAACTTCAAAGGTAGATAGAACCACTTGGTGCACATTGCCCGCTGAGAAACTAGTTAAAACAGAATCTTGCAGCACCATTTTAGGTTCAACAGTAATCGGACGTATAAAAATGGTATCGTTTTTCTTTACCAACGTATCAAAAACCGAAAATTGTGTTCTGTAAAATGTATCAATATCTATTTTTGGTTTCTTTACCAACAATGTATCAGCAGGTTGCGAAAAACCAATCGCCGAAATCATTAGAAAAAAAACAACTATTTTAAATTTAAACATTACTGATTTTTTTTAATATTTGTTGAATAGATACGGCATCTAAACCACATTGTTGCCATTGTTCATGAACGGTGGCATGTTCTATAAACGCATCGGGCACACCTAAATTGATCACTTGCGTGTTGGTTTTGCTTTCTGAAACAATTTGATTCACAACGCTGCCAAACCCACCATTTACAACACCTTCTTCAATCGTGAGCAATATTTCGTAGGTATTTGCTAAATCTAAAATTGCCTGTTTATTCAAAGGTTTAATTTGCAAGAAATGATACACCGAAAAATAATCATCATCAAAATTTAAGGCTTCTAACACATTTTCGATGATGGTTCCGGTGGATAAAACCGCTGCCTTTCTTCCTTTTTTTATAGATTGAATGGAAGTAAAATCAATAGTTTCAAAAGGAACATTCCATTCTTGAATAGTTGCATAGCCTCGCGGATAGCGAACTGCAACCGGCTGTGATTGATTGTTTTGAAGGTTATAAAGCACTTGTCGCAATTCTACTGCATCTTTTGGCGCAAGAATTCTCATATTGGGAATTGCTTGTAAATACGCAATATCAAATACACCCTGATGCGTGGCACCATCTTCGCCCACCAAGCCTGCTCTATCAATGCAAAAAACCACTGGAATATTTTGCAATGCTACATCGTGGATTAATTGATCGTATGCACGCTGCAAAAACGTAGAATAAATGGCACAAAAAACAGTGAAACCACTTAGTGAAATACCGGCTGCCAAGGTAACGGCGTGTTGCTCGGCAATACCCACGTCGATGGCGCGTTCCGGAAAAACATCCATCATGTGTTTTAACGAACTTCCTGTGGGCATTGCTGGGGTAATGGCAAATATGTTAGCATTTTGCTGGGCTAATTCCAACAATGTCAATCCAAAAACATCTTGATATTTGGTGCGTTTTTGCGCTTTATTTTCAAGCAAATCGCCTGTAATTTTATCAAACTTTCCAGGAGCATGATAAACCACTTGGTTTTCTTCGGCTTGTTTTAGTCCTTTTCCTTTGGTAGTGATGATGTGCAGAAACTGTGGCCCCGTTTTGCTTTTTAATCGTTGCAATTCATGGATTAAGGCTTTTAAATCGTGCCCGTCAATCGGTCCCACGTATTTAAAATTCAACGATTTAATCATGTTGTTCACCTTTGGATTTTCGCCTTGCTTCACTTGCATTAAATAGCTTTTCAAAGCACCCACGCTCGGGTCAATTCCGATGGCATTATCGTTTAAAACCACAATTAAATTAGCATTGGCAACACCTGCATGATTCAACGCCTCGAACGCCATTCCCGAAGCAATAGACGCATCACCAATCACGGCTATATGCTGTGCGTGTGCATTGCCTTTTAACTTGCTGCCCATTGCCATGCCAAGCGCGGCCGATATAGATGTAGAGGAATGCCCCACGCCAAAAGCATCGTATGCGCTTTCACTGATTTTCGGGAAACCACTCAATCCGTTTTTTTGTCGGTTGCTGGCAAACTGCTCTTTTCTTCCTGTTAGAATTTTGTGTACATATGCCTGATGCCCCACATCCCAAACCAATTTATCAATGGGTGTATCAAACACATAATGCAACGCAATAGTAAGCTCTACCACTCCCAAACTTGCCCCCAAATGACCGCCGTTTACAGAAACCACATCGATAATAAAACTGCGAATTTCAGCAGCTAACTGTTGCAGTTGCTCGATTGTTTTCGATTTTAAATCGGCAGGAAATTCAATAGTGGGTAAAATCGGAGCCATTCGTTTTAAAAATATAAAGCAAATTTACAATAATATCTTATTTTTGACGAATAATTTACTGATTGGTATGCTGCTGAACCACGAATATTACATGCAAATTGCTTTAACAGAAGCGAAAGAAGCTTTTGAGAAAGATGAAATTCCCATTGGTGCACTAATTGTTGCAAACGATCGAATCATTGCTAAAACCCACAACCTCACTGAAAGTTTAAACGATGTTACGGCGCATGCAGAAATGCAGGCTATCACGGCAGCAGCACATGCTATTGGAGGCAAATATCTAAAAAACTGCACCATGTATTTAACCGTTGAACCTTGCCAAATGTGTGCAGGTGCTTTGTATTGGAGCCAAATTTCTAAAATTGTTATTGGCGCACAAGACAATAAACGCGGGTTTACAACTATGGGCGGAAAACTGCATCCAAAAACTGAAATTATTTATGGTGTTCTTGAAAAAGAATGCAGCGCATTGATGCACGATTTTTTTAGAAAAAAAAGATAAAAACCTGCTTTTTCAGCAGGTTTTATTAGTTAAAAACGATAGCCCACAGAAAGCTGCATTACCCTGTTTTTCCAATCCACATCGGGATTATCAATTACATTGGTTAAACCTGCATTGTATCGGGCAGAAATCATAAAATCAATGATATTTACGCTTAAGCCTACATTTACAGAAAAATCAAAGTCATTGAAATTAGGGCTTTGGGGATCTAAATCAGACCATTTTACTTTAGAATCGGTTAAAAATCCTGCTTGCGGACCTGCCTCAATTGCGATTCCATTGGTTAAATAATATTTTAGCATCACCGGTACGTTCACATAACTTAAATTAAAATCATGCTCTAAGGTGTTGTTTTCAAAAGTGGTTTTCCATTTACCACCTGCCGATGAATAATACACTTCGGGTTGAATGGCAAACTTGTCAAAACGAACTTCAGCAAACGCACCAATATGAAATCCGTTGATGGAATTGTTGTCGTGAAATTCTTGCCAACTACTTCCCTCTAATTTGGCATTGTTGTACCCAACTTTGGGACCGAAAGTAAAATCTTGCGCACTAACTGCATTTGTAAATAAAAACGCTGAAAAAAGTGCTGTTGTAATTTTAGATAACTTTTTCATAGAATAGATCTTTTTTTATGTTTATCAAATTTTAAACCAAAGTTAAAATTACTCAAAATAACACAAATATGTTATTTGATTCAAGCATAAACTGTAACTTTTTTCCACAAAAAAACCGCAACAAATCGTTGCGGTTTTCACTAAATATTGTAATTATTAGAATTTGTAACCTACAGAAATTTGGATTACACCGTTTTTAATATCATAAGCAGGATTCTTATACTCAATACCTTCAAAAGTTTCAGTGTACTCTTTAGATATTTTTGCCAAGCCTAAATTGTAACGAGCTCCTACAAAAAAGCCGTTATCTAAATTGAAACTCGCACCAGCACCGATACCAAAATCAATAGAATTTGTCCCGTCTTTCATGTCTTCTGTTGAACTTTCGCTCTCAGTTACACCAGCCATTGTAAGTGTTCCTTCACTTTTAACTTCAGATTTTATATTAAAACCAACATAAGGACCTGCTTCAATTGCCAAACTTGGAATTACATAATATTTAGCCATAATAGGCACATTTATGTAATGTAAATTCCATTTTGCTTCTGCTTCGTAAGCAAAAGTTTGCCCCATAATTGTTTCCGTTCCAGACTGTTCCGCTTTACCTCCTTGAACGGAATATAAAAGTTCGGGCTGGATAGCAAATTTGTCATTAAATTTAATTTCTGCAAAAGCACCTACGTGAAAACCTACTTGTCCTTTATCAAGTTTAATTGTTTCCCCATCTTCTTTAATTTCTCCATTAATTTTAGCAAAGTTCACACCTGCTTTAGGACCAAATTTTACTTCTTGCTGTGCCAATGCGCTTGTAGAAAACGCAACCAACCCTAAAAGGGTCATCGTAATTTTTCTCATAAATATATTTTTAAAAATTTTGTTTCTAACAAAAATAACAATTAAAATGATTTAACAAAGCTTTTTTGATAACTATTTAAAAAGCGGGTAAAAAAAAAGCCGAACGTTTGTTCGGCTTTTTGCTATTCTATTTGGTTTCCTTCTTTATCAAAGAAATGGTATTCTAAGTAGGTATAGGCATCGCGTGGAATGATTTTTATCCAGCGTTTGTGTTCTAACAACCATTTGTTTCGTACCGATGGAAATCCTTTGGTTAAATACGCAGCAATAAATGGATGCGCATTTAAAACCACATTTCTGTGGTCTTTAATAATTCGTTCTAAGTCAGCCGATATTTTATCAATAACTAAAATAGGAGCCTCTATTTCACCTTCACCGTTGTGGTCAGGGTTTTCTTCTTTTGTTTTGATAGAAACTTCGGGTCTAACGCGTTGTCTAGTAATTTGAATCAATCCAAATTTACTAGGAGGCAAGATTTTGTGTTTTGCTTTGTCATCGCTCATTTCTTCTTTTAGGAAATCGTATAATACTTTACGATTTTCAGGATTACTCATGTCTATAAAATCAACAACGATAATCCCGCCCATATCGCGCAATCTTAACTGGCGTGCAATTTCTGATGCTGCGATCATGTTTACCTCAAGAGCCGTATCCTCTTGTGATTGAGCTTTGTTCGAGCGGTTTCCACTGTTTACATCGATAACGTGTAATGCTTCGGTATGTTCTATAATAAGGTAGGCTCCTTTGCTCATAGATACGGTTTTACCGAAGGAAGTTTTTATTTGTCGTTCAATATGATACTTTTCGAACAACGGTACTTCTTTGTTGTTATAATGCTTTACGATGGAAACTTTTGAAGGGGCTATTTCTTGCAGATAGTCCTTCGTTTGGTAGTACAATTCTTCATCATCAATATAAATTCCTGTAAAAGTGTCATTAAAAACATCGCGCAAAATGCTTGATGCTCTGTTTACTTCTCCAAAAACTTTTGATGGATGATGAGCTGTAGTTAAACGTTTGCAAAGCAATATCCATTTGTCTATTAAACTTTGCAAGTCTTTTTCTAATTCGGTAACATTTTTGCCTTCGGCTACTGTTCGCACAATAACCCCGAATCCTTTTGGTTTAATGGTTAACATCATTTTTTTAAGACGATCTTTTTCTTGTTTTGATTCTATTTTTTGTGAAATAGAAACTCGTTCAGAAAAAGGAACCAACACCAAATAGCGGCCTGCAAGCGATAGTTCAGAACTTATTCGCGGCCCTTTTGTGGATATGGGTTCTTTAACTATTTGCACTAAAATTGATTGATTGGCACTTAACACATCGGTGATGACGCCGTTTTTATCAATTTCAGTTTCAAAAGGAAGTTTTTTAAGAGTGAAATCATTTAGTTTACCTGAAGTTACAAGTTTTGTAAACTTCATGAGCGTAGGAAGATTGGGACCTAAATCGTGGTAATGCAAAAAGGCGTCTTTATCGAAGCCTACGTTTACAAATGCCGCGTTTAAACCAGGAACGGGTTTGCGGATTTTGGCAATAAAGATATCGCCCACCGAAAAGCCTTTTTCGTCTTCCCTATCTCTGTGTAGTTCTACTAATTTTCCATCTTTTAATAAGGCAAAATCTACCGTATTGGAACCAGACCTAATAATTAACTCTTTGTTCACTTGGTACATTTTTATCTGCTGTGTTTAGTTTAAAGGTTTATGGTTTAAAAGTTTATTAAAAACTTGAAACAATAAAAACTTGAAACCAAAAATACAGATGGATTAAACATTAACAGGTATTTCCCGGTTTCTTTTAAATGTGTATTTAAAAGATTTTTCAAAGAACTTTTTAATTTGAAATAAAAGAAAAAGTAGTTTAAAACTACTTTTTCTTTTTGTGACGGTTAGCTCTCGCTCTTTTTTTACGTTTGTGCGTAGCTACCTTATGTCTTTTTCTTTTTTTACCACTTGGCATAATCTTGTAGTTTTTAAGTTAGTAATTATTTTACGTCTGTGTTTGTTTTAACACCTTCCACAAACACTTTAGCTGGTTTAAAAGCCGGAATGTTGTGAGCAGGGATTTTAATTGTTGTATTTTTAGATATATTTCTACCCGTTTTTTCTGCTCTAGTTTTAATTATAAAGCTTCCGAAACCTCTTAAATATACGTTATCTCCACTTTCTAAAGAAGATTTTACTTCCTCCATAAAAGATTCCACAGTTGCCTGCACATCACCTTTCTCAAGCCCTAATTTCTCTGAAATTTTAGCTACAATGTCTGCTTTAGTCATTATCTCTTTGTAAATTAATTTGTTGTCTGTTTTTTGAGTTTGCAAATATATTAATTTTATTATAATATCTACATTTCAAACCATTAAATTTTAAACTAATAGCTATTTAGGTTGTTTTTTCTGGGGTTATTGCACTACTTTCTCGATATACGAAGAGTTCATTGCGCGTAATGTTCCCATATAATTCAGTGAAAACTCTAAATAATCGCCTACTTTGTAGTTTTTTTCATTTGTTTGTAAATCTACAATAATCATATCCGAACTGGCACCAAAAAAACGTATGTCGCCATCTTTTGGAAAAATATTGGTTTGATCTACGTCTAAAATTCCTAAATCTAATATGGCACGGAATGATTTTTTTCCGATTTCTTTTTCATCAAACGTAAATGATTTTCCTTCTAAATTGGTTCCAAAATCACCTTCGGGCACCATTGGTTTTTCAATTAATTCAATGATTTCTGCTTTTAGGGTAAAAACATCTTGTTTCAGTAAATTACTGGGTGCATCTTTATACACATCGGTACCTTGGTAAAGGGTTTCCCCCACTCGAAAATGATTGATACCAGATGGCAGTTTGTTTTGAAAAATCAATGGAATGGTAACGGATGATCCGCCTGAAACATATTGAATTTTTTTATTGAACTTTGCTTCGATCAGCTGTTTGTATAATGCCAATTGAATCAATTTATCGGTGCTTGGCAACACGCCATACAAACACGAAAGATTGGTACCAATACCCACCACCTCGATATTTTTCAACTGAAACACTTGATCGTAAAACGAAATCACATTTTCCCGCATAACTCCTTCGCGCAGTTCCCCCAATTCAATCATAATAATAATTTTATGCGTTTTGTTTTGCTTTTGGGCTTCTTGCGAAAGTAATTTTATGGTAGTAATATCGGTATTCATGCTGATATCTGCATATTTCACTACCGATGCCACTGACCGTTTGGGCGTGGGTTTAATATAAATGGTTTCAACCTTTGGATTGATTTCTTTTATGGCTTTTAAATTGCTTACTCGCGAATCACACACTTGCGTGGGTTGCAAGCTTAGCAGTTCTTTCAAAAACAATTTATTGCCACATAGCATTTTGGTAACCACTGACCATTGAATATTTTTTAAGTCAAAAAAATAGTCTAAACGTTCAAAGTTGTAGGCCAGGTGTTCCTTATGTAAGGTTATAACTGCCATAACAATTATTTGGTTAAACGCATTTCTAAATACTTGTTTGTAAAGCCTAGTTTTTCGTAAAGTTTTATAGCAGGATTATCGGGTTCCACGTGTAGGGCAATATTTCCATTGGCTTTTTCAATCGCGTGTTGCATTAATTGTTTACCAATACCTTTTCCGCGTTGGGTGGCATCTGTTGCGATATATACCAAAATATTTTCAGGAATATAATCTTTCATACCGGTTTCGTTTACAATCACAGCACCAACAATTTGATCGTCTAAAGTAGCCGTAGCCACAAATCCGCCAAAAGAAGGTGTGATTTTTAAGGCATAATCCATACATTTTTCAATATCTTGCATGGGATCGCCGTATTGCTCTAAATTTTTGTAGAGAAAGTTTAAAATTGCTTCCTTTTCATTAGTATTCGGTGTGTTCTCTTGACTGTATGTCTTGATTTTTAGCATAACTTTATTTTTTGTTTCTACTCTACACAAAGTTACTCATTTTAAATTAAATGGATTTTTACTACAAAAACAGCTAAAAAAACTACCTTTACATCTGAAAATAATACGCATGGATTTTACCGACCAACTGCTACATTGGTATCAAAAAAACAAACGAGATTTACCGTGGCGAAACACCACAAACGCTTATTATATATGGCTTTCTGAAATTATTTTGCAACAAACCCGGGTGGAACAAGGCACTCCGTACTATGAAGCTTTTATAGAAAATTTTCCTACATTAAAAGATTTGGCAACGGCAAACGAAGATGCGGTTTTGAAATTGTGGCAAGGTTTGGGCTACTATTCGCGTGCCCGGAATTTACACACTGCGGCTAAAACCATTTATTTTGATTTAAACAATCGGTTTCCTGAAAAATACAGCGATATTATTCAATTGAAAGGAATTGGACCTTACACAGCCGCCGCCATTGCCTCATTTGCATTTAAAGAAACCGTAGCTGTGGTTGATGGTAATGTTTTTAGGGTTTTGGCTCGATTTTTTGGAATTTATGAAGACACAGCTGTTGCTAAAAACCGCACCATTTTTCAAAATTTAGCAAATGAATTAATTTCAAAGGAACAGCCCGATTTATTCAATCATGCCATTATGGATTTTGGAGCGATGGTTTGCTTGCCTGCAAACCCGAAATGCAGCACCTGTATTTTTAATGAAAACTGCGTGGCTTTTTTAAGAAACGAAACCAGTATCCTTCCTACTAAAAACAAAAAAATCAGCGTTAAAAACCGCTATTTGAATTATCTTATTTTAAGAAAAAACCATGAAATAGCAATTCAGCAACGCACCGAAAAAGACATTTGGCAACAATTGTTTGAACTGCCTCTTATTGAAACATCTTCAATCAACGAAGAAAAACTTTTTACCGATTTATCCAACCGATTTCCGAACAGCACCATAAAAAAAGTGACCGCAAACAGCATTAAACACAAACTATCGCACCAGCAACTGCATATTAATTTTTATGAAATAGATATAGCTGCATTTGCACCAAACCAACAAAAAGTTTCCCTTAACGATTTGCACAAATATGCCTACCCTATTGTGATTTGGAATTTTCTAAAAGATTTTCTTAAGCTTGAAAAAAATTAGTACTTTTGGTTGATAAGTAATAATATCATGTACGGAACTTTAAACAAAGTAACTTTAATAGGTCATTTAGGAGACGATGTGAAAATGCATTATTTTGAAGGTGGTAATTCAATCGCTCGCTTTTCTATTGCTACCAACGAAGTTTATATCAACAAAACCACCAACGAGAAAATTACATCTACCGAATGGCACAATTTGGTTTTTAGAAATAAAGCGGCCGAATTGTGTGAAAAATATTTAAGTAAAGGCGATAAAATTTACGTGGAAGGAAAAATTCGTACGCGCCATTGGCAAACCGAAGACGGAACCACCAAACACACTACCGAAATTCAGGTAACAGAATTTATCTTTTTAACCATTAAAAAAGATATTGATTCTAAAACAAAAGCAATGAAACACGCTGACGACGATCGTTTGAACAATTTTGAAATTCCGAAAATTGCAGATTACGACAAACTGAATGATTTACCTTTTTAACACAAGATGCTCTTTTGCAGCGGTTATCATTCACAAAACACTTATTCACAAAACATTAAGTTAACCAATCCATGAAAAAAATTTCTTTTTTATATGCCTCTATTACAGCGCTTTTTTTAGTAAGTTGCACAGAAAATGTTACTCCAAAACCCGATGGATTTTTAAGCTTAGAATATCCAACAGCGACTTACGAAAGCTATGTGTACCCCAATTGTAATTTTAAGTTCAGTAAAAACCAATCGGCAGTTATAAGCCCAGAAGAAGCTTGTTCTTTTAAGATTGATTACCCAAAAATGAAGGCAAGTATTTATATGAATTATCGCCCTGTGGAAAATAACTTAACGATGCTTTTGAAAGATGCGCAAAAATTAACCTACAACCATACCATTAAAGCAGATGATATACAAGAATCGGTGTACGAACATCCAGAAAAAAAGGTATATGGAATGTTTTATCGGGTAATTGGCGACGCCGCCACTAATGTGCAATTTTACGCAACCGACAGTACTAAAAATTTTGTGGTGGGTACTTTATATTTTTATGCTAAACCCAATTTTGATTCAATCTATCCGGCAACAAAATATATTGAAGAAGATATGAAAAAAATTATGGAATCGCTGGAATGGACCAACAAATAAAAAAGAAAACTCTTGATTGCTCAAGAGTTTTTTTTTAGATGATATTTTGCTTTGTAGTTGTTTTTTTATCTTTTTTGTCTTTACTGCAACAGCCGTCTTTTTTCTTTTTATCGTCTTTTTTGTCCCCACAAGATTTTCCGTCTTTTTTAGAAGAACAACATTTTTTTTGTGCTGTTTTATCGTCTTGAAAAACCATTGCCACTTCTTTAGCAACAGTTAAATTCTCCACCTTGTATGCACCATCAGCAATTTCTTCCACCATTTTTTTAATAGCGTCTGTGTTCTGCTTTGCATCATCGAACTCTACAGTAGCGGTTTTAGAGTCAAAATCAACAGTAGCGGTTTTCACACCGTCCATTTTTGCCAATTTGCCTTCTATAACTTTTGCACAACCCACTGCACAAGACATACCTTCTACCTGAAAAGTAGCTTTTTGCATGGTTCCAGCAACTTCTGTTGATGCTACTTTTTCTGTAGTTTCAGCAGTGTTTTCTTTTTGTTCGTTTGAAGTTTGTTTACAGCTTACCATGAAAGCAGCAGCCATAAATAATAATGATATTCCTTTTAATGTTTTCATTTTTTAAACCATTTAATGTTTTGCAAATATATTTATTTTTTCTTTCAAAATACGCACTAAATTACTGAAATTTAATAGGTAAGGTAAAAGTAGATTTCACAGGTTTTCCGTCAATTTTTGCTGGAATCCAAAGACCTGCTTTTCGTTCTAAAAAACGTTTTACCTCAAAACGAAAGGCTCCATCAGCAGGTGTGATTTCATAAATAGAGATTTTTCCTTTATCATCAACCTCAAAATTTATTTTGTACGACGAATATTTAAAATTTCTATAGTAAGTAGAAAAAATATACTTCATAAATGATTCATAAAACGCATTCATTCCTTCTTTAGGCTGAGCTTTTTGCATATTCGCAATCTTTTGCTTATCTAATTTAACAGGTAAAGTATATATCTGAAAATTGTTTTTAGTGGCAATCCAAGCCGTGCCTTTCAAAAAAGTTTGAAGTTCTTTATAAAAACCACTAATGTAAGGATTTAAAGAAGTCAATTGTGCATTTGCCAAACTATCTACTTTTATTTGAATAGTAAATCCCTCGTTTTCGTAATAATTTAATGGAATTCACATGTTATTAGCAATAGATTGTGCCAATAATTCCAGATTTTTTTCTGAATAAATAGTAGTAGTATCTTGAGCGTAAGATAATAATGATAAAAACAAAAAAACGCTTGTAGCTAAGTGTTTCATTTTCTGATTGTTAATTTAAAGTTATTTATAGAGGTAACAGGTATGCCGTTCTTTATTTCGGGATTCCACTTTTCAGCTCCTGCAAATAATCTTTTCAGCTCATCGAATAATACTGCGCTATTTTCATCAATTGAAATTAATTCTAAACTTCCATCTTTATGTACTGAAAACTTGGCATTACAAATAATTTCATTTTGTTTAAAAATTTTCGGATTTATATTCTTCGCAAAATAGCTGTAAAATTCATGACTACTGGTTTTAGGTGCTGCTTTGGTATTTTGAGGTTTAGAGCTATCTTTAAAAGCCAACGGAATTTGAACAACACTCTTTTTTGTGATTCCATTTTCAACAGCGGCTGTCCATTTACTGGTTGCTATAAATTTTTGAAGTTCCACAAAAAACTCTTTCTGGTATGGCTTTATCATAAGCAGTTTGGCATTTGCCAAGCTATCAACAGAAATTTTAATAAAACCTTTATTGGCATTGTGCATTTCATCTGGAATAGTTACCTCTTTAAAAAGGTTGTCTAGGAATTCTTCATATCCTCCCAAAGGCATCGCGTTAGTTTGTTGTGCTTTTAAATTAAAAGAAATGGCAGCAAATAAGGCTAATAAGATAAATTTCATGGGGTTTAATAATTATTGTTGATTTAATGTGTCGATTGATTTTTTATACGCTTCGTAATCTTCGTCGTCTTCGGTTAGATTTTCTTCTTTGTATTTGCCCAATTTTATGTTTAAATCATCACTTGTGCCGTTTACCGTAATTGGAATGCCAATAATTCCAAAAGGCGGCAAGCCCAAACACATGCCCAAATTCATTTTTCCGTCTAATGTAACCTTGCCTTCTACTCGCGGACGAAAGCCTGCAATCTTGAATTTGGTTCGTTCAATGGTCATCACATTATTGGCAATGGATGTTTTCACCACCACATTTTTCACATTGGCATCGCGCAAAGCATCGGTATTGGTTTCTTTTGCCACGGCATTAAACAACTTAAAACCTTTAAACTGAATATTCTCTAAAATTAAATCGCCCGAACCTTTTATCGATTTCATATCTGGATACATTTCTTTGTTCAAAACGCCTTTTAGCTGGTATTTCAACGAAACCTGTCCTGAAGCATTTGCAGCTGCCGGAGCCATTTCTCTGAATAAATTCAACTGTTTATATGCTTTTTGAATATCAAATTGCTGAGCATCGATCGCGAAATCAAACAAGGCACTTTGACTGTTAATAGGTTGATATGTTCCGTTTAACAAAAACTGCGTATCAATTAAACCAAATTTTGCTTCTTGCAATGCCAATTTTTGATCATAAACTTTTAAAACACCGCTTAAATCATCTAATTGCAAATCGTTGAATTTTACTTTTTGGGCATTTGCGGTAAGCTCAAAATCGATTTTATCGGGAACTAAAATCACGCTTCCACCAGTAGTATTTGTTGCAGCTTTTGTTTTTGATGCGTTTGGATTTGCTGGCAACATAAACGAATTTACATCGACAAACTGCGAACTAACGGTCAATTTTCCTTTTAAAGTAGCATTCGGAGTTAAAAAATAATTGATATAATTTTCTAAATCACCATTTAAAACAAAGGTTTGCTTGGCATAATTCATTTTGATATTTTCTAGTTTCATTTGCTTTTTATAAAACTTAAAAACACCTTCGGTAAACACAAAATCATGTGGAAAATATTCCGATTTAATGTGAATATCTTTCAACAGCACAAAACCGCGATTATTCAATGATGAAGGATCGTTTGCAGTGCCTTTTCCTTTCAGCTTCACATCGGTTTCCAATTCTCCGGCAACGCTTAATCCATCAATTGCACAAACCTTGTATAAATTGCCCAAATTTAATTTTCCTTTTGTACCCAAATCGAAAGTAAGATTGTTGAAATTGAACAAATTGGCATCGATTTTAAAAGGCTCATCTGCCAAAACAAACGAGATAGGCAACACGTTTACACGCAAATCATTCAACGAACCACTTGGCGATGAAATATGCGTTTCTACATTTACTTTTTCCAAAGGCAAATCGGGCAAACTGTTGTATCTCAAATAACCGTTTTTCATTTTTACAATGGATTGAGTTACCGGAATTTTGTTTTGTTCTAAATTAAAACTTCCCTTTGCTTTGGTGTTAATCTTTAGTTCGCCACCAAAATCGACTTCTTTTATCGGAAAAATCTTTTTTATATCGGCCAAATTCACAACTGCCTGCAAATCGGTATCGGTCGTATAATCAATTAAATTGTCTATTTTCAAAGTACCTTTTACAAAATTCGATGCTGCTTGTGCCATTAAATTCTGTATAAAAACTTTGGTATGCTTATAGTTTCCGCTGGTATTTTCAGCCTCTAAATCAAAACTCAAATTATTGATTGCCAAAGGCATCTCTGTCCATTGAAAATAGCCTTTTTGCCAATTTGCCTGAATGTTAAACGCTGGTATTTCAATGATTTCTGAAGTTGCAACACCTTGTTTGTTGGTACTGTTTTTGGTGGTGTAATTTCCTTTTGCTGTTGCATTCAATACCACATCTCCTTTCAACTGCATGCCCGAAACAGCAAGTGTTTGCCAAAGTTGCGACACATTCAAATCTGCGTTTACAGATGCATCCACATACATCGGAAAACGGTATAAAGCCTTGCCTTTTGCAAAACCTTTATCTATATTAAAAGTAAAGTTAGACACATTAATTGCCAAGGAATCTGGATTTAATTGCGGCAGGTTCAGTTCGGTTTTTGTATGCAAATTTTCAACCGGAACGTTTTGAAACTGTTTGGCAGCGATTGATCCGTTGGCAATATCGAGCTTAATGTTTAAATTGGGCTTTGAAACGCCTTCTTGCATCAATCCTTGGAATAATAAATGAATGTTTGATGTGCCTTTAAACACCATTCCATCATACCATTTTTGATATTCTTGCGGAACAAGCGAAAACAAATTTTCTAACGATGCTTGATTTGATTGCACGTTTAAATCAAAATCGATTCCTTTTTCAAGAACCGCTATTTTCCCCAACACATTTAATGGCAACTGCGCCAACTGCAGCTGGTTTTCTTTAAATTCAACAATCATTGGATTGAGTTGTACTTTGGTATTTATAGCACCTTTCAAAGGTTTATGATCTACCAAAACACTTTTATCCAATTGAAAAAAAAGCGATTTAATATCGGTTTCGGTTTCCAAATGAATGTATTTGTCGGTTACCTGAACATCGCCATTAATATTGGTAATCTTGGTTTGAATTTTTATTTTCGATGGATTGTCTTGATACAAAACATCGGTGTTTTTAACCTGAATTTTGTTCAATGCCAAAGAAAAAGAACTATCAGTGGAAGGTTCTTCAGAAGATTTAAAAATAGCAAACGAAAAATTGCCTAAACTGTCGGTTACTACATTCATTTTTCCCTCATTCACATACAATTTTGTGAATTTAATTTGGTCAGAAAACAAGCTAAGCACATCAATTCCCAAATCAACCGAATTGCTTTCTACCGTTTGCATAGTACCGAAAGCAGGTGGTGCCTGAATGCTTAACTGCTGCAAAGACACACTTAAATGCGGAAAATTGGTAAAAAACGATACGTTTAAATCGGTAAAATTCACAGGAGTAACCACGAATTCTTTTGCAGCGTCTTTCACGGCTTGTTCAATCTGCTTTTTGAACAACAGCGGTGCAATCAACAGTAAACCAGCCACTGCTACCAAAGCAATACCGGTATATATAAGCCCTTTTTTTATCTTTGCGTTCATTTACAACAAATACAATTTTTGCAAAGATAATGTAGTTAAAGGAAATGTTTAAAAATATTTACGCAACTAACTTTTCATTTTGATAAACTTATCGAGTGGCATGCGATTTTCGTTTCATTTTTGCCGATAGGTTTTCTAATTGAGTTTTCAAATCATCAGCAAGTTCATTCTGGCTCACATAGATTCTAATCTGCATATTTAACTCGTGCAGATACACGCCCATTACAATTTTTTCAAGTTCTAATCGCTCGTATAAATCTTTCAGTACTTTTGTTTTGCTTTCATTATTTGCAAAAGCACTGTTCTGTTCCAGCACCTTAGCAATGATGATTTTAAGTAGATTGTATTCGTGAGAAGTGAATTTCATTTTAAAAAATTAAAATACGAAGTAACTAAAAAGTATTTAGAAAAGCTATTCTGTTTTATTTTTCTATTATTAAAATTTCAACTCTTCGATTAGCCTCTCGTTCTTCTTCGTTTTGCTCGGGAATAGCATAAATAGGTTGTGATCCCCCAAAACTTTTATACTTTAATCGCTTTTTATCAATTCCGCCTTTAATAAGGTATTTATAAACAGCCAAAGCTCTTTTTGCTGAAATATCATTCTCATCCGATTCAGTATAGCAGCAAATATGCCCTTGAATTTCAATCTTCAAATTCGGATTTGATCTCATTATTTGTAGCAATTCTTTTAAAACAGGATATGAATGAGATTTAAAAACTGCTGTTCCACCATTAAAATTCAGGTTTTTTAATTTTATTTTTTCACCCGCTTTAGCAGCATCTAGTCTTTTATCCAATTTTTTTTCCTTTTCATCTTCATCTATTGCATAAGTAAAGAAAACATCTACCCTTCTGTTCAAATCTTGGGTTTCATTTTGCTTAAATTGCTTTCCAAAAGATTTTGTACTAATTGCCTTATCAATTGTAACCTTGCCTTTTAAATAGTTTAACACAGTTTGAATTCTTTTGTCTGAAAGTTCGTTATTGTACTGATTATTTCCTACCCAATCACAAAAACCTTCAACCTTTAAAACAGTTAGATTAGGATAAAGTTTTATCCAGTCATCAATTTTTTGTTTTTCAGTTAGAGAGAATTCATTTTCGTTATAATTAAAATAGAAACTTTGCTTTTGTTGAGCAAACCCTTTGAATGTTATGATGCAAAATAACAATAGAAATAAACGCATATAATTATTTTTTAACACTTTAACGTTTGGGATTTTGTTTTTAGTATAGAAACAAGCAATTTTAAACTATAAATAAAAAAACCTCCAATTCAAATGAATCAGAGGTTTTTGTGCGGGCGATAGGACTCGAACCTAAACTAAACCACATACTTTTTTGCAATTCTACAAACCTCAATAAACACTCTTAAAAACCCAATAAAATCAACACTTAACAAAGAATATTAATTTAAAAACCTATTGAATGAAATTGTATAAAATAGAATAAAAAGTAACAAATGTTCGGAAGATGTTCGGAAAGATTTTATTTAATTGTATATTTGAATGTTCAGTAATTCATTATCAAAATGGCATCTATTAAGTACTTTATTCGAGGCAAAACCGAAAGTTTACAAATCTACATTAGTTTTACAGCAGGCAGAACAATAAAACTGCAAAAGAAAACGGGTTTCGTGGTTAACACGAAAGACTGGAGCGACAAAACAAACCTACCTAAACAAACCACAGCAGAAAATAAAAACCTTATTTCTAAACTTAATAAGTTAGAAAACTACATTTTTGACCGTTACAACGAAGATTTAACACAAAGTGTACTAATTGATGCCGATTGGTTAGATGATTGCATAAACAAATGTTTTAACCGTGTTGAGAAAACCGATAATTCTATTTTTGTTAATTACATTCAATACATTATTGATAACGCTAACACAAGAGAAGTACGAAATAACAAGATTGGTTTAAGTCCTAACACTTTAAAAAACTACAAACTATTTAAAAATCTTATTAACAATTATCAAAAACACATTAAGAAACAAATACAATTTAAAGAATTAAACAAGACGTTTACAGACAAGTTTAAAAACTGGTTACTTAAAGATAAAGGTTATTCGGTTAATTATGCAGGGCGACAATTTGAAATGATTAAAACCGTTTGTATTGATGCCCAAAAAAACGATGTTGAGGTAACACCACATTCAACAAAACTAAAATCGTTTAAAGAGTCCGAAGATGATAAACACATACAAACATTGTCTTTTGATGAATTGGAACAAATACAAAATACCGAAATGCCTACGCCAATATTAAACGAAGTAAAAAAATGGATTTTGATCGGTTGTTACATTGGGCAACGTGGTAGCGATTTATTAAGTTTAACAACCGATAATTTACGAATTAACGCAAAAGGCGTATATGTAGATATAATTCAACAGAAAACAAAAAAGCACGTTACAATTGGCGTTGTAAAAGATTATGTTGTAGATATTCTTACAAATGATTTTCCTAAACCAATATCGCACCAACGTTTTAATAAATACATATCAAAGGTTTGTGAGATTGCCAAAATTAACCAAAAGATTAAAGGTTACAAATTCAACAACAAAACAAACAGACGAGAGTTTGCAACTTTTCCGAAATATGAATTAATAACCTCGCATTGTTTCAGGCGTTCGTTTGCAACCAATTTTTACAAGATGATGCCAACAGCCGTACTAATTGGAATTACTGGGCACACCACAGAACAAATGTTTTTAAAGTACATTAATCAAAGAGCCGATAAAGATGCCAATGCCGATTTATTTATGCAGTTCTTTGAACAGATGAACCAAAAACAAGAGCCGACAATGAAAGTAATAAAAAAAGTAAGTAACCAATAACAAATACAAAGTAAAATGAAAAACGAATTAATACAATTAGACGAATTAAAAAACGAACTGAACCATTTACGCAACCAACAGGGCGAAAAAGTTACAAAGGCGTTTGATATAGAATATACTTACGAAAGTAATAAAATAGAGGGCAATACATTAACCTTACAAGAAACAGCGTTAGTAATTGAAAAAGGTTTAACCATTGGCGGTAAAACATTAAACGAACATTTAGAGGCAATAAACCACGCCCACGCAATAGAGTTTATTAAAGAACTGGCAAAAGATAAAAATAACATTACCGAACGTGATATATTGCAAATACACCGTTTAATATTGCAAGGTATTAATAACGAAAATGCAGGAAAGTATCGCAATGTGCAGGTACTTATTTCGGGTGCAAAACACGTACCGCCACAGCCTTATTTAGTACAGAAAGAAATGGAAAGTTTATTTATTTGGTACAACGAAAACAAAAACCACTTACACCCAGTTGTATTAAGTGCTGAAATGCACGAACGTTTAGTAACAATACACCCATTTATAGACGGTAACGGTAGAACTTCACGGCTGTTAATGAACTTGATTTTATTACAAAATGGTTTCCCTATTGCTATTTTAAAAGGCGATGCAGATAACCGTTTAAAATACTACAACGCATTAGAAACAGCACAAATAAACAACAATAAACAACCTTTTGTAAACTTTATCATTGAGAATATAAAAGATACTATGCAACGAATTATTACGGTGGTTAAATAAACATTGAATTTTTGTATATATAAATTATGAAAAAGAATTGCACAAAAAACAGCGAATTTACTTTACGTTTTTCTAGTAAAGTTAATATAGAAGATTCTATGTTATTTTTTTTTAATAGAATGATATTTCTAGAAGATCAATTGTTTATAGAATTATACAATAGAGAAGTTGAGATTGGAAACACAAATGAAGTTTTACAAGTGTTTTACTTTATGACAATGGATAGGATTTTTAACCGAAAGTTTGGCAAAAGTCCAATTGTATTAAATAAAGAAGAATTGTTATTGACGGTTAAAGGCAAAGTTTATTTAACAAACACTGGTTTTGAGTTAGAAAATAACAAGTATAATCTTAGTGTAAAAAGCAACTTACAACCCAATAAAGTTAATCAAGACAAAACTAAAAAGATCAATGAAAACAAGCAAAAATTACCTGACAAAGTAGAAGATTTAACACCAAACCAAAGAGCATTTTTACTTGTAATGATGAGAAATAAACAAAATACTAACAAATAAATAATTAAGACTATGACACAAAAATTAATTAACCGTTTTGAAAATTCAAAATACAATAATTCAGATTTATTTAAAATTTCATTGTTAACATTAAATAACCCATCTGAAAAAAACATTGAAAGTTTAACAGAGAAAGTTTTAGAATGTGTAGAAAAGGAAGAAGAAATTTGTAAATCATCAAAGGAGTTTTTCGGTGAGAATGATGATTATGAATATGATAGCAATTTAGTATCAATTGTAAAACATTTAGAAAAGGAATTAAAAACCAACTTATCTAAAGAGTTGAGCGATTTTAACTTGTAAACTAAAAATATACTGGCGTGTATGGATTATGTAAGTCAAGAAGATATGTTTTATTACTATTATCAAAAATATTTTAATAAAAACAATCATAAAAACGAGTATGATTTTATAATAGAAGAAATTCAAAGAATTGAAAATGCAGAAAATGAATATAAAAAATTATGTTCGTTAGATAAAAAAACACTTTTTGAGGTAATTAAAAGAGAAGATTATCGAGGTTTTAAAACTAAAGATTTTAATCAATGCTCAACCTCAATTATAGATCATGTAGTTAAATCTTTTTTAAATCAAAAATATGTACAGTTGCGTAATGTAAGCGGAATTAACAAAAATTATCTTCAATATAAATTAAAACATTTTGAATCAATTTATAAATTAAAAATAGACAAAATACATGATAATAACAGGGTTAAAAACCAATATGAAGATATTTTTAAGGGAGATGACAACACCAACTTTCTAATATTTAAAACCTATGCTGAAAAACATATTATTGATTTTTATGCAGATTTTAGTTTTATATTTCAAAGAATGATTAAAGAAGAAAGATTACATAAAATAAAGCATTTTGATTTTATGAATTGGTTAAAGACAAGTGATTATATTTCTGAAAAAGTTTATGATGATTTTATTAAAAAAGGAACATTTAGCACAAAATACAATTCGGCACAAAGAGAAAACAACTACAATAATATTTTAAACGACTTACTTAAATAGTTTTCCATAAATCGGAAAAAACTACCATAAATCGGAAATGAAACCGATAGAAATTTGTTGAGATAATTAATTATAAAATTATTTCGACAATGGAACAAATACAATTTATCCAAACTACACCCGAACAACTGCAAGAGCAGATTAACAAGGGTGTTAAAAGTCAGTTAGAGGACTTTTTAAAACACTTCAAACCGCAACAACCAAACGACTACCTAACACGCCAGGAGGTTGCAGAACTTTTTAAAGTAGATTTATCAACCGTTCACAACTGGTGCAAATCGGGTAAACTAAAACCGTACGGAATTGGTGCAAGGGTGTATTTTTTACGTGCCGATATAGATAATTGTTTAACACCTTTAAACGATTAGTTATGAGTACTGGCAACGTAAGAACTCCCGATTTTTATACGCATATTTTTTATTTAACCCACGAAGTAAAATCATACAGCGTATTTACTCACAACTTTATAAAATCGTCTAACATTCAACTTTTAACCGAAACGTTACGCATAGAGGTATATCGTGGTAAATCAAACGCCAAAGGAATAGAAACTTATTTACGTTTACGCACCTCAACCAACTGGCAAACGTGCGAAATGGTTACGGGTTTACGCCCAACAAAGAACCGTAATGTATTTTACGGAGATAGAAAAGTAAACGGCAAACGTAATCTTTTAATATTTGAATATTTAGACAACGACAAGGCGTTAAAAATAGACGTTTATAGGGCGTTTTATCCCAACACACCAAAAATACTACAAGATATATTAAAACGTAATTATAACGCATAAAAAAAGAGGTACAGCAAAACGTACCTCTTATTTGTTCAGTTTTCAATATTCAATACTGGCGTGTAAGAATATATGCCAAAGATAAATAAAAAATGATAGATTTTTTAAAAATATTAATAACCAATAAAACATTGATTAATAAAATCAATGCAAACCCTTTGTTGATATGGCACAACAAACAAGAAAGATTATCACACTTTGACTTTGAAACGGTTTTATCTAAAGAAACAAAAATCTACAACGGTGTTTTATTCTGTTTTTACGAAAACAAATTAGAGATACTTTTTAGACCACATTATTATTTTAACGATAATCTGCACAATGCAAATGATTTTAGTGCAGCTAACTGTATCATGGTTATTTATCGGTTAATAAAGGAGTTGTGTTTAACCGAAAATACTAACGAATTAAAAATAATTAATATCGAGTACGGCATTAATGTAATTAGTCCGATAGACTGCAAAGAATTGATAACGTTTATCGAGTATCATGGAAAGAATAAATTTAGAGAAGATGATAATTTAGCATATAGCAAAAAAAGTTATTCTGAAACCAAAAACGGAACGGCAAATAAGTACAAGATTATAAAGGCATATAATAAAGGGTTACAATTCCCCGATTATTGCGATATAAATACGTTTCGTTTTGAGGTTAAGAGTAAACAAACAAAGTATATCAAACCGTTAGGAATTGAAACAATTGCAGACTTATTAAAACCTGAAACATACAAAACATTATCAAACGAACTTATAAAGGAATTTAACGAGGTTTTAATATTAGGAAATAGTCAGGAATATAAAACCCTTACAACAAAGGAAAACAATCTATTAAACAAATACCTTAATCCTAATAACTGGTTTAAGGTAAAACAAATACGCCGAAACAAATTAGGTAAAATTATAAATCGAAACCGATTCAGCAAAACAAAAGAAAGGTATTTAAAATTGGTAAACAAAACAGGTTATAATATCCATACAGAACTAAAAAATATCATAATTGAAAAACTAAAAAATTTAGAGCAAAAGGGTGCGTTTTCCACACCTATAGAAAAAAGGCAAAAGGGTGCATATTCCACTATTAATATAATTGGAAACTGCACCCCTCTACCTAAACAAAACTGTATTATTACTGGTTTAGATATTTCAATGCAAAAAGAGGGTAGTTTTTTACTTTCGCATACAGGGTTAAAATATTATTACACCCATAACAGAAAAGTATTTGATGAGGTTAAAAATAAATACCTATCTGTAAAATGGTTTAATACCGATATAGAAACGCAAATAAAAGAAATTGCGCATAATATCCGGAACACCGCTAACAACCAAAAAATAAAACAAGAGAGAATTTATAAACCATCTCAACTAAACATTTTAAACACGTTGGGAATTTAATATTATGAACTATGAGTTACGTAAATGAAAGAAACTTGAAAGATTATGTGTCTGATTTAGCAAATCAAAAGGTAAAGGATATTTTAGAAAACAAGATACGAGCCAAATTTAATAGTTTGCCCAGTAAAACATTTGAAAATCAAAAATATTATTTAGTTTCTGAAATAGAGAATACAACAGTATCTTTTATCAATGAAATAGCGAATGTTATTTCACAAAACTTTAACAACACAGAAGTAAATTTAAACCAAATAAGTTCTACGCAAATGGCGAATAGAGAAAAATACTATCGGCAGGAATCTATCAATAAATATCTGGATGGTTTAATTTCAAAATACAGTTTTTAAAAATAATCCAAACCTATTAACTTATTTTAGTTAGTAGGTTTGTTATTGTATATTCTCAATATCATTTATCTGATTTTGTATAATATCATTTTGTAATTCTTGTTCACTTCTATTTAATTCCGTTTGAAACTTAATATCATTTATTTGGTTCGTTTTCAAATTTTTATATTCTTCAGTTTCTTTCTTAAAATCTTCAAAATCATTCTTAAGAATTTTAATGCTCTTTTCTTGAGTAGTACTTTTTTTTAATAGTTCTTCCAAATTTTTATTCAGTTCGTTAATTTGAAATAAATTAAAAACGGTAATACCAAATAACAGAATGATGGTAAAAGTTGTAACTTTTTTAGTGTTCATAGTATTTTAAATTATAAGTTCCATCAAATTAAATCAAAAATAATCAATTTGCTCCGTTAGAAAATGAAATAAATTAATAGTATAAACCCTTGGTGCATTATTAAACGAGATTAATTTTTAGGTTGTTAATATTTCTATTAAACACAAATTTATTCAAATATTGAATAGTTGTCAGTGTTGTAATTTTAGCCAGAATTCTTGTTTTAAATCCTTCAAAGGTCTTTGCGTAATTTCTTCTAATCATAAATTGGTCACACAATTGTGAGAACAGAGTTTCAATTCTTTTTCTATATTTTTTGAAATGATAAAATTGAGGTTTATAACCTTTTTGATTTTTTCTTTTCGGAGTTTCTAATTGGATATTGACCTGGTTAAATAAATCAAGTTGAATGGTTTGTGAAAGATAACCTTTATCTCCAAGTAAAACACAATCAGACATTTGCTTTCTTATATCCTGCAAATAATGAATATCGTGGACAGAGGCAGGAGATAAATCAAAACTTTGAAAAACACCAGAAATTGAGCAAACAGCGTGTAATTTATAGCCATAAAAATGTAAATTTTGTGAAGCACAAAATCCCTTGTTGGGAATGGCATAATCGACCTCCTTACATATTTTACTTCTGGAAGAACGTGCTATTTTACACACTTCCAAGGGCATACTATCGACCACAAAATAGTTTTCAAACTCATTAAATTTTTTTACCATTTTCATTCTGATTTCTTCGATAAATGGAAATAATTTTCTTTTTCTTCTGTTGTAAACACTTCGCTCAATTTTAGATTCAATTTCAAAACCCTTAATTTCTCTAAATAGCTGATGTTCAGAATCAATCGATTTAAATTCTGACAAGATTATTAAATTAATTAATTCAATATCAGATAGTTTAGGCTTTATTGGTTTAAAATATAAATTCTCTTTTTCCGAAATTTTCCGCAATTCCTTCAAAATTAATTTGTAACTTGCTTCTAAGTTGCTCATGATTGTATTTGATTGTCAGTCAATACAATATACTACTTTTTTGTATATTGAGCAACTTTTTATATAATGCACTACGGGTAGTATAAATTAAAATATAGTAACAATAACCATCAAAGAAGAATAAGATAACTACAAAAAAGTAAAATCTTTTTTTGATCCGACTATCATTACACCCCTATACCCCTATATTTTGCATTTTCGGTATGTACGCGAACAATCCTATATAATGATATGGTCACAACAACAATCACAAATTATACTTTTATTTTCTTTTAAATCAACTTACTGCATAGTATCAGTAAGGAATAATAAAAAAAAGAAAGACACTTTTAAAGGAAAACGTCATATTTCACTATATCAGTAGTAGTACAAACGTACTACAACACAATAAATATAAAATTTAAAACTTTGAACAGATTTGATACTTTTAAAGTTATTTAAAATACACTTTTTTTAAAATGTTCTGCAAATGTTCGGAAGAACGCAAATAAAAAACCCTTAACTATTGAAAGTCAAGGGTTTTTGTGCGGGTGATAGGACTCGAACCTACACACCTTGCAGCACCAGATCCTAAGTCTGGCGTGTCTACCAATTTCACCACACCCGCGGTTTGGTAAGAACTATTCGTTCTTGTAAGACGGTGCAAATATACAAATGCTTTTTTATTCTGCAACAAAAAATCATTAAATTTTTATCGTTATATTTGTTGTAAACAATACAAATCATTTAATTCATATAATGGAACTTATTAAAAATTATGTTCAGCAAAACAAGGAACGTTTTATAAATGAGCTTATTGACTTATTAAAAATACCTTCAGTTAGTGCTGATAGTGCCTACTCACAAGATGTTTTAAACACTGCCGATAAAGTAAAAGAATTTTTAGAAAAAGCCGGTTGCGACAAAGTAGAAATCTGCGAAACGCCTGGTTACCCTATTGTTTATGGCGAAAAAATCATCGATGAAAATTTACCTACTGTTTTGGTTTATGGTCATTATGATGTGCAACCTGCTGACCCTATTGAATTATGGGATTCACCACCTTTTGAACCGGTTATCAAAAAAACAGAACTACACCCAGACGGAGCCATTTTTGCGCGTGGAGCTTGTGACGATAAAGGTCAGATGTTTATGCACGTGAAAGCTTTGGAGTTAATGATGCAAACAGATACGCTGCCTTGCAACGTGAAGTTTATGATTGAAGGCGAAGAGGAAGTAGGATCTGAATCTTTGGCTTGGTTTGTTGCAAAAAATCAACAAAAATTAAAAAATGATGTGATTTTAATTTCCGACACCGGAATGATTTCGAACACACAACCGTCTATCACAACTGGTTTACGTGGTTTAAGCTATGTGGAAGTTGAAGTTACAGGTCCAAATCGCGATTTGCATTCGGGCTTGTATGGCGGTGCTGTTGCCAATCCAATTAATATCTTATCTAAAATGATTGCTTCGTTGCACGATGAGAACAATCACATTACCATTCCAGGTTTTTATGACAAGGTCGAAGAGTTATCAAGAGAAGAACGCGATGAAATGGGCAAACGTCCTTTTTCGTTAGATGATTATAAAAAAGCATTGGATATCCACGATATTCACGGCGAAGCTGGTTACACTACCAACGAACGAAATTCAATACGTCCTACGTTAGATGTTAACGGAATTTGGGGTGGATATACCGGCGAAGGTGCAAAAACAGTGATTCCTTCTAAAGCATTTGCAAAGATTTCTATGCGTTTGGTTCCTAACCAAGATTGGGAAGAAATTACTGAGCTGTTCAAAAAACACTTTGAAAGCATTGCTCCGGCATCGGTTAAAGTGGTCGTAAAACCTCATCACGGCGGTCAAGGTTATGTTACACCTATTGATTCTATTGGTTATCAAGCAGCATCGAAAGCATATACCGACACCTTTGGTGTAACTCCGATTCCTGTTCGTTCGGGCGGATCTATTCCTATTGTGGCTTTATTTGAAAAAGAATTACAATCGAAAACCATTATGATGGGATTTGGTTTAGATTCTGATGCAATACACTCACCAAATGAGCACTACGGGATTTTCAATTACTTAAAAGGTATTGAAACCATTCCATTGTTTTATAAATATTTCACAGAAATGTCTAAATAACCCCAAAAAAAAGTCCACTTCAATGTATGAAGTGGACTTTTTTTATCAAGTAATCTTTAATTATTCAGCTGTTTGTACCGTATCATTTGTCACGGGTGCAACTGCTTCAGCGGGTACACTTGCTGTATCTTTTTTAACCAAAGGTTGTTCTGGCGACAATTCGTCTTCTACAATAACAGCTGGTGTTTCTTTTGAAGGTTTTGCTTCAAAAACAGAATTTCCACAGCTTCTGTATAAAAAGAAAATAAGCACCACACCTAACATTAAAGGTATTAAACTGTATTTGAATGCATTTCCGCTTTTGTCTTGACCGTTATTCATAATATTTAATTTTTTGATAATCACTAAAACATCGCAAATATACTATCTTTTTTAGCATTTTTTTATCCCTTGCAATAAAATATTAAATAATCATGCAAAAATCAATGGTATGTTTAGTTCTCACTATGATTTTCCAAGCTGTCGTTGTGCATCACTGCTTCTTCAATGGTTCGTTCGCGATTGCATCCACGGTAAAGAAAAAAGATTACCACAACACCAACAAACAAAGGGATTAATGCGTATTTAAACAAGTTTGCTGCACCGCCTTTTTTAGGTTCTTCATAAGCAGATTCTTTTGTTTTAAACTGATTTTCTTCGTTGTTGTTTACCACATTATGAATGGTACTATCGGCGTGTTCACGTGTTTCGGCATGAATAGGTGTTGGTTCATTTACCGTAGTGTTTACTGTTTCTAACATTCCCAAACCGGCCGGAATCATTGCTTTCAGCGAACTTAAATTATTTGTAATCACCGTTTGAATACTACTTAGTTCAAATTGGGCATCCAAATTTTGAAAATAATCAATAATTCCCACAAAGGCAGTTTTCAAAACTGCATGAGCAGATTCATCGGAAATATTAGAAAAACTGGAAATTTTATCCGCAAAATCGTGTTTATCTGTTCCTAAAAAGTCTTGTAGAATGGTTTCTGATTTATCAAATTTAAAGCTGTAATCATTTGCTGCATTGTTAAAAATTTGCTGCACTTCGGTAAACATTGCTCTTAAATACGCATCGCCTTTGTAGTGCATTTTTAGAAGTAATGCAGGAATGGCTACATCAAAAGCATTGTGCATAGCTGTTTCGATCTCGTTGGTACTAATTGCCAAACTTGATATAAAAGTTGGCGAAATGTACTGTTTCACTTGGGTTACTAAAGGATTTTCCATAACAATTAAAATTTTCTTTTAATAAAGATACGGCTATTAAATAAAACCAACTTGCTATGCAACAAACTTTAACGATTGTTATGGAGTTTGTTTTTTGTTTCAATCCATAAGCTCATGTACTTGATAGACTGCAAACTATGGTGCCACAACATTTTTTGGATAGGCAGCTTTTTTCTGTGGATGGAAATTTGTTTTTGGATTGATAAAAGGGTTGTTGCCAAAACTCCGTTCCAAATTTTATCTGAAAAATACTGATTTATGATTTGATATCCATTTAAAACCGATTCGTTCCAAATGCGTTCATTATTGTACAATTCACAAACGGCATTCACAAAATCTTCTGGTTGATCGACTACAAACCCTGCCCAATTTGCAGTGGCAATGCCTTCACTTCCTATTGAAGTGGTAACATTGGGCAAATTGTTTTTAAAACCATCGATAAACTTGCCTTTTAAACCTGCGCCAAAAGGAATGGGTGCTGCTAAAACCCTATAATTTTGCATAGTTGTGTTCACATTTTCTGCTGTCCCTTTTATGATAAACCCTTCGGATGTATTTTGTAGTTGGTTGATTTTTTGTGAAGGATAAGCACCGTATATATGTAGTTCTACATTTTTTAAACGCTTGCGAATAAGCGGCCACATCTTTTTTAGTTGAAGTACCGTTTCATAATTGGGTTCGTGGATAAAATTACCTATAAACACTATATTTTTGCGTTGGTCAAATGTGGGCAATGATCGAAAATAAGCTTCAGACAAATGCGTCTCTATAAAAGGCAGATACAGCAATTGTACTTTAGGAATCTGAAATTGATGAACCAATAAATCGTATTCAAATGGAGAAATAATAAGCGACACATCACATCGATGAATAGCCGCCAATTCGCGGTGGCAATCTGCCGTATCATAATCTATTTCAGTATTGTTTTTATAAGCAACCGTTCGGGCTCTGCGTACAAAATGCAAATCTTCGGTGTCTAAAACCGTTAATGCATGGGGCAATTCTTGCTTCACACGCCAACCAAATTGTTCTTCGATTAAAAATCGGTCATAAACCACTATGGTAGGTTGCAATTCCCGCACAAAATCGTTGAACATGGAATCGTTTAAAACAATCGAATGCTCCACTACTTGCTCATTTGCCAGAGGATGCGAGGCTACCGATTTAGCAGCCGCACAAGCAAAATGAATATCGGTTGCTATTTTCTTTAACTCATCAATTAATTGCAACATACGCCAGCCGGCTGCAGATGAAGTGGGTTCAGGCCACACCAAACCTATGATTAAAATACGATTGTTCATAAGGCAAATATCGAAGTTATCTTTAAAAGATGCTAACTGTTTAATTAATTTGTAAATTTGCAAAAAAAATCTACCAAATGTTAGGACTTAAGTTATTGACCGATCCGCGTTGGGCAAATATTGCTGAAGGTAATATAGAAGAAATCTTAACCGATCATGCGTGGTGCGAACAAAAAGCGGCTACAAATGCCATTACAATTATAACATACAACTCAGAACACGAAGATTTGGTGACGGCAATGACCGAAATTGCGATTGAAGAAATGGAACATTTTAAAATGGTGCATGACATTATTAAACAACGTGGTTATACGCTGGGCCGTGAACGAAAAGACGATTATGTAAACCAATTGTATAAATTCATGAAGAAAGACGGTTCTAGAAACGATGCTTTTATAGACCGTTTGTTGTTTGCTGCAATGATTGAAGCCAGAAGTTGTGAGCGTTTCCGCGTGCTTTCTGAAAATATTAAAGATGAAGAGTTGGCTAAATTTTATAGAGATTTAATGATTTCTGAGGCGGGACACTATACCACTTTTATAAAGTTTGCTAAAAAATATACCGAACGAACCAATGTGGACAAGCGTTGGAAAGAATGGCTGGAATTTGAAGGACAATTGATTCAAAATTACGGTACAAAAGAAACCGTTCATGGATAAAAAAACACCTCAGTGCATCTGAGGTGTTTGTGTTTCGAAGGTTATTGAATCAATAAGTTGTTCGCTTTCATTAAACAAAAACCACGTACCTACTTTTGTCCATGAATTTTTAGTTGTAAAGCTTTTGCCTATTTCACTCATTTTTCCGTTTTTGTGGTATAAAACATCTACAGAATAGGGATAAAAATATTTTTCTGACCTAAAAAGGGTTTCGTTATTGTAATATTTCCAAACACCTTTTTCTCGTCCGTACTTATCATATCTACCTTTAATTATATTTCTCTCGGTTTTTGTGCCCGAAACATATTTCCACCTGCCAACTTCTACTCCATTTTTTTTCTGATTGATTTTGCAGGAAACAAGAAATACTACAAAAAACAAAATGGCTATCTTCATTTAGTTTTCAACTTCATTTAACGGTTGTTTTATCTTGATTTTTATAGGCATGGTAAATGTAGATCGCACCACTTTTCCTTCATGTTCTGCAGGCTGCCATTTAGGCATTGTTTTTAAAACCCGAATGGCTTCGTTAGACGCTTCTTCATTACCGCCACCAACTGCTAAAATATTGGAAAAACTACCATCTTTTTCTACAATAAATTTTAATCTGGTTGAAATTAATGTATCGTTTGAGTGAATCGTTTCAGAATTAAAAGATGTAATAAAATTATCAAAGAAAGACCTAAGACCTTCTTTAGGTTGTGCTTTTTTATCTACAAAAGTGTGCAGTTGTTCACCATCTTGATTAGCTGCGTTAGTAGCCGAATTCAATTCATTATTCCGGTTATCGGTTTGCTCCTCGGCTTTAATTTCTTCTAATCGAAAGGTAAAATTTTTATTTTCTTGCAGAACCCCATAACGGTTGTAAATAGTAACTTGTTGTTCTGGACTAATCACGTAGTAATACACCAATTTGTCTTTCGGATTGTAAAAATATCCTGAATTTTCTTTACCCTTGATATATTTCAAAATGATTATTTCTTGATCAACAGACTGATTCGAACCATTTGGTGTTGCTTTGGTTTCTTTTAAAGTTGGTTTTTGAACTGCGTTTTCAATTACATTGGTTAGCGTATCTTCCATTTTTTTTAATTCAGTTGCTTGCGCCTCCATTCCCACAAACCCAATGTAGGTTAGTAAAATAATAAAGGAGTAAAATACCGGTACCCAAATTTTTGCTTTTGTTTTGCTTTTCATCATAATAAATCGTTTTTTTAAATTTTTGAAATGTATAGCGCTGCTCAACGCTACAATTGGTTCGTTTTTGCTATAATAGTTTAAGATTAATTCTTGATATTGCTTCAGGTTGTTTGTTTGCTTTAAAGTAGCTTCATCTGCTAAAAATTCATGATTTTCTTGGATAAGTTTCTTATACTGATAGACAAATGGCTGAAACCAAAAAAAAACTTTTATCAACTCTATCAATAAAATATCAATAGTGTGTTTCTGTGTGATATGAGCTTGTTCATGCACTAAAATGGATTGGTTTATTTTGTTTTCATTCCATTCATTTGCATTTACATAAATACAATTAAAAAACGAGAAAGGTGAAGTTACTTTTGGATTCGTAATCACTTTACCATAAATGGTTTTAACCGCTATTCCGCTTTTATTCAATTTATTGATTTTTAATAAATTGAAAACAAACTTCATTAAAAAAACACTACAAACCAACAGATAAATTAGAGAAATAACAGATAAATCTGCTGCAGAATGCTGCGTTATTTCAACTGGCAATTCTGAAATGCTTTCATAGACAAATTCTTTCGTTTTTACTACTGGATTTTCTGTTACGAAAAACGTAAATTGAAACAAGGGAATCAGCAATGCTGTAAAAACAGCAATAAGCAAATAATACCTTATAAACACTAATGATTTTTTGTTTTCAAGGCTTCCTTTGTAAATCAACCAAAAAATAAACAATAAAAATGTTGATTTAAAAATATACAAAACCATAACTACTTATTTTTAAGTTCATCATCTATCAAATCGCGAAGTTTTTGTAATTCTTCTTTTGTTAACGAAGCATCTTTTGCAAAGAAAGAAGCAAACTGCGAGGTAGAATTATCAAAAAACTGTTTAATCATATTTTTCATTTGTTTTGAAAAATAGTTTTCCTTCTTTACAATTGCATAGTATAAACGAGTATTACCAATTTCGTTGTATCCCACAAAACCCTTATCAATTAATTTTTTTACAGTAGTTGCCACTGTTGTTTTTGCAGGCTTTGGATCGTTGTAACTATCAATTAAATCTTTAAGAACCACATCTCCGCGCTTCCAAATGTATTGCATGAGTTGTTCTTCGGCTGCTGTTAACTTCATATTCTATATTTTTAGAATTAGTTCTACTAAATTAGAACAATATTTTAAATAAAAAAACAGTATGCGTGTTTTTTTATTTAATTTCTATTGCAATCGTTGCACTACTGTTTTACCGCTGCTGTCGTGTCCGTTGTTTAAATTAATATTTAGTTGCAGGTACGAATTCACTGGTTTGTTACCGATTTTTGCAGGTATCCATTGGTTTGATTGTTCCACAATTTGTTTAATTGCGTCGTTGCATATGCTTACATCTGCCTTCACAAAATCAACTTTTGCAACTTTTCCTTTATCTGTAACCAACACATCTATAAGAAGCGTAGCATCTTTTCCTTTCATTGAACCACGCTTGCATTTTCGGGTACCATCTTCAATTTGCTTTAATAATACTTGATAGCCACCACGGTATTTCGCCATTACATCTACATCTCTATAAACTGGAATTTCTCTGTAAACGGTGTCGTTTTTAATTGATTGCTGTGCATGTGCAAAAAGCGTGAAGAATGTACAAAAAAGTACATAGAAGAGTTTTGTTTTCATAAGTTCTATATATTTCGGGCAAAAGTACAATTTTGTTTCCAAACGATAAAATTTTAGTTTTCTGGCTTAGTTTCTTATTTTTGCTGAAAATTTTCCGATGTTCAATTACAAAAATACCGCTATTCATTATACTGATACCGGCAAAGGCAATGCAGTGGTATTGGTTCATGGTTTTTTGGAAAATGCCAGTATGTGGCAAAAAACAGCTAAGGAATTAGCAAAACGCTACCGTGTGATTACTGTTGATTTATTAGGACACGGTAAAAGCAAATGTTATGGTTACATTCATACGATGGAAGACCAAGCCGACATGCTTTTTGCTTTGATTTCGCACCTTCGCCTGCGAAAAATCTCTATTGTGGGGCATTCTATGGGCGGATATGTTGCTTTGGCTTTTGCTGAATTGTATCCTGATAATGTACGCTCATTGGTTTTATTAAACGCATCGGCACAGGCAGATTCAGAAGAGCGAAAAATTAATCGGGGGCGCGCCATTGAGGTGGTAAAAAAAAACAGCGATGCGTTTATACAAATGGCCACACGCAATTTATTTGATGATAAAGCACATAAAAAATTAAAAAAGGAAATAGCTTTTTTTACAACCCAAGCCTTACAAACTCCCGTACAAGGCATTATTGCTGCTTTAGAAGGAATGAAAACCCGAATGGACCGCGAAGCTTTATTGCATTTTGGTCCTTATCCCAAATTGATGATTGCCAGCGAAAACGACACCATTATTCCAATAAACGATATAAAGGAACAAGTTGAAAACGCAGATGTTTCACTTGAAATCGTGCCTGGCGGACATGTTTCAACCATTGAACAATTCCATAAGGTGCTCGATATTTTATCCGCTTTTTTAAAGAAAAACGGTTAGTTTTCCGTTGCTTCAAATACCACATTTGGGTTTAAAATCTCGCTTAACAATTCCACCAATTCATCTGTAAAATCGGTCAGTAACTCTTGCGTAATATACTCGTTAACTGTTTTATCTTCTTTCAAACCAAAAAGTAAATAACCCGATTTTCTATTTTTAAAGGAGTAAATACCAGCTTGTATCGGCAAATTGGTTTTATCAAAATACATCAATCCGTATAATAACAATTGAATGGCTTTTTCAAATTTCACATCGCTGGCAATTCCATTGATTTCTGTTATTTGCACTTGATTTTGCTCTACTTTCCCGGTTTTGTAATCAATAATACGCAGCACATTGTTTCGAATTTCAATTCGATCGGCAATTCCAGATAATTTAATCGTATAGGGTAATTTTTGATGCGTTAAAACAGTTTCTAAGTTTTGCTCCAACCCAATGATTGCAACATCATCACCTTTTTCTAACATCGATTTTTCAAGCATTAAAAAATGATACACATTGCGCTTTGCTACTTCAAAGGCCAAAAGATTTTTTCCGTGTTTATCTGCATTGTCGGAATAATTGATTTCAAACTGCTTGGCGATTTCCTCTTCGTAATCTTGCAGCATTCCATCAATCATAGCTATTGATAGCTTTTTACCCACAAATGGAAGGTATAAATTCTCTAAAGCACCATGAATAATGGTTCCTAAAGTATTAAGAGCTATGTTTTCTTCTACTTCGTCCACTTCTTTTATACCCAACACCCGTTGCATATAAAATTGCATCGGATTGCGCAGATAATTGCCAAGTGCCGATGGAGAAAAACCTTTTCCACAAGCAATTTCTTTCAATCGCTCTTGCAATAAAGGTGATTTTTCAATAAAAAGTGGGTCGGAAACAGTTTCAGGTGCTTTAGCAAAATAGTTGTGTATTTTCACCGAATGTTTAGGATGCGGATCTAAAGTTAATTGGGTGATGAATCGACTTTTTTCGCCAGCATCTAATCCCTCTGCATCAGAATTATACAACAAATAAATGTTTTTTGCCCGCAATAATAAATGATAAAAATGGTAGGTATAAATCGCGTCTTTTTCTTTAAAGGTTGGCAATCCCAATTCTACCTTTACATCGTGCGGAATAAACGAGTTTATTGATTTACCTGCTGGAAATTTACCTTCGTTGACCGATGTGATGATTACATTTTCAAAATCTAACACCCTACTTTCCAAAACACCCATAATTTGCAAACCTTCTAAGGGTTCACCTTCAAAAGAAACCTCAGCCAAATCGGCAATTTGTTTGTAAATTGTTACTAATTGTTGTGCGTTTGTTATTACTTGATATTTTAACTGATAGTTTTTTATTTGGTTGATTACTTGATGAAAAGCATATAAAAAGACCAATGAAACATCGTCTTTGGCTTCTCGCAAATGCAACCGAATTTTAAAAACCAGTTGTTCTATACGTTCCAAAATTTCGGGCACAGTATCTGTCCAAGGCATCGCAATTAGCTGCAACAAGTCGGTTGCGGTGCTTGAAGCATCCAACTTTTTAAATTCAAAAAAAGATAAATTTCGTTTGTTGATTTCATCAACCATTGGTTTAGTAGCTGCAATATGCGCTACTAATGGATGCGACAACACATCTAACACCTCTTTATGGTAAAAAACAGCCTTGTTTTTACCGCGGTTTAATGCGTTTGTGTGCATTTTAAAAAACTTGCCAAAAAACAACTGCACAGGGTTCGATTTGCTGTCGTAACCCATCGTTACATTTAGCGAGCTAACTGTTTCAGGCAAAGCGTATAAAACCGGAATTAATAAATTTTCTTCCGAAAGAACCACAGCCGTATTTTGCAGATTTGGATTCTTTTTTTGCAATTCTTCTACAAGTTGCCCTGTGATTTTTGCCTGACCAACCGATTTGGGTGTGCTGATGATTTCGATGTTTTTATGTTGACCAAATTCATTAACGATCCATTCATAAGGATGCGATTTGTAATAAGACCAATTTTGTTTGATACGGCGTGCAAAATATCCGGCTCCGTGGTCAAAATAGTTTAAAAAATGGGTATCGGTATCCCAAAAAACCTTGCCCATTGCATTTTTCAGTAACTTTTGAATAATTTGCTCTTCTGCTTGATTCAATGCGTTAAAACCGGCAAAGTAGAACATTTTCGAACTGTTTTGCTGAATAAATGCATCGATGTTTTGCACCGCCAATCGATAGGCCATTCCTTGATAGCCGCAGTTAATTTCTAAAAGATGCTTTTGAAGTGCTTTATAATAAGCAGGCAGTTGGTTCCAAAAAGTTAAATACCGATTAATTAACAAAGTATGATCTTCGGTTTTAACCGACCAATGGTTTATGATATCGATTTCTTTTAAGTAATCAAAAACATGCGATGGCTTGAGCAAATAACGGTCTATTTCATTAAAATCTTGCAACAGCATTTTAGCCCAATTGCTGAATTGTTCAAAATCTTGCTGCGCTTCTGTGACGGTTATTTCTTTATAAACCTCATAAAATTCTAATAAAAGTTCTACGCTGTTTAAAACATTTATCTTTGAAAGAGTATCTATTAAATCTTCAATACTGATAATTTCAGGTGCAAAAAAAGTTTGATTTGCTGCTTTTTTAAAACTTTCTAATAAAAACAAACGCGCTCTTTTATTGGGCAAAACAATAACTACTGATGAAAAATCAACCTGATGGGTACGCACAATTTCTTGTGCCAATTTATCTAAAAAACAATGTGCTTCCATTTGATAAAAATAAAAAAACGTCCCGACAAATCGAGACGTTTTAAGGTATTATTTAAAAGTAAATTATTTTACTAATTTAATTTCTGTACGACGGTTGTTTGCACGACCGGCTGCTGTACTGTTATCGTCTATAGGACGTTTTGAACCAAAACCTTGAGAAGATAAACGGCTTGCAGAAATTCCTTTAGAAATTAAGTACTCTCTTACTGCGTTTGCACGATCATTTGATAATGGGTCGTTAATCTTATCTGTTCCTGTGCTGTCTGTGTGACCTTCGATTGCAAATTTCGCATTCGGGAACTGATTCATAACTCTAGCCATATTATCTAACACTTCGTATGATTTTTCTTGGAAAGTTGATTTACCTGTGTTGAACAAGATTGTTTTTCCGTAATCATTTAATTGTTTGATATGCTCTTCTTTTACTTCAGGACATCCTTTGTTTGATGCTGGACCAGCAACTTCAGGACACTCATCGTCTTTATCAAAAACGCCGTCACCGTCTGAATCTGGCCAAGGACAACCGTTGTTTGCTTTTGGACCTGCTTCTTCTGGACATTCGTCTTGTGCGTCTGTAATTCCGTCACCATCTGTATCAGGACATCCGTTGAATTCAGCTAAACCTGGTACATCAATACAAGCATCTTGGTTATCAGGGATACCATCACCGTCTGTATCAGGACATCCGTTGAATTCAGCTAAACCAAATACATCTGGACATTGGTCTAAATGATCAACCACACCGTCACCGTCTGAATCAGGACAACCATTGAATTGTTTTAAACCAGCAACTTCCGGACACTCATCATATTTATCTAAGATACCATCATTATCTGTATCTTTTCCACCGAAACGGAACGTTACACCAGCTGTGTGTTGTAAATGGGTTGGTACAGAAATATCTTGGCCTCTTTCAAAGTTGAATAAATCATCTTGTCCATCTTCAAACTGATGTTTGTAGGTAGATGATAAGTTTAAACCAATGTTCTCAGAGAACCAAAATGTTAAACCTAAACCTCCGTTCACGTTTCCTGAAGATGCTTTTCCTAAGAATGCATATCCACCACCAACATGAATTGAAGGATCAAACCATTTAGAACCGATTAATCCACCAATGCTGTAACGGAATTGACCATCAACACCATAGTACATTAAATCTGTTCCATCTACGCGTCTTTGACCATTAAAATCGCCGCCAATAACTCTTGAACCTTGTCTTTGCAAGTTGTCAAAACCATCGGCCATTACCATTTTTTTCATTTTGTTTACAGACCCTGTAATACCAAATGATACATTGGCACCTAAATAACGAGATACGTTTAAAACAGAGGCAGATGGTAAAATACTCCAGTTATCTGTTTGGAAATATTGACCAAAACGATCAGGAAAGTCTGTTGCAACACTTGAACGTCCACCGTCCAAAGCATTAACCCCCACGGTAATTGCCCATGGTTGATCAGCATTCTGTGCTTGCGTAGCTGTACCAGCTAATAGCAAAGCAGCTGCAAATACTTTTAATTGTTTCATAACTATTCAATTTTCTACTTTACGTAATTTTGACAAAAATAAATTGTTTCAACGAATATACAAAATAATTTCTTGAAACCTTTAACATTTTTATAAGATTTTTTTAGATAACACCTAATTCTTTGCCTACTTGGGTAAATGCTTCTATGGCTTTGTCTAAATGTTCTTGGGTATGGGCAGCAGATAATTGCACACGAATACGCGCTTTATCTTTTGGAACCACAGGAAAGAAAAAGCCAATTACATAGATGCCTTTTTGTAACAATTTATCAGCCATTACTTGGGATAATTTGGCATCGTATAACATCACTGGCACGATTGCAGAATCGCCATCAATAATATCAAAACCTGCTGCTTTCATTCCCTTTTTAAAATAATTGGTGTTCCATTCTAATTGATCTCTCAATTTGGTGTCTTTCTTTAATAATTCAAAAACTTTTAAAGATGCTCCTACAATTGACGGCGCTAAAGAGTTTGAAAACAAATACGGACGAGAACGTTGACGCAAAATATCAATAATTTCTTTTTTGGCTGTGGTGTATCCGCCCATTGCACCTCCTAAAGCTTTTCCTAAAGTTCCAGTAATAATATCTACACGACCCATTACGCTTTTCGCTTCTAAAGTTCCTTTACCAGTTGCACCAATAAAGCCGGCTGCGTGGCATTCATCAACCATTACCATCGCATCGTACTTATCTGCTAAGTCGCAAATTTTATCTAACGGAGCTACTAATCCATCCATTGAAAAAACGCCATCGGTCACAATTAATTTAAAACGGCGGCCATCGGCAACTGCTTGTTGCAATTGTTTTTCCAAATCTTCCATATTATTATTTTCGTAACGGTAGCGACCTGCTTTGCACAAACGAACGCCATCAATAATCGAGGCGTGGTTTAAACTATCAGAAATAATACAGTCTTCGGCTCCTAACAACGGTTCAAAAACTCCGCCATTGGCATCAAAAGCAGCTGCGTATAAAATGGTGTCTTCTGTTCCGTAAAAATCGGCGATTTCTTTTTCTAATTGTTTGTGAATGTCTTGTGTGCCGCAGATAAACCGAACAGACGACATCCCAAAACCATGACTGTCTAATGCATCTTTTGCGGCTTGCACCACTTCTGGGTGTGATGATAACCCCAAATAATTGTTTGCACAAAAATTCAAAACCGTTTCGCCGGTGTTGATACTAATTTCGGCTCCTTGCGGCGATGTGATAATGCGTTCTTTTTTATACAAACCATTTTCTTTAATGGTGTCGATTTCGTTTTGCAAAAATTCTTTAATTGCTCCGTACATAATTATATGATTTGTTTTGTTTAAAATTTGATGTGTTACAAATGTATTATTTTTAAATCGTCTTGAATATACAACACTACTTTTTTTGCAATTTCATAGCCCATTTCTTCGATTGCTAAGGCATATTCATTTACTTGTTGAGCATATTTCGATTGCTCTTCTCCTGTTTTGTAATCAATGATATATGCTTTTTTTCCGTTGATTGCCACGCGATCGGGTTTGCTATTTTTATAGGACTGATGCAAAATGGTGCGCTCGTTATAAATGATGTATTCTTTGTTAAAAAACGGTTGAAGAGCTTCGTGGAATACAATTTTTTCAATAGTTTCACGAATCTCATCGGTTGCAGTGGCAGGAATCATTCCTTTTGAAACTGCGCGTTGAATTACAAAATCGATATCATCTGCAGTAAAAATCTCAGAAAGCAATTCGTGGATTAAATTTCCTTTTTCAATGGCTTGCTGCTGTTTGGTATCCCACATAATCGCTTCGCGTTTGGCAATTTTTATCACCGATGAAGTAATAGGCTTTTCTACCGATTGAATAATGATTGGTTTTTCTTGATGCTTTTTTTGCGCAGAAACTTTGGCAGGATTTCCAAATGGATAATGCAACTCGTTTTCAGAAAGCCGACCTGAATCTTCTAAAAAAGTCACAAAAAAACGTGCCAAGGTGTTTGCTAATGTCCCGTCTTTGTTGCGTTTATAGTTGCTAATGATGTATAATTGCTCTTCGGCGCGGGTTAATGCCACATACAACACGTTTAAATTATCTAGCAATTCTTCTTGCTTTTTTTGTTCGTATAACCGCTGCGCTGTTGCGCCATACATTTTCACATCGTTTTTTAGATCGACCAATGCTTTCGGGATAACCAACTGCTCGTTTTCTTCTAAATCAACCCAAATTTTATCGCGCGATCTAGAGAAATCGTCATCGGCAAAGGGATAAATCACCACTGGAAATTCCAACCCTTTGGCTTTGTGTACCGTCATCAATCGAACCGCATTTTCGTTTTCGGGCGAAGGAATGCTTAATTTATGATAATTCTGCTCCCAATAATTCAGAAAATCGGCTACGGTTGATTGATTTTTAACGGTTCGCTCTAATATTAAATCTAAAAAATACTGCACATAGGCTTCGGTTTTTTTGCTTGGAAGAAACGCCGATACCATTAATTCTACCGCAACATACAAATTGTTTTTACGGAGTTCTTTAAAGTTGATTTCGATACCAAATGTTTTCAGATAATTCTGAAAATCGGTTTCATTATCCATCGCCATTCCTTTCACAATTACATCGTGTACTTTGGCATCTTTCAAGATAAATCGTCCCACATAATATAAAATCAGTGCTTTTGCTTCTTTATCGTGATTGTTCTTTAAAAAGCGTAACAAATTCAGCAGCAACTGCACTTCGGTAGCATTATTAATCAACAAGGTTTCCGATGATAAAATGCGGATTCCATTTTTTGTTAAATGATTGGCAACTTCCACTCCATTTTTACTTTTACGTGTTAAAACCACAATATCGCTCAAAGAAAAACCTTGTTGCAACACACTGTTTATGGTTTTTAGCACCTCATCTAAGTACAAATCGGTTTTTGTAACTTCGTTTTCTTCCGATAACAAGTTTTGATCTAGAAATGAAATCTTTACAAAGCCGCCTTTTTTGGATGTGGTGTTTTGATGCGAATAGTTTTCGTAGAGATTTTGATAGGCTCCGTTATTAAACTGATTTGCCAAAAACTTGAAAATGCAGTTGTTGAATTCGATTACTTCCGAAAAACTGCGGTAATTGGTGTCTAAACTAACGGTAGCTTTGGAAGGATTAGAAAACGGATTTTCGCCATCGCTCAACTGCATAAACTGTTCTGCTTTGCCACCACGCCAGCGATAAATGGCTTGTTTGGGATCGCCCACAATCATTAGCGAACCTTCTTTGCCGTAATCGTCTGCTCCGGAAAGCGCGTTATCAATCAACGGAACCAGATTTTGCCATTGCATTTCGGAGGTATCCTGAAATTCATCAATAAAAAAATGGCGGTATTTTTCGCCCAATCGTTCATAAATAAAAGGCGCAGGCTGATTTTTTAATTCTTCGTAAATAATCTTATTGAACTGCGAAATCGAAAGAATCTGTTGTTCGTTTTGTATGCGATTAATTTCATTGCTGATGAAATTCAACAACGAAAGTGGCACCAGATTTTTCAGAAATGCTTCGTAAAAATAGATCTTTCCAAACAATGGATAGATTTTTTTGGTGATTGCCAACAAATCGGGAATTAATTGCTCTATTGCATCTTTATCTTTCGCTGTTTTATTTATTGATATATGTTCTGGTTGAGAAAATTCTTTATTTACATTAGTAAAATCTCTATTACTAATTCGCTGTAAATAATTGGGGAATGTGCCTCTGCTAAACGATTTTAGGTTGATACCATTCGTTTCTAACAATTGTAATGCTTCTGTTGCCAATAAAACGGTTTGATTGCTAAGTTGATCTATTTGATGGTGCAACCAAGTTTTTAACGACAAAAACGTTTGCATATCAATATTTTCAAATGCTTCCAACTCTTGTTTGTTGTTTTCATTGAGCAACAAACGCCCAATTTCCATTAATTCCCTTGATATATCCCAGCTTTTATCATCATCTGCTTTACTTATTGAAAAATCGACCAATAATTTCGTTAATTCCTCATTAACGCCGGCTTGAGCAATTAAGGCATCAACCGCTTCTTGCAGCAATGCTTCGGTATCCAAAGAAACTTCAAAATGAAAAGGCAAATTCAAATCAAATGCAAACGACCGGATTACTTTGTGCGTGAATTTATCGATTGTAGAAATATCAAAACCTGCATAATTATGAATAATGTTCTTTAAAATCTTTTTCGATTTTTCGCGGATATATGCTTCGGTAAAAGTTGTTTCGGCAACAATTTGTTCCAACAGTTGATATTCCTTCGCAGGAATTTCGTTCAAAGTAAATGCGTAAATACACGACACAATGCGCGATTTCATTTCGTTTACCGCTTTATTGGTAAAGGTAATTGCCAAAATATTTCGGTAGGCATCGTCTTTGTTCGAATATCCCAATAAAATTTTAAGATACTCTTTTACAAGCGTATGGGTTTTTCCGGCACCTGCCGATGCATTGTATATGGTAAAGGCTTTTTTCTCCAAGATAATTTATAAAAATGTTAACAAACCGCCGCTATAATAATTTTTATAGCTGTGTTTTTTTGCGTAAATTTGGAATAAAAATAATACTAATCTTTAAAAAAATAATAGTTATGGCTTTCGAATTACCAAAATTATCTTATTCTTATGACGCTTTAGAGCCTCATATTGACGCACGAACAATGGAAATTCACTACTCGAAACACCACCAAGCATATACCAACAATTTGAATGCAGCAATTGAAGGAACTGATTTAGCAGGAAAATCGATTGATGATATTTTAAAAAATCTAGATTTAAACAATAAAGCGCTTCGCAACAACGGTGGTGGTTTTTACAATCATAATTTGTTTTGGGAAGTTATGGCACCAAATGCTGGTGGCGAACCAACTGGCGATTTAGCAACTGCTATCAACGAAGCTTTTGGAAGTTTTGAAGCATTTAAAGATGCATTTGCAAAGGCAGCTGCAACACAGTTTGGGTCGGGATGGGCTTGGTTGTGTGTTAAAAACGGTAAATTAGAAGTGTGTGCTACTGCAAACCAAGACAACCCTTTAATGCCGGGAATTGGTTGCGAAGGTACACCAATTTTAGGTTTAGATGTTTGGGAACACGCCTACTACTTAAACTACCAAAACCGCAGACCCGATTATATCAACGCATTTTTTAATGTGATTAATTGGGATGCTGTTGCAAAAAAATATGCAGACGCTAAATAATTTTTTTCATAATTGTGAAAATCGCCTTTCGGGGCGATTTTTTTATTCCTTCAAGATTTCTTTAATTCGGGATATTATATACAATAAAGGCTTCAAAACACCCGAAAAACAAGAAATTTTTCGAATTTATTCAGAATATTAAAAATAAAATTAAGTAATAATTGAATTTCAATACAATATTTTTATATATTAGCAAAATAAACATATAAAACATTTTAAATATGAAAAAAATCTTAATGTTATGTACAATAGCTTTTACAGTAGCTTGTTCAAGTGATTCAGCAGAATCAGTAAACGAATTAACACAAACAAATGAAGTCACCACAAATCAGACAATGTCTGTAACTTCAGAAGATGAGCCTACAATTGATGACGACATTGACCAAATGTTCTATGATTATGTAAATTCTCAAGAATTTTTTAATGCTGAAAATGCTCATATCTCTTTTTTTTCAAAGTTAAATTATACTGGCAATTATAACAATATCAAAAAAGTTAGTACGCTAATCCTTTGGGTTGAAAATAATTTAGCTACTACAAACTTTGTTACTGTAAGTGAAGCTGAAGCAGAATTAACATCTTTAATAAGTTTAGAAAAAATTAAGGAGGATAAGTTTTCTGCATTATTTAACTTTATCAAAACAGCTCCCTTAAAAGACGTCATATTTCGTTTTAACAAATGGATATACCCTAATAACTTGGTAACAACAAATAATCAAAAGTGCCATGATATACTAAAAAACTGTATGGATAGTGTTTCAGCTCAGTATCAATTAGAAATCAGAGAAAATTATTCAGCAACTGACTGTTCAGAAGATGAAATTAAAGTTTCAAATCTGGCTGCTAAACAAGCCTATCAAGATGGTATGAATCGTTGTCAAGATGATTGGGCAGTTTGTATGAACCCAAAAAGATAAACTTAAAACTTAAACAAAATGAAAAAAATTTTTATTTTCAATATTCTTTCTATTTTATTACTAGGATGTAGTGATACTGGAATTGGCAATCAAGAAGATATTCATGATGTAAAATTTGCAACTCAACAAACTTATAAGTCTATGGAAAATGATCAAATAGACTCTTTGTTCTACAATTATATAAACTCATTTGAGTATAAGGAATCTAACAGGCTTTTGAGTATTTTTCAAGCTAAATTTAAAATTTCAGTATCAAAAGATGATTTCAATACTGAAACAGAAATGCTACAATGGATTGGTCTAAACTTAGAAAAAACTGATTTTAATTCTATAGAAGATGCTGAAGTTGAATGGCAACCAATTTCAGATTTATTAGAACTAAGCTTTAATAATCATCAAGAGGTTCTCAACTTCATTAGAGGTTCTCAGCCAGAAATTTCAATTTATTACTTTGAGAAATGGCTCACAAAAACCTCAACTGACGAAGACCCATGTACTAAACAACTTAAAACATGTGAAGCTAATGCACTTGCTAACTTAATAGACGATGTAATATTTACTGCTGGAGGACCTGACGCTTTAAACGCATATAGAAGCGCTCATTTTTTCTTTAACAAAAGTTTGACGGTTTGTGCGGACAATTTTGAATTATGTGTAGCTAATTCCTAAATAAAATTATTATGAAAAAGTTTATTTCTATAATCATACTACTTATTATTCCATGTATTGCTTTTTCACAAAAAACTGAAGATGTAATTTTAAACGATAACGAATTTAAAGCATTAGCTAAAAAAGCTACTGAATTTTATACATCTGAAGCTTACATAAACTTTGAAAAAAATAGGGAAGAATTCTCCGAAAAAGTTGGTAGATCTTTTTATCCGGAAGGATCTTTAGAACCTGAAAAATACAAAAGTTGGATTAAGGAAAATCTAGATAAGACAAATTTTACTTCTTTAGAAGAGGGGTTATCTGTTTACTATCAGTATTACAATTCCATATTAACAAAACCAAATGAAAAAGAGATCACTAGTTTGTTATTTAAACTAGATGAAAAATATGGATCCGACACATTTAGACCAATTTTCACTAAATATGTTTTAAGTGAGGTTTTTATAGTTTGGGACAAAAACGGAATTAACCCATAAAAAAATCGCCCTGAAAGGCGATTTTTTTTAATCATACAACTCAATCTCCTTGTTTTACTTTATTTTTTAAGTTGAATAAATTTCCTTTTGCAGATTTTTTTAATCCTTTTAAATCAGTGATTTTGTCTTTAGATTCAATCACTTTAATTCCCGCATTTGTTTTATTTCCTTCTGCAAAATAAGTATCGTAAACAACATACTTTACTCCGTTGTTTATAAAAGCTAAATATTTTAATTCCATTGCTGCATTTTGAATTCCTCCACCTCTTTTATATTCAGAATATTCAAACTTTTGAAAGCTTGACAAATCTTTTTCTTTAGGATATTCTAACTCAATTTTATTTTTTGAACCAAATCTATAAACAATATACTTCTCGTTTTTATCCATACAAATAAACAATAGTTTACCATTTTTCATAGTGAGTTGATAAACCACCTTTTCATTTTTTAATTGATAAGCTGCTTTTTTTCGAACATTTTGCTCCATTGGTATAAAAAACAGCTTTTTATCGCTAATTTCAGTACCTTTATCAAACAGAAACATCGGCAAAAACAAAAGTGTATATACTATAAACTTTGTCATTTTCTTTTTTATAAAAGTAAAAAAAATAAATGTATCCACTCGAAATAATTTATCAAGACGAATATCTGGTTGCCATCAACAAACCGCATGATTTACTGGTTCATCAGTCGCCTATTGCTCGAAATGCTGAAGAATTTGCCATTCAAATAGTGCGTGATCAAATTGGCCAGAAAGTGTTTCCCGTACATCGATTAGACCGAAAAACATCGGGCGTTTTGCTTTTTGCTTTGGATAAAGAAACCAACAGAAATTTAGTGGAACAGTTTACCAACAAATCAACCGAAAAAAAATATTGGGCAATTGTTCGTGGATTTTGCACCGATGAATTAACAATTGATTACGCTTTGCATCGTGATGATGGTGTGTTGCAAGATGCTATTACCAAAATAAAAACACTGGAAAAAGCCGAAATTGTTTTACCTTATGGAAAACACTCTACATCTCGTTACAGTTTAATTGAAGCCGAGACATTAACTGGACGCATGCACCAAATACGCAAACACATGGCACATATTTTACACCCAATTATTGGCGATCGTCCGCATGGTTGCAACAAACAGAACAAATTGTGGCTGGAGAAATTTGGCATGAAAACCATGTTGCTGCATGCGCACACTTTGGCGTTTACCCATCCGCAAAGTAAGCAACGCATTTATTTAACAGCAAAACCCTCGCAAGTATTCACAAATGTTTATGAACTGCTTGGTTTTAAAACTTTAAATTTGTAAAAAAAAGAAGGAATGGAAATTGGTTTTTATTGTTTTTCGGCGCTTTTGGTTTTTGCATCATTAGTGCCTCTTATACAAAATCAGCATTGGTTTTTCAGAATTTTCGATTTTGGTAAAGTCCAAATTTTAATACTGCAACTTCTTGTTTTTATTGCGGCGTGGTTTCTGCTGCCAAAATCTACAAACTTCTATATCATGCAAGCAGCGCTAATGGGTTGTATGATTTATGAAATGTATTTGTTGTATCCTTACACACCTCTTTATAAAATCGAAACAAAAACTAAAAACCAAAATTCATCTAAAAGTATTTCTATTTTATCTACCAATATTTATCAGTTTAACAAAGAATACCATCGGTTTTTAAACCTTGTTAATGAGGTAAATCCTGATATTATTCTCACTATGGAATCGAATCAAGATTGGGAAAATGCCCTGCAACCTTTGAAAGAACAATATCCCTATTTTTGTGAAATTGCTTTAGAAAATACTTATGGAATGCATCTTTATTCTAAAATTGAAATGACCAACTGCCAAAAGCACTATTTCATGGCAGATGATATTCCGAGCATTGAAGCTGATTTTAAAACCAAAGACGGTTTTGAATTTGTTTTTTTTGGTGTGCATCCGCCGCCGCCAAGCCCTACCGAAGAAGAAAATGCCAAAGAACGAGATGGCGAATTATTAGCTGTTGCAAAAAAAGTAAAACAAAACAAAAAACCTACGGTGGTAATTGGCGATTTTAATAATGTGGCATGGGCAAAATCATCGGTTTTGTTTAGAAAAACTTCCGAAACAATTGACCCCCGAATTGGTCGTGGTTTTATATCAACTTTTCACGCAAATTATAAATTATTGCGTTTTCCGATTGATCAAATGTTTCATACTACCGATATTTTTGTGGAAAAACTAAAGGCATTGCAACCCATTGGTTCAGATCATTTGCCCTTATACTGCTCTTTTTTTATCGACAAAATAAACAATGATCAGGAGGATTTAGTGGAACCTATCGAAAAAGAAGACTATGAAGATATAAATGAAATGATTGAAGAAGGAAAAAATGAAGAAAGCAACCGCGAAAGTGTTGCCACAGAATAATTTTCTTTATTAATTTACTTACCTTTACAAAAAAAACTGCCAAATTAAATGAAAGCATACATATCGGTTGATACCGAAACAAGAAAAACGTTAGGAAAAGAAATTATTGCATTGGGTATGGCAATGAGTTCTGCAAATGTAGAGCAATTTATTTTTGTTGATAAATATCCTTTTGAAGCAGGTCAGGAAGCCGAATTGATGCAAAAAGCAATGAAAGAAATCGATTCTAGTAATTTTATGATTATTGAAGCTACAAAAGTAAACGTAACTTCATGTATTGAATTGGGTTATGCCAAAGCAAAGCGCAAACCAATTGTTTATCTGCAAAAAGCCGAAGCCGATACCAACGAACTGCTTTTTGCCCTAAGCAATTTTCATATTTTATACAACAGTCCAAAAGATTTGTTTGATCAATTAAACGAATTTTTAAAAAACGTTTTACCGCAAAACTAACGCTTTGATTTTTATCAAGGCTTTTTTTATGTACCGTTTTCAACTTTTCCATCCAGCCGCCAAACAGCCATTGCCTGCCATTGCTAAATGGTTTGTAGCACTGTTTGCGGGCATGTTGCTTTTTTGCGTAACACCTGCTGCCATAAAAACTTTCAAAACAATTGTGTTTTTCATAAATATGCTGCTTTGTGGCTATATTGCCTATTATTTAGCAACCAATTACAAACGATTTTACTTTACAAAAGGGACATTTACAGGCGCGCTGACTTTTTCAAATGAAGGTATTCTCTTAAAGCATCAATTCATACCCTATGGCGAAATACAGCAGATACAATTCACCCACCATGATTTTTTAGGAAAATACAACAAAACATCGGTTTTTAATCCTTCGGTATCCATCGGTGTATCCAACCAAATCAAAATTACCCTGAAAAACCAAGAAGTTCACAGCCACAATTTTCAAATGCAACACGATTATGAATTGTTTCGCGCTTTTCCCTATCTCAACAAAAGCAAAACTTCTTATCTATGGAAACAAAATTCCATATAATTATTAATATATTTGTTTTATTAACACGTATTCATCTATGAAATTTAATCAATTTGCCCTAATAGCTTTGGCAGTTGCTTCGATAACTGCTTGCAACAAAGAAGACAAAATGCAGCATGAAACGCGCAGAATAGACAGTTTGAAAAACATTCAGTTTCAACCTGAGCAATTTGCCGATGTGCAAGTGTTGAAATACGATATTCCGGGTTGGGAAAAACTAACCCTGAAAGAAAAAAAGCTTGTCTATTATTTGGCACAAGCAGGATATTCTGGCCGCGATATTTTTTGGGATCAAAACTACAAATACAATCTAAAAATTCGCACAGCTTTAGAAAACATCTATACCAACTACAAAGGCGATAGATCTAGTGAAAACTGGAAAAAATTTGAAACCTATTTAAAACGAATTTGGTTTTCAAACGGTATTCACCATCATTATTCAAACGATAAAATAAAACCAGGTTTTCCGCAAACGTATCTTCAAAAACTATTAAAAGACACCAAAACAAACCTAAGTGCAAGCATTGTGGAAATCCTTTTTAACGATGTAGATGCCAAAAAAGTCAACCTAAACGAATCGAAAGGTTTGGTCCAAGGATCGGCTGTAAATTTTTATGGCAAAGGATTAAATGCGGCCGACGTAGAAAAATTCTATGCCAACATGCCGCAACCAGATAGCTTGCGCCCACTTTCTTTTGGATTGAATTCAAAACTAGTACGAACAGAATCGGGCAAAATAGAAGAACGCATTTGGCGCAGTGGCGGAATGTATGGTGCTGCTATCGACAAAATTGTTTTTTGGTTGGAAAAAGCCGTAAAAGTATCAGAAAATAAAGAACAAGCCGAAGCTTTAAATATTTTGATTGATTTTTACAAAACCGGCGACCTTAAAAAATGGGACGATTACAACGTGGCGTGGGTAAAAGCAACCGAAGGAAATATCGATTATATCAATGGATTTATAGAAGTGTATAACGATCCATTGGGACACAAAGCTTCATATGAATCAACTGTGCAGATAAAAGATTTTGATATGTCTGCTAAAATGGAAGTGATTTCTAAAAGTGCGCAGTGGTTTGAAGACAATTCCCCTTTAATGCCCGAACATAAAAAGAAAAATGTGGTGGGCGTTTCTTATAAAACAGTTATTGTGGCAGCAGAAAGTGGCGACACCTCTCCCGCAACACCGATTGGAGTGAATTTACCCAATGCCGATTGGATTCGTGCTGAGCATGGATCTAAATCTATTTCGTTAGGAAATATTATTGAAGCATACAACAAAGCAGGCGGAAGTGATAAATTAAAAGAATTTGCCTTCGATGAAAATGAAATACAATTATCGGAACGATACAGCGAATTGGCAGATAAATTACACACGGCTTTGCACGAAGTAATCGGGCATGCATCAGGACAACTAAATCCTGGAGTGGGCACACCTAAAGAAACACTAAAAAGCTACGCATCTACTTTAGAAGAAGGTCGTGCCGATTTAGTAGCATTATATTATTTATACGACCAAAAGATACAAGATTTGGGCTTGGTAGATGACTGGAAAAGCTTGGGAATGGCTGCATACAATGATTATATCCGCAATGGCTTAATGACGCAATTGGTGCGTATTGAACCAGGCAGTGATATTGAAGAAGCACACATGCGCAATCGCCAATGGGTTTCGGCTTGGGTGTATGAAAAAGGAAAAGCAGAAAATGTAATAGAAAAAGTGGTTCGCGACAACAAAACCTATTTTAAAATAAACAATTATGAACGTTTACATGAATTGTTTGGAGAACTACTGCGAGAAACTCAACGCATAAAATCGGAAGGTGATTTTAAAGCCGCTAAAAGTTTGGTAGAAAACTACGGGGTAAAAGTGGACAAACAATTGCATAAAGAAGTGTTGGAGCGCAACAAAAAATTCAACACAGCACCATATCGCGGTTTTGTAAACCCAATTTTAGTTCCTGTAACCAATGAACAAGGCGAAATTACCGATATAGTGATCACCTATCCTAAAACGTTTGCAGAACAAATGTTGTATTATTCTAAAAATTATAATTTCTTACCTTTGGAGAATTAAATTTAATTAAAAGACCATGAAAAATGGTCTTTTTTCATTTAGAAAACTTTAAAAACCACAGGTTTACTTGGCGATGCATCGTTTTCGAAAGAGGCAATTTGCAGGTTTAAAATATATGTTCCGTTTGCAACTTCATTATCAATAAAAACCAATTCGGTAATGGTGCAATGAAAACGGGCATCGGCATTTACTTCGTTTATATTTTTCACATTCCAAAAGGCTTTATGCGCCACTAATTTACCTTCATCAACTTCTTTGTCCACACTTGGTAAATCAATCAACAAATGCTCTATTCCCTTTTCTCTGATAAAAACAGCAGCTTCTTCAGATAAATAAGCCGGATTGGTATTGGAATAATTTTTATGCTTTTTATCGATTGAATTTGGAAGCGTTCGGATAATTAAAGCTTCCGATGATTTATTTTGCAATGCTTTTTCAATCTGATTTTTTGTGATTACTGAATCATCGTCTATCATTTCAGGTTCAATAGAAATTAATTCAGCCGTAAAAAAAAACGTTTTTAGGGTTTGATTGATTGAATAAAAATCCTTGGTAATATGTCCCAAACATTCGGTATGTGTGCCATGACCATGCGGATTGAACAAAATATTATTAAAATTTGTTGATGATTTACCCGATGCCACACTGCCTACAAAATCGCCCATAACCACAGGATTTATTTCAGGCTGATCCAAATACCAAGCAATGGGATTTTGCTCATTGTTTTGAATTGGTAAAGAAATATCGATGGGTTGTGATAAATCGATAGTGTAGGTTTTGTTGTTATGTTGTATGGTTGTCTTCATAGATTTCATACTAATTAGTTAGTATTTTTATTATTGGAATTCTATATTCCTCATCTTTTTCGTGTAGTTCAATCTCTTGTGTTTCGGTATTTATATTCAAATAAAGTTCAGAATACAAATCTTCATTATCTTCTTCAAAGAAAAGTTTAAGTTTATAGTAACCATTTTTGGCAAGATTTACCATTTCCTCATTTAGTGAAAATACGGTTGCAGAAATAGCTTGCTTCGTAAAACTCTTTTTCATTGGGACTTCATACAATTCAGCTAGTGCATTAACCAATTCATCACTTTCTTTTCCAATTGATTTAAAGCTAACGCCTTTTAAAACAAAACCATTCTTATGATCTATTTCATTCCCTATAAATCCTGCATTTATATTAGAACTTATTTCTATTTGAAGCCCTACAATCTCTTCTTTGTAAAGTCCTTTTACAATATAAATATGTGAACTATCTGTTCTTTTATCTTCGATAATTTTAAGAAAAATATCTTTCCAACCTTCTTCAAAATCTATTCGAGAAGTAATTTCTTCAAGATTACTACTCTCAATATTATTCTTTTGTACGTTTTGATTGTTATTATTTTTACAACCAAATAAAAATGAAAAAAATCCCATAAGAAGTATTAAAGTTATTTGTTTAGTCATATTATGTTTTGCTCTTGCGGTTGTTTAAACAGCTAATTATTTAATTTTTTGCTGGTGCGAGCATCTTGCTCGTACATTAAATTCCTCAAACTTTTCACGAGCGTGACGCTCGCGAGAGCGATTACAGATAGAAAAAAAAAAATCATCTGTGCGTCTGTGGGAATTATCAATGAATCCAAAACAATTCACTTGCAATGCCATCGCAAAAGAATTTACCTTTTAAAGTTGTTTTTAAAATGTTCTTTTCAATTATCAATTTTTCGTTGGTGAGAAAAATTTCTGCGTTTTTCAATAAATAATCTAAATAATTTTGTCCAAAATCGACTTTTATTTTTTCTAAAGATACGCCCCAAACGGTTCGTAAACCTGTCATTACATATTCGTTGTAGCGATCATTTTTGGATAAAACTTCTACTTCGCTTGGTAATTTATCTTGTTGAATAGCTTTTATATACAAAGAATTATTGGCAATATTCCACGAGCGGTTTTCGCCATTAAAACTATGTGCAGAAGGACCAATTCCTAAATAGTTCTTTCCCAACCAATAAGCAGAATTATTTTTAGAGAAATAATCGGGCTTACCAAAATTAGATAATTCGTAATGAATAAATCCTGCTTTTTCTAGCATTTCAATCAATAATAAAAAATGTTCATGGGCAACTCCGTCGTCTGGTGTGGGGATTTTTCCGTTTTTAATCAAGGTTGCCAATGCCGTTTTTGGTTCAACGGTTAACGCGTAACTGGATATATGCGGAATGTTTAAATCTAATGCTTTCTGAACGTTTTGCTGCCAGCGATCAACAGTCATTTCGGGAATTCCATAAATTAAATCAATCGAAATATTATCAAAATATTTTTTGGCTTCTTGCAACGAATTCCACGCTTCATCAGCATTATGCGCCCGGTTCATCATTTTTATATCTTCATCAAAAAAAGATTGAATCCCGATGCTTAAACGATTGATTTTTGATTCAGCCAATTCTTTTATTCGATCTGCCGTTAAATCATCTGGATTGGCTTCCAATGTAATCTCCGGCTTCTGAACAACATCAAATAGCTGATAAATGGCATCAACCAATAAATTAATTTCTTGGTTCGATAAAACACTCGGAGTTCCTCCACCAAAATAAATGGTTTCTATGGGCTCTGTAATTTCATTTTTTCGTAAAAAAAGTTCCCGATGCAATGCCGCAATCATCTCTTCTTTCTTTTTCAGTGAGGTAGAAAAATGAAAGTCGCAGTAATGACAAGCTTGTTTACAAAAAGGAATATGGATATAAATGCCTGCCATTATTTTTTATTTACACGATCGGCGTTTTGACTAACAAACGCGCCCCAACCTGAATAGCTTTTGCCTACAACGGTTTTTCCTGAGTTAAAATAATGACAAACCGCAGCTGCCAAACCATCGGTAGAATCTAGGTTTTTGGGCAATTCTTTTATACCCAATAATTGCTGTAACATTTTGGCTACTTGTTCTTTACTGGCATTTCCGTTGCCTGTAATTGCCATTTTTATCTTCTTGGGCTCGTATTCGGTAATAGGAATTTGGCGTGATAATCCGGCTGCCATTGCCACACCTTGTGCCCTACCCAATTTCAGCATCGATTGTACATTTTTTCCGAAAAACGGCGCTTCGATTGCTATTTCATCGGGATTATGTGTATCGATCAATTCAATGGTGCGTTCAAAAATGCGTTGCAATTTTAAATAAGGATCGGTCATTTTGGCAAGATTTAACTCGTTCAGTTGCATGAATTCCATGGAATTTTTCACCACTTTAATCAATCCAAAACCCATAATGGTTGTTCCGGGATCAATTCCTAATATAATACGTTCGTTTGCCAAAATTGTCTTTATAAATTGAAATAGTGTAAAATTTAATTCAAAATAAACGTGTAATAAACTAATTATCAACGATATATTAAACTAAATTTCAGCAAATAAAGTTACAACTATTATTTAAAAGTTGCGGCACATATTTAATTTTTCATTACTGAAAAACTTCTTCCTTTATACCATCAAAACTTGCAAAAACCATACTTGGATGCGAATCTTGATGAAAGATATTACCCTGATTGTCAATCGCAATTGCTCCTGCAAAACCATCGTAAGGCTTTAATTCGGCAAAGGTTTTTTCAAACGCTTGTTCTAACGAAAAACCATCGGTAACACGGGTTACAATCTTTGCTGCCACGGCACCGCTCACAATATCTTCGCCAACGCCTGTTAAGCTTACACCGCAAAATGAATTGGCATAATTTCCGGCAACGGTAGCTGAATCGGATATTCTTCCAGGAATTTCAAACCCTTTTCCGCCGGTTGAAGTAGCAACTGCAATTTTTCCGTTTTTATCTAAAACAACACAACCAACAGTTCCTGTTCCTAACGATTTTACTTTTGCTTCGTATTCAGCTTTTCGTTGGGGGATTTCAGTAGAAAAAGCTTCAAATCCATGCTTACGGGCAAAGTTTGTAGCGCCGCTTCCGCCTAAAATTCGGTCGTCAACCTGCATTAAAACCTCTGCCACTTGAATGGGGTTTTTAACGTCTTCGATATTAATCACACCGCTCATTTTCTGCGTTTCGCCGTCCATTAAAGAAGCACTCATTCTTATTTTTCCGTCAGATTGAATTTGAGAACCAATTCCTGCATTGAACAATTCATCGTCTTCTAACTGCGAAACCGCATAGACCACTGTTTCTAATGCCGAATGATTTTGCAAATACGCATAAGCATCTTTCACAATGCGTAAAAGTGCTTGTTGTTTGGCAATTTTGGTTTCTAAATTGGTGGTTGATTCAGAGAAAAAACCACCGTGAATAATGATTTTCATAACCTCTTAATTTGTATATTGCGAAGAATGAATACTCATTTTATATGTATTTAGATCAAATTTATCAAATTGACTCATCACGTGTGTTACCAAATGATTGATTGATATAGGTTGACCCAATTCCACTTGTGTTAAACTGGTGTCTTTTACTTCTCGTCCGTCAACCAGAATCACCAAGCCCGAACCAATAGCTTCCATTTGATGCCCATTGGTAATCAACAAGCCCGTATCTTCGCCCAAGCCAACACCTAAAACTTTTGGATTGCTCACTACTGCTTGAAACAAACGACCAATTCGCCCCCTTTGAACGAAGTGTGTATCAATCACCACATCGTCAATCAACCCTAAACCCGATGTGATTTTTACTTCACCTTTCAGCAAAGCTTCCTTGCTGCTTCCTTGATAAATCATACTGTTTGAGGCTGCTGCTGCACCTGCTGATGTTCCGGCATAGATAAATTCGGTAGTTCTGTATTTCGAAATCAACAAATCTACAAAAGGAGTTCCACCCAAAATAGAGGTTAAACGCAATTGATCGCCGCCGGTAAACATTACCACATCTGCTGCTTTTAAGCGCTCTAAAACCTCCGGATCGCTTGCCTGTTCGCGGTTTTCAATATACAACACATCGGCGTTGTTTGCCTCTAAATAGCTGAATGCTTTAATATATTCGGGACCTATTTCTCTTGGAATTTTCGACGCAGTTGTAATCACTTCAATTCGTGATTTTTCCTTATGTTTTGATTCCTCAATGATTCTTTTTAGAATTCCTGTTTCAAAAAAATTCAAATTCTTTGAAGCGTCTTTATCTAAATTGGTTTCTGTAAAACTTCCCTTATCTACAGCACCACCTATTATAATTAATTTTCCTAATATTTCCATGGCGTAAAAATAACTATTTCTTGAAATTACACAAATTCCAACACAAAAGAAAATGATAATTTTTTTTACACACTTTTCAAAAAAAATCGTCAAACGCAAGGAATCTTTCAGAGAGAAAGCACTAATTAGTATATTCACTATTTATTTCGTTTTTTTTATCTAAAACAATCAACATTTAAAATATTTTTTTATTTTTAACAAAATGAACATCATATAAGAAAAAATTATTGTTTTTTATGAAAATATTAAAAGTACAAGCCTTAAGAGGACCTAACATTTGGAGCGTTCGCAGAAAAAAATTAATACAAATGCGATTAGATTTGGAAGAAATGGAAGAATTTCCCACCAATAAAATTGAAGGATTTAGAGAGCGAATTGAAGCAATGTTTCCAACGATGATTGAACATCGCTGTTCAGAAGGAACCAGAGGTGGTTTTTTCTCTCGTGTAGAACGAGGCACGTGGATGGGACATGTTATTGAGCATATTGCATTAGAAATTCAAACGCTAGCCGGCATGGAAACAGGCTTTGGAAGAACGCGTGAAACCAAAACACCAGGTGTTTACAATGTAGTTTTTAGTTATACCGAAGAAAACGTTGGCTTGTTTGCGGCTGAAAGTGCCGTTCGTATTGCCGAAGCTTTAATTGCTGGAACCGAATACGATGTGGAAGCAGACATTCAAAGAATGCGTGAAATTCGCGAACGCGTTCGCTTGGGACCGTCAACCGGAAGCATTGTGGAAGAAGCAGTTGCACGCGATATTCCTTGGATTCGTTTAGGTACTAATTCCTTAGTTCAGTTGGGATATGGCATCAATCAAATGCGTTTCCAGGCAACTATCACCTGCAAAACAAGCAATATTGCTGTGGACATTGCTTGTGATAAAGAAGAAACCAAACGCTTGTTAGAATTGGCGTCGATTCCTGTGGCAAGTGGCGGCATTTGTGTGGATGAAGAAGATTTAGAAGAAGTAGTGAAAAAAATTGGATACCCAATTGTGATTAAACCTTTAGACGGTAATCACGGCAAGGGTGCATCAATTAACGTGAAAAATTGGGAAGATGCGGTCACCGGATTGGCTTATGCAAAAAATTACAGCCGCAGAGTGATCGTTGAAAAATTTATTACCGGATTTGATTTTCGTGTGTTGATAATCGATCATAAATTGGTGGCAGCTGCCAAAAGAGAACCCGCTCATGTGAAAGGTGATGGCGTGCAAACCATTCAACAATTAATCGATGAAACCAATCAAGACCCAAGACGCGGGTACGGACATGAAAATGTTTTAACGCAAATTGATGTGGACCGAGATACCACCGATTTATTAGATAAATTGGGCTATACTTTAGAAACAATTCCCAACAAAGGCGAAATTGTATATTTAAAATCTACTGCTAATTTAAGCACCGGTGGAACATCGGTTGATGTGACTGATATGATGCATCCCGAAAACATTTTTCTTTGCGAACGCATTTCTCGCGTAATTGGTTTAGATGTTTGCGGAATTGATATCATGGCAGAAAATTTAACACAACCACTTAAGGAAAATGGTGGATGTATTTTAGAAGTAAACGCAGCTCCTGGTTTCCGCATGCATTTGGCTCCAAGCGAAGGATTACCCAGAAATGTTGCCGCTCCGGTGATTGATATGTTGTATCCGCCCGGAAAACCAAGCCGTATTCCTATCATTGCTGTAACAGGAACAAATGGCAAAACAACCACCACCCGATTAATTGCACATATTGTAAAAAATAACGGTTACAAAGTGGGTTTCACCACATCAGACGGAATTTATGTGCAAAACCACATGATGGAAAAAGGCGACACCACCGGACCTATTTCGGCAGAATATATATTGAAAGACCCTACGGTAGAATTTGCTGTTTTAGAAACGGCAAGAGGAGGTATTTTAAGGTCGGGGCTTGGATTTAGTCGTTGTGATATTGGAATCATCACAAATATTCAAGAAGATCATTTGGGATTGTCTGATATTCATACCTTAGACGATTTAGCCCGCGTAAAAAGTGTGGTTGTGCGCAGTGTGAAAGAAGACGGCTGGGCAATCTTAAACGCAGAAGATGAACAATGCCTGAAAATTGCAAAGGATTTAAGTTGCAATGTGGCTTATTTCAGCATGGATGAAAATGCCCCAATCGTAAAACAATTTGCAAAAGATGGAAAAATTGTAGCGGTTTATGAAAACGGTTTCATCACCATAAAAAAAGGAGAATGGAAAATTCGTGTTGAAAGAGCCACTCATGTTCCGTTAACTCTTGGGGGAAAAGCAAAATTTATGATTGCCAATGTGTTGGCAGCAACTTTAGCGGCATACTTACAAGGATTTAAAACCGAAGATATTAGTTTATCCCTACAAACATTTATTCCGAGTGCTGCACAAACTCCAGGGCGAATGAATATTTTTGAGTTTAAAAAGTTTAAAGTTTTGATTGATTTTGCACATAATCCTGCCGGTTATCGTGGTGTGGAAGAATATTTAAGTACCGTGGAAGCCACTAAAAAAATAGGAATTATTGCCGGAGTTGGAGACCGAAGAGATGAAGACATTAAAGAATGTGCCATGATTGCTGCCCGAATGTTTGACCATATTATTATTCGACAGGAAAAACACTTGCGTGGCAGAACCGAACAAGAAATCATTGATTTGATTATGGAGGGTATTTCAGAATCAGAACGCACTGTTACTTATGAAATCATTACTAAAGAAACCGAAGCTATTAAACACGCAATAAACAGCGCCGAAGACGGCACTTTTATTACTGCCTTGAGTGATGTAATTACCAATGCAATCGAGATTGTTCAGGAATATTTAGATAAAGAAAACGAAGAAGTTAGTTAGTTAGGTTTTTTAAAGAACATCTATAAAAATGCTCCAATAAAATTTGGAGCATTTTTTATTTCAATCGAAGCCAATCATCCATATAATTCGTTAATTTAATATGCAGGTGCTCAAAAAAATCATTTCTTTGCACTATGAAATTGCTATCGCCCAAAATGAAACAATTCCTAATACTGTTGCTAAAAATAGCAGTAGTTGGTGGCGCTTTTTATTTTATTAACAAACAACTCACCGAGAAAGATTTCGATTGGGAAATTATTGCCAAAGCCTTACACAAACCAAATGCATGGTTTTTAGTGGACATACTGTTGCTGCTTACCTTTTTAAACAGATTTATCGAGATTTTAAAATGGAAAAATTTGGCACAAACTGTAAAGCCAATCAGCATTTGGGAAAGCACCAAACAGGTTTTAATTGGTATTACTTTTGGGATTGTTACACCAAACGGTATTGGCGAATACGCAGGAAAAGCATGGTTTTATGAGCGGAAAAACACCGTGAAAATTATCTTTTTAAATGCGGTTTGCAACGGTATTCAAGTGGTATTTTCTGTTAGTTTTGGGTTAATTGGTACGTTTTACATTAATTCTTTATACCAATTTATTGCTACAAAATATATTTTACTGTTTTTCGGGGTTTTAATAGCGGTAATTGTAGTGTTTTTTTCCGTTAAAAACATTCGCATAAAGGGTTATTCACTGCAAACACTGTTTAAAAGTTTAAACGAAATTCCTAAAACAATTCATCGAAAAAACATCGGTTTGGCTTTGTTAAGGTATGTAGTGTTGATCCATCAGTATTTTATTCTGTACACACTTTTCCATGTAGAAATCTCGTATATTGTATTATTGGCTGTGGTGGCGAGTATTTATCTGTTGGCATCGAGCTTGCCCAATTTTCAAGCGGTAGATTTTGCTTTGAAAGGAAGTGTGGCTATTTATTTATTCAGCTTTTTTGGTGTGGACGGATGGATTGTAACGCTTGTAGCAGCTCTTATTTGGTTGTTAAATTTGGTAATTCCTATATCAATTGGAAGTATTTTTCTGCTTATTTTTAATCCGAAGAAGAATTTAAACCAACAGGCAGTATAAATTGGGTTTTAACGGGAATACCGCGTTTGGTTGCCGGATGTATTTTTGAAAAACTTTTTTGGTGATGCGCCATAATACTGTCTAGCATTTTTTTGGGAAGCAATTTTTCATTTACCATTTGTGTTTTGAACTGAAGGTCGCTCTTCGGAGAAATTGTTACTAAAAACTGTACGGTATCAATAGTAGAAATTTGCACCAGTGAATCGGTTTTTAAAACATGAACCACTTCAAAATGCAATCGATCAAAAAAACACGCTTTGTTTTCCTCTTCTGTTTTTAGCTTTTCGCAGGCATCATAAGTAGGATAGGTATCTACTTTATTCCAATCGATAGTATGCAATTCGCGTCTTAACAACTCTTGTGAATTAGGTAGTTCTTTCTGTGCGAAATTGCAAGAAGTAAGAAAAATACTAAAAAAAAGAAATGCCCAATAATTCTTCATGAACAATTAAATCGTAAATTTAGAGACAAAAATACAAAAAAATTACTATGGAAATTTTAATACTGATTATAAGTTTGTTATTTGTAATTGCCGGAATTGTTGGCAGCGTGTTGCCTGCTTTACCCGGACCGCCTATCAGCTGGATTGGACTGCTGATTTTATACACCACACCCGGCATCGTTTTTGACTATTGGCTATTGGGAATTACGTTTGTATTTACGCTGATCATTGTGATTTTAGATTATGTGATTCCGGCACAAGGCACCAAACGCTTTGGCGGCAGCAAGTACGGAATTTGGGGCACAAACATTGGATTGATTGTGGGGCTATTCTTTCCTCCTTTTGGGTTTGTTATTGGGCCATTCTTAGGTGCTTTTATTGGGGAATTGATTTACGACCAAACCGATTCAAAACGAGCATTGAAAGCAGCTACGGGTTCTTTTATAGGTTTTGTGGCCTCTACTTTTGTAAAATTTGTGTTTTGTATGATTTTATTGGGGATTTATATTCACACCGTTTGGAAGTATTGGAGTGTTTGGTTTTAGATTTTTAGTTTGAAGGTTCGTTTCAAATCAGCAAAATTAAACTTTGAAATTTGCGCATTGGTCGAAATCACTGTGATATTGATTAAATAGGTCCCAGCGATAAAGTAAATGGTGTTGTTATAATACATCACTTCATTACTATTCACACTGAAATAGCCTTCTAAAGCTTTATAGCTTTTGTAATCAACTTCCTTAATTGCTGTTTTTTTCAATGCCGCATCTGTTTTAATGATATTCAAATGGTGCGTTGTATTGCTCAAAAGTATTTCCTTTATGGTAATGGAGTAAAAAGTGCTGTTGTCTGCGGTGCTGTATGAAAACTCTTTCACCTTATTGTATTGATTGGTGCTGCTATTGATTAATTTACAACTACACTCAAATTCAAAATAATCGGTGCTTACTGTTCGTTCTAAAATGGCTTTGTCTAATAAGGCTTTATCAACATTTCGCATGGGAAACCTAAGTGTAATGGGCACTGTATGAAAAGAACGAACTATTTTTCCATTTTTTTCGGCAGGTTTCCAAGCCGGCATCATTTTTAAAACCCTGATTATTTCACCGATATAACCATAAGCATGTTCATTTCCTTTTATTTCAGCATTAGAAAGCAACCCATTTTTTTCGACAACAAATTGCAGTTTAAAAGAAATTTCATCATATTTTGGCGGAATAACCAATGGATTAAACTCATTAGTGAAAGCTTGCAAAAAAGCAGACATTTCTTGTTTGGGTACTGCTTGTTTCTGTACAAATCGATATATTTTGTTATCATCCATCTCATTTATTTCTTGAGCTTGAATAATATCTGACGAAAACAGAATAAGAAAGATGAGCAGGAAGGTTTTCATAGGTTTTGAAAATCAATTATATACTTCCTAAATTACAAAATAATACTCAATTAGAGTTATTTGCATCTTTCCATCTAAAGTTTTTCACTAAATGATTAAATGTTAAATCTAATATTTGTCTATTTACAGAAACAACATTTAAACCAACAACAAAGTTATTTTCCTTAAAAAACATTGTTCGATAATAAAATTCATACCCTTCACTTGGAACACTAATTAGAGTTTCTATCGCTTTTTTACTTTTATATTGAACCTCTTTATATGTTCCGTTTTGCCTTTCTACATCATTCTTTATACCTGTAAAATAATCTTCAACATTATCAGATTCTGCGACTTTTAAACCAATTGAATAAAAGACACTTTTATCTGGAGCATCATAAGAAAATTCTACTATTTTATTTTTTTCGTGAAAAATATTTTTCTCAAAGATACAATTGCACGAAAATTCAAAATGTTTATTTTCTATTTTATTAGTTGTCAATGACTGTAGATATGAAGCAATCTCTTGTTCAGTTTTAAATTGAACATCAGAAGGATTACCAATATTGTCAATTCTTATTTTAATAGGTAAAGTAAAAGAACTTTTAATAGCTTTATCATCATATAATGCAGGATTCCATGAAGGCATTAGCATTAAAACACGTTTAGCTTCTTCTCCTACCCCACTTTTATCATCCACCACTTGAATATCAGAAAAAGAACCATCTTCTTCTACTATGAATTTTAATCTAATTGCAATTTCATCTATATTATTCGATACATGTGGAATTTTAAATTCTTTAATGAAGTTTTGCATAAAACTTTCCATTCCTTCTTTTGGGCGTGCTTTTACTTGCGGAATTATAGATGTTTCTTGAGCGAATGTTGATAAGCAAACAAACAAAATAATAAATAAGGATAAAATATTTTTCATAAGAAATGTATTAAGTTGTAAAAAATCAAAAAAGCCCTCCGATTTGGAAAGCTTTTCATTGGTCTAACTACTAAACCAGGTACTTGCGTACCTAAACAACACAACTATTTTTGATTCTAAAGCGAGAATCTCGCGGTCTGGACGGGACTCGAACCCGCGACCCCATGCGTGACAGGCATGTATTCTAACCAACTGAACTACCAAACCAAAACATTAAAGGGCACAAAAGCCCCTCGTAACCGAAGGGCTATTGTATCTTGGCGGTCTGGACGGGACTCGAACCCGCGACCCCATGCGTGACAGGCATGTATTCTAACCAACTGAACTACCAAACCAAGATAATGTTTTATGTCAAAGAAATTTTACTTTCGCAAAATTGTAAAGAAACTTGTTCTTTTGTTTTTTGCGGTCTGGACGGGACTCGAACCCGCGACCCCATGCGTGACAGGCATGTATTCTAACCAACTGAACTACCAAACCGTTTGTGATCTTAATGTGTTCTTCATTAATTCAACGGTGCAAATATACGACCATTTACTAATGGTGCAAACATTTTTTTAAAAAATTCAATTGTTGTTGCTCATATTTTTTTCAGAGGGTTATTTTTCAGTTATTTACAAAAAAAATACCGGAATAAATCCGGCATCTTTTGTATGTATATTGCTTATAAAAGTTTATTTAAAGCATCAACGTATGTTTGTTTTGGTGCTACACCTACTTGGCGACCAACTACTTCTCCGTTTTGAAAAATTAAAACTGTTGGTATATTGCGCACCCCGTATTGCGATGCAAAATCTTGATTTGCATCTACATCTACTTTTCCTACTACTACTTTTCCATCAAAATCACCTGATAGTTCTTCAATAGTTGGACCTAACATTTTACAAGGACCACACCATTCTGCCCAAAAATCTACTACTACTGGTTTGTCTGATTTTAATACTACTTCGTCAAAGGTAGCATCTGTTATTTCTAAAGCCATAATTTATTTTTTATATCTATGTTCTATACAAATTTAATCATTTTTTTAATTGGTGCAAGCCCCAAATCATAACTTCTGTCTATTGCACAATAAGCTTTTTTAATTCAATCTAAAGGAAACCTGCATACGCTCTAACTCTTCTAATAAATCAGACGATATTTCAATGCGCATATTTTTGCTGGGCATTTCTAATAGATTTTTTTTCAAATACTGCACCTCGGGCAATGGAATGTCGGTGGTTTTTTCTTCTATGAGCTCTGCCGTTCCTTCGTCTGACACATCGGGCAATAATTTGTTGATCTCTTCGGTTTGCAAACGATTTTGCACTTCTTCCAATTCAAAAACTTCAAAAACAACTGCTTTTGAACCGGGATTTTGATCCATTATAAAACGAATTTTTTCAACTTGCATTTCTTTTAATTGGCGAACATCGATTTGAATAATTAGTTTTTTGGCAAATGTTGGAATCACTTCGTTCAACAACTTTAGCTCAACAAACTGCATGCGCGGTTCTGAACGTTCGTTGCTATCTTTCTTAATCCAGCCTTCTTTAACATACACCTTAAAATACACAAAAGTGTTGTTCAACAAAAAGTGTCGGTTTTTCAGATAATCTTCATTAAACATGCGCATTTCAATGCTTTCATCATATCCTTCTACCGTAAAAATCGCCCAATCTTTTCCTTTTGAAGAGGTTTTGAACTGCACATTTGAAATCATTCCGCCAAAAGTTACGGTTCTGCCCACCAAAAGATCTAAATTTTTCAACTGCTCTAATTTTACATTGCAAAAATATTTGAGTTCAAACTTAAAATCATCTAACGGATGCCCTGAAATGTAAATACCCACGACATCTTTTTCTTTTGCCAATTTTTCCATCGTTGTCCATTCTTCGCAACTTGGAATTACAGGCTCGGGAATTTGTACTTCGCTGCTTTCTCCAAACAAACTCACTTGGGCAGAGTTTTCATTTTCTTGAAATTTAGCTCCGTATTTCATTGCTTTCTCTAAAAAAGTAATTCCATCGCCTTCGGTATAAAAATATTGTGCGCGATGCGTATCTGTAAAACAATCAAAACCACCGGCCAATGCCAGATTTTCGAAGGCTTTTTTATTGGCCGATCTTAAGTCGATGCGTTTTGCCAAATCAAAAATCGATTTATAATTTCCGTTTTTTCTATTCTCGATAATGGTGTTTACAGCACCTTCGCCAACTCCTTTAATAGCACCCATACCAAAGCGAATTTGATAATTCTCGTTTACGGCAAATTTGTAGTGCGACTCATTTACATCAGGGCCTAACACGTCTAAGCCCATGCGGCGGCACTCTTCCATGAAAAAAGTAACCGATTTAATATCGTTCATATTGTTTGAAAGCACAGCAGCCATATATTCTGCTGGGTAATGTGCTTTTAAATAAGCGGTTTGATAAGCCACCCACGCATAACAAGTAGAGTGTGACTTGTTGAAGGCATACGAAGCAAAAGCTTCCCAGTCTTTCCAGATTTTTTCTAATATTTTAGGATCATGTCCTTTTGCAGCTGCTTGTTCTACAAATTTAGGTTTCATTTTATCCAAAACATCTTTTTGTTTTTTACCCATTGCCTTACGCAACACATCGGCTTCACCTTTAGTAAAATCGGCTAATTTTTGCGACAAAAGCATTACCTGTTCCTGATAAACAGTGATTCCGTAGGTTTCTTTTAAGTATTCTTCGCATGCATCTAAATCGTAGGTAATTTCTTCCTCACCATTTTTTCTTCGAACGAACGATGGAATATATTCTAGCGGTCCCGGGCGATACAAAGCATTCATGGCAATTAAATCACCAAAAACCGTAGGTTTCAGCTCGCGCATGTATTTTTGCATTCCCGGCGATTCGTATTGAAACACACCTACGGTTTCTCCGCGTTGGAACAATTCATAGGTTTTCGCATCATCAATCGGAATTTCTTCTGGATCTATTTCTAAACCGGTACGTTGCTTTATAATTGCAACGGTATCTTTTATTAAAGTAAGGGTTTTTAAACCCAAGAAATCCATTTTAAGCAAACCGGCACTCTCGGCTACCGAGTTATCAAATTGAGTTACATACAATTCAGAATCTTTTGCCGTTTGAACAGGCACGAAATTGGTAATATCATCGGGCGTAATGATTACTCCACAGGCATGAATTCCGGTGTTTCGCATAGAACCTTCAATGATTTTTGCCTGCTGAATGGTTTCTGAAAGCAAATCGTTTTGTTTGGCAACGTTGATTAATTCTTTCACCGCATCAAACTCTTCCGAACGCAATACTTTTTTGATATCTTCCTCTGGTTCTGATAAAAAACGACGCAAATTCCATTTACTAGGCATCATGGTCGGAATCATTTTGGCGATACGTTCCGATTCATATAAAGGTAAATCTAACACACGCGCCGCATCTTTAATAGCCGATTTAGTTGCCATTTTACCATAAGTAATGATTTGCGCCACTTGATTTGCACCGTATTTTTTGATTACATAATCCATAACACGCCCACGCCCTTCATCATCGAAATCGATATCAATATCGGGCATCGACACACGGTCTGGATTCAAAAAACGCTCAAAAAGCAAATCATATTTAATAGGATCTAAATTGGTGATTCCCAAACAATAGGCCACCGCAGAACCCGCAGCAGAACCACGCCCTGGACCAACCGACACTCCCATTTTTCGGGCTGCCGCAATGAAATCTTGCACAATTAAAAAATAACCCGGATAACCTGAATTTTCAACTGTTTTTAATTCAAAATCTAAGCGTTCGGTAATTGTTTCGTCAATTTCTTTGTATCGACGTTTGGCTCCTTCATAGGTTAAATATCGTAAATAAGCATTTTCACCTCGTTTTCCTCCATCAATCGCATCTTCTGGGTGGATAAATTCAGCAGGAATATCGAATTTTGGCAATAAAATATCTCTGTACAACGAATATACTTCTATCTTATCTACAATTTCTTGAATATTAATGATGGCTTCAGGCAAATCTTTAAAAAGCGCCTTCATTTCCGCCTGGGTTTTATAATAATACTCTTGATTGGGCAAGCCATAACGATAACCGCGTCCGCGTCCAATTGGTGTTGCTTGCTTTTCGCCGTCTTTTACACATAAAAGAATATCATGGGCATTGGCATCGGATTTTTCTAAATAATAGGTATTGTTTGTCGCGATTAATTTTATGTTGTGCTTTTTAGAAAATGCGATTAACGTTTTGTTTACACGGTCTTCATCTTCTTGGTTGTGGCGCATGATTTCCAAATAAAAATCATCTTGAAAATGTTCTTTCCACCACAAAAGCGCTTCTTCGGCTTGCTTTTCACCAATGTTTAAAATTTTATTGGGAATTTCACCAAACAAATTACCAGAAAGCACGATTACATCTTCCTTATATTTTAATAATGTTTCTTTATCGATACGAGGCACATAATAAAACCCATTTATCGATGCAATTGATGATAATTTTGCAAGATTGTGGTATCCGTTTTTATTTTTTGCCAACAATACGATTTGATATCCGTTGTCTTTTTTAGATTTATCGGTATGATTTTCGCACACAAAAAACTCGCAACCAACAATAGGTTTTAGTTCGGTTTCGGTAGGATCTTCGCCATTTTCAATCGCAGCTTCATTGGCTTTTTTTACATTTTTGTTGTGATCTAAAACCGCACTAACAAATTTAAAAGCACCCATCATGTTTCCGTGATCGGTCATTGCCACGGCAGACATTTTCTCTTTGGCAGCTTTTTTAATCATTGCACCAATATCAATCGTAGATTGCAAAACAGAAAACTGTGTGTGATTGTGCAAATGCGCAAAAACAGCAGCTTCGTAAGCTTTTTTAACATCGGTAGATATTACTTGCTTCGCTTCTTCTTTTATAACACCCGCTGCTTCTAATTGCTTCCGAATTTCTTCAGATGCTTTTTTTAGGTTGATATGTTTTAGACCGATTAACTGAAAAGGTTGCGGATTTACTTCTTTAAAATGTTGTAAATATCCGGCTGGTTGCTGCAATTCACTTTCTGTGAAAACGTTTTTACGAATCAATTCAAAAAAACATCGTGTGGTAGCTTCCACATCGGCAGTAGCGTTGTGTGCTTCGCCAAAAGGCACTCCAAACAAATATTCGTGTAACTCTGTTAAAGTGGGCAATTTGTATCTGCCTCCACGTCCGCCTGAAAGTTTCAGTAAATCGGCTGTAACTTCGGTACACGTATCCAGCACCGGCATATTGTTTAAAGACGATTGCACGGCTGCCCTGTGAAATTCGGCACCCATAATATTCAAATCGAAACCTACATTTTGCCCCACAACAAATTTGGCTTTGCTCAAAGCTGTGTTAAACTTGGTAAGAACCGTATTTATATCGATTCCTTTTTCGGTTGCCAATAAGGTAGAAATACCATGAATTCGTTCTGAATCATAAGGAATATCAAAACCATCGGGTTTTATCAAATAGTCTTCATGTGCTACCAAATTTCCCAATTCATCATGCAACTGCCAAGCAATTTGTATGCATCGTGGCCAATTGTCAACATCGGTAATAGGTGCATTCCAATCCTTTGGTAAACCTGTGGTTTCGGTATCAAAAATTATATACATGTATTCTAAAGCAAGTTAATTCATACAAAGTTACAATAAAAAAAAGTCGCTCTTAAAAAAGAACGACTTAAGGATGTGTTAAACACCTTTAATATATTATTATTGTTTGGGTGCTTGTGGTGCAGCAGATGGATACGATAATGGAATTCTAAAAAACACCCCTTTGTTTAAGTTCACAATAGGCATTTCCGGCAAAACCATTGCTTCGTCAACCGGTACCATTTCTGCCATAAAAGTACCAGAGATTGTTCCGGGAACTTGTTTTTCAACCGGATTCAACTTAATATAACCTTTTCCTGTTGATGATGAAGTGCTGTATAAATACATTTTATCATCTATAGTTTTTGAATAAGTTGCTACATTTAAGTTAGAAACTCCTAAAGTATATTCGCCACCAAATTCATAGTTATCTATAAATAGGGTAACATTTTCAGATTCGTTTACACCTACAATAACTAAATCACCATCACTATTCACGTTTGCTGCCAAGTTGTTTGCTCGCCAAAACGTATAACCATTCATGACTTCTAAAGTGGGTGTATTAGTGCTTAATTCTTCTTCGCACGAAACTAATGAGACTGCCATTAATGCAAGTAAAAAATATTTTTTCATATTTATTTAGATTCTGAATTCAATGTTTACAAACAAAAATAGAATATTTTCTTTACAGCCAATCATTTTTTTTAATAATTATTTAACTTTTTTAAATTTTAACACAATTTCACCTATTTTTAATCGCAAAAAATGGGTGGTATAAAAAAAATAACTAATTTTGCACATTGAAATTTATAACAAATGAGGTCGGGAACCTCGATTAAATCATTAAAAGATTATGTCTGTAAAAATTAGATTACAAAGACACGGTAAAAAAGGAAAACCTTTTTACTGGGTAGTAGCTGCTGATGCACGTGCTAAAAGAGATGGTAAATTCTTAGAAAAAATTGGAACTTACAATCCAAACACAAATCCTGCAACGATTGACTTAAACGTTGATGCTGCTGCAAAATGGTTATTTAATGGTGCGCAACCAACCGATACTGCTCGCGCAATTTTATCGTACAAAGGTGCATTATTAAAACACCACTTAAACGGAGGTGTTCGCAAAGGTGCTTTAACTCAAGAACAAGCTGATGCAAAATTTGCTGCTTGGTTGGAAGAAAAAGCAAACAAAGTGAACTCTAAAGTTTCTGGATTGGCTGACAACAAAGCTGCTGCTAAAGCTGCTGCATTAAACGCTGAAAAAGAAGTAAATGCAAAACGTATTGCTGCTGCACAAGAAGCTAAAGCTGCTGCTGAAGCTGCAACTGCAGAAGAAGCTACTCCTGAAGTAGAAGAAAATACAGAAGAAACGGAAGCATAATTTGTAAGCGATTTTGAATGCGTATAAAAGATTGTTTTTACTTAGGAAAAATCGCAAAGAAATTTAGTTTCAAAGGCGAAGTTTTGGTGTTTTTAGACACCGACGAGCCTGAATTGTACACAGAATTGGAATCAATGTTCGTTGAAATAAACGGACATTTGGTTCCTTTTTTTATTGAAAAAGCATCCATACACAAAGAAAAATTTCTTCGCACACAATTTGAAGATGTGCATTCTGAAGATGCAGCTGATGATTTAGTGGGAAAAGATGTGTATTTGCCACTTACCATGCTTCCGAAATTAGAAGGAAACAAATTTTACTACCATGAAGTGGTGGGTTTTGATGCCATTGACCAGCGATTAGGTAATTTTGGAACTATTGCCCGAATAAGCGACAACGGCGTACAAGCCTTGTTTGAAGTTCAGAAAGATGATGCCTTAATATTAGTTCCTTTAATTGATGAATTTATTATTGAAGTAAATCGCGAAAATAAATCCATTATTTTCAATACTCCGGAAGGTTTGATAGATTTGTACTTATAATTACCGCTAACTTTCATTTTAAAGCAGTATTTTTGAAGTAAAAACCCACTTCAAAAATGTTCCAATTCAAACAATTTACCGTTCAACAAGATCATTGTGCCATGAAAGTTGGTACAGACGGCGTTTTGCTAGGTGCTTGGACTCCTATTTTTCATAAACCATTCAATATATTGGATATTGGTGCAGGCACAGGTTTAATTGCTTTAATGTTGGCTCAAAGAAGCGATGCACAGCAAATTGATGCGGTTGAAATAGACGAAGAAGCTTACGAGCAATGTGTAGAAAATTTTGAGCAAAGCCCTTGGAACGACCGTTTATTTTGCTACCATGCATCGATTGATGAATTCACAGAAGAATTTTTTGAAGATGAAGAAGAATATGATTTAATTGTATCGAACCCACCTTTTTATTCTGAAAATTATTCATCGGGATACGAAAAACGCGATCAAGCACGCTTTCAAGAAGCTTTACCGTTTGATGAATTAATAGAATCGGCACAAGCTTTATTGTCTGAAAAAGGCATCTTCGCAGTGATCATTCCTCATAAAGAAGAAGAAAACTTTATTGATTTAGCAGAATCTGTTGGATTGTTCCCGTTAAAGATAACACGAGTTAAAGGAAACACGGTATCTGAAATTAAACGCAGTTTAATCGCTTTTTCTAGATTCAAACAAGAACCTATTATTGATGCTTTAACCATTGAAACAACTCGCCACAATTACACTCAAGAATACATAAACCTGACTAAAGATTTTTATTTGAAAATGTAACTACATTTCTATCACAAACAAAGTGCACATTGTTTTTTAAAATTTTTAATGAGAATAATATAATTTTTATTTGTAGATATTGAATTTTTAATTACTTTTATATAATAATTTTAAAAAATTCTAACCATGAAAAAAATTTTACTCTCTTTAGCATTTATAGGTGCTACTAGTATTGCAGCAAATGCGCAAACAACTCTTTCACAAACGGGCGGAGCAGCCCCAACTACAAATACTATCTTTTGTCCTCTACAATCAGGAACTCCTCCGCAAACTGTAGGTACTCAAGCAACTAGTTATTATAGATCATACACTATGACTGCTGCTACTAAAATTGTATCTGTAAAAGTTGGAAACATAGTGAACCTCGCAACAGGAACAGGAGCACCTACTAGTTTTCCTATTACTGTAACTTTACATAAAAGTAATGGTGCTTTTCCAGCTTCTAGTTTAACGCAATTAGCTACCGTTAACAAAGCATTACCTAAATCTGCAGTAGATTCTCAAAATAATTTAATTCCTGCAACTGAAAATATTGCTTTACCTACGCCTGTCCCGGTTGCTGTAGGAGATATAATTGTTGTAGAGGTAAGTCATGCTACGGTTAATGGAGGTTTGTTTTTAATGGGAGCTGTAGCCCCAACAGCTACGGGTACTAGTGGCTTTATTAAAGCAACAAATTGTGGTATTGCAAACCCAACAGATATTAGCACAGTAAATGTAGGTACACCTCCGGCACCGGCTAACGGTAAAATTGTATTAGACTTAGTTGAAGATGCTTCAGCTTCATCAGAACAATTCTTCACAGAAAACTTTAATTTATACCCTAACCCAACTTCAGATGTTTTAAATATTTCATCTAAAAACGGTTTAGAAATGAAAGAAATTAAAATTACGGATTTATCTGGAAGAGTGGTAAGAACTTTAAACAATGTTTCTACAATTAATGTTTCTGATCTTTCTGCAGGTACTTATTTAATTGATATTACTACTATGAAAGGAAAAGCTTCTTCTAAGTTTGTTAAAAAGTAACATTAAGAACTTTCAATAAAGTAAATCAAACCGTCTCATTAGTATTGAGACGGTTTTTTACTATAACTCATTTAACCCTTTAAGACCTAAGACAAAGAATATGCTATAATATTACATCTCATCATTTATATGAAAAATATTGTGTAAAGATATTGGGTACTGTACAAAAAAAGCGACAACCCGATCCGCCGAGGCGGAGAATTGCGCCGCACCACCCAAGCGAAGCGAACGGTACGCAGTAAATAACAAAAAAAGAAAGCCCGTCTTGAAAAAGACAGGCTTTACTAAAAAAAGGCGGCGACCCGATCCGCCGAGGCGGAGAATTGCGCCGCACCTATAACAAAAAAGAGGATTACTAAAATAGTAATCCTCTCTTAAAAAAAGGCGGCGACATACTCTCCCACATGAAGATGCAGTACCATCTGCGCTATCGGGCTTAACTTCTCTGTTCGGAATGGGAAGAGGTGAGCCCCGATGCTATAACCACCTTAAATCTTTGTTTAAGGTTTAAAGTTTTTTTTGTTTTAGGTTTTAACCTTGAACGTTAAACTTTGAACTTTAAACGCCACGCCAATGGCGGGCTAATATTGTTAACATATTTTCGATACTTTTTTTTGTAGATATTCTAGTCTTAATACTTAATACTTAATACTAAAATCTTAATACTATTCTTTACAAAGCAACTTCCAGAGCACATAAGCATACGGGCTATTAGTACTACTCGACTATGACATTACTGCCTTTACATCTATAGCCTATCAACGTTGTCATCTCCAACGACCCTTTAAAGAAATCTCATCTTGTGGTGGGTTTCGCGCTTATATGCTTTCAGCGCTTATCCCTTCCCAACGTAGCTACTCAGCGATGCACCTGGCGGCACAACTGATACACCAGAGGTTGGTCCAATTCGGTCCTCTCGTACTAGAATCAGATCCACTCAAATTTCTAACGCCCACAGTAGATAGAGACCGAACTGTCTCACGACGTTCTGAACCCAGCTCGCGTGCCACTTTAATGGGCGAACAGCCCAACCCTTGGGACCTTCTCCAGCCCCAGGATGTGACGAGCCGACATCGAGGTGCCAAACCCCCCCGTCGATATGAGCTCTTGGGGGAGATCAGCCTGTTATCCCCGGCGTACCTTTTATCCTTTGAGCGATGGCCCTTCCATGCGGAACCACCGGATCACTATGCTCTACTTTCGTACCTGATCGACTTGTAGGTCTCTCAGTCAAGCTCCCTTTTGCCATTGCACTCTACGCACGGTTACCAAGCGTGCTGAGGGAACCTTTAGAAGCCTCCGTTACTCTTTTGGAGGCGACCACCCCAGTCAAACTACCCACCAAGCAATGTCCCCCGCATAGCGGGGTTAGATCTCAGATAAGCAAAGGGTGGTATTTCAACAATGACTCCACAACGCCTAGCGACGCCGCTTCATAGTCTCCCACCTATCCTACACATCACTTATCCAAGAACAATACTAAGCTATAGTAAAGGTGCACAGGGTCTTTTCGTCCCACTGCGGGTAATCGGCATCTTCACCGATACTACAATTTCACCGAGCTCATGGCTGAGACAGTGTCCAGATCGTTACACCATTCGTGCAGGTCGGAACTTACCCGACAAGGAATTTCGCTACCTTAGGACCGTTATAGTTACGGCCGCCGTTTACTGGGGCTTCAATTCAATGCTTCTCCGAAGATAACATCTCCTCTTAACCTTCCAGCACCGGGCAGGTGTCAGGCCCTATACGTCATCTTACGATTTAGCAGAGCCCTGTGTTTTTGATAAACAGTCGCCTGGACCTTTTCACTGCGGCCCCCGCCGAGGCGGGGGCGACCTTTCTCCCGAAGTTACAGGTCTATTTTGCCTAATTCCTTAGCCATGAATCTCTCGAGCACCTGAGGATACTCTCCTCGACCACCTGTGTCGGTTTGCGGTACGGGTTGTAATAATCTAAGTTTAGAAGCTTTTCTTGACAGCCTTTAGGTACACTATCTCTTTGCCCGAAGGCTCCGAGTACTATCGCATTTCTCCATCCTCTACGCATTTTACTATAAAGGATATAGGTACGTGCTTTAACGAACTATTCCGTCAGTTCGCGGTACTTTCACCACTGCGTCACTCCATCACAACTATTACAAGTACGGGAATATTAACCCGTTGGCCATCGACGTCCCCCTTCGGGTGTGCCTTAGGTCCCGACTAACCCACAGCTGATTAGCATAGCTGTGGAAACCTTGGTCTTACGGTGTGCGGGTTTCTCGCCCGCATTATCGTTACTTATGCCTACATTTTCTTTTCTAAACAGTCCAGCAATTCTCACAAATCACCTTCTACCCAGTTTAGAATGCTCCCCTACCACTGTACATTGTACAATCCATAGCTTCGGTAGTATGCTTATGCCCGATTATTATCCATGCTCGATCGCTCGACTAGTGAGCTGTTACGCACTCTTTAAATGAATGGCTGCTTCCAAGCCAACATCCTAGCTGTCGGGGCAATCAAACCGCGTTTTTTCAACTTAGCATACATTTGGGGACCTTAGCTGATGGTCTGGGTTCTTTCCCTCTCGGACATGGACCTTAGCACCCATGCCCTCACTGATGAAAATCATTTAATAGCATTCGGAGTTTGTCAGGAATTGGTAGGCGGTGAAGCCCCCGCATCCAATCAGTAGCTCTACCTCTATTAAACTTTTTCAGCGCTGCACCTAAATGCATTTCGGGGAGTACGAGCTATTTCCGAGTTTGATTGGCCTTTCACCCCTACCCACAGGTCATCCGAAGACTTTTCAACGTCAACCGGTTCGGTCCTCCATTTGGTGTTACCCAAACTTCAACCTGCCCATGGGTAGATCACACGGTTTCGCGTCTACCATTACTGACTCATGCGCCCTATTCAGACTCGCTTTCGCTTCGGCTGCGTAACTTAATTACTTAACCTTGCCAGCAACGGTAACTCGTAGGCTCATTATGCAAAAGGCACGCCGTCACCCAACGAATGGGCTCCGACCGCTTGTAGGCGTATGGTTTCAGGTTCTGTTTCACTCCGTTATTCACGGTTCTTTTCACCTTTCCCTCACGGTACTGGTTCACTATCGGTCTCTCAGGAGTATTTAGTCTTGGCGGATGGTCCCGCCGGATTCAATCAAGGTTTCACGTGCCCCGACCTACTCAGGATACCACTATGTATTACATCGCTTACCAATACGGGACTATCACCCTCTGCGGTTCATCTTTCCAGATGATTCTTATTCACTTTGCATACAATATCGTGGTCCTACAACCCCAAAATTGCCGTAACAACTTTGGTTTGGACTTTTCCGCGTTCGCTCGCCACTACTTACGGAATCACTTTTGTTTTCTTCTCCTCCGCCTACTTAGATGTTTCAGTTCAGCGGGTTTGCTCATCTATCGATGTGACATGTCTTCAACATGCCGGGTTGCCCCATTCGGATATCTACGGATCAATTCGTGTGTGCCGATCCCCGTAGCTTTTCGCAGCTTATCACGTCCTTCTTCGCCTCTGAGAGCCTAGGCATTCCCCATACGCCCTTATTTTGCTTATTGTGCTCTATTTTTTTTGTTTCATGTTTCTTTTTTTAAGGTTTCAAGTTAAACTTGTTACTTTAAAAAAATTTATAACCCAAAAAATGTGCTTTATACTATTTTCAACACCAGTTAAAACTGATGCCTATTGAAAATATTTTTAAATATTTCTACTTTTTAAATGTATCTCAATATGTCAATGAACTTTTTTTGTTTAATTGTTAAACCGTGTTATCGGTTAACCGATTAAACAAATCAACGATTAATCGTTGAATCGTGGAGAATAAGGGAGTCGAACCCTTGACCTTCCCGCCTGTAGCGGGACGCTCCAGCCCCTTTTGGCTGAATCTCTTATGGTGGAGAATAAGGGAGTCGAACCCTTGACCTCCTGCGTGCAAGGCAGGCGCTCTAGCCAGCTGAGCTAATCCCCCCCAATTTAATTATGAATTGTGGATTATGAAATATGAACTAAATTTAATAATCCCTCAACCCTAAAATTTGCTTTGAATAAAATACTTTGTAGTCCCGGGCAGACTTGCTTCGACTTGGCTCAGCATAAACTTCTCGTCTTCCCAGTAATACTTCGTAGTCCCGGGCAGACTCGAACTGCCGACCCCTACATTATCAGTGTAGTACTCTAACCAGCTGAGCTACGAGACTCTGTATTTTTTATTCTGCTTTTTTTTGAACCAACAGTTAAAGAGTAAAAGATGTTTAAACCATCTCTAGAAAGGAGGTGTTCCAGCCGCACCTTCCGGTACGGCTACCTTGTTACGACTTAGCCCTAGTTACCGGTTTTACCCTAGGCAGCTCCTTGCGGTCACCGACTTCAGGTACCCCCAGCTTCCATGGCTTGACGGGCGGTGTGTACAAGGCCCGGGAACGTATTCACCGGATCATGGCTGATATCCGATTACTAGCGATTCCAGCTTCACGGAGTCGAGTTGCAGACTCCGATCCGAACTGTGACCGGTTTTATAGATTCGCTCCTTGTCGCCAAGTGGCTGCTCTCTGTACCGGCCATTGTAGCACGTGTGTGGCCCAGGACGTAAGGGCCGTGATGATTTGACGTCATCCCCACCTTCCTCTCAGTTTACACTGGCAGTCTTGCTAGAGTTCCCGACACTACTCGCTGGCAACTAACAACAGGGGTTGCGCTCGTTATAGGACTTAACCTGACACCTCACGGCACGAGCTGACGACAACCATGCAGCACCTTGTAATTTGTCCGAAGAAATATCTGTTTCCAAATACGTCAAACTACATTTAAGCCCTGGTAAGGTTCCTCGCGTATCATCGAATTAAACCACATGCTCCACCGCTTGTGCGGGCCCCCGTCAATTCCTTTGAGTTTCAGGCTTGCGCCCGTACTCCCCAGGTGGGATACTTATCACTTTCGCTTAGCCACTCAAACCGAAGCTCGAACAGCTAGTATCCATCGTTTACGGCGTGGACTACCAGGGTATCTAATCCTGTTCGCTACCCACGCTTTCGTCCATCAGCGTCAATCATTTGTTAGTAACCTGCCTTCGCAATTGGTATTCCATGTAATATCTAAGCATTTCACCGCTACACTACATATTCTAGTTACTTCACAAATATTCAAGCCCTACAGTATCAATGGCATTTTTTTGGTTAAGCCAAAAACTTTCACCACTGACTTATAAAGCCGCCTACGGACCCTTTAAACCCAATGATTCCGGATAACGCTTGGATCCTCCGTATTACCGCGGCTGCTGGCACGGAGTTAGCCGATCCTTATTCTTACAGTACCGTCAAATTCCCACGCATGGGAGTGTTTCTTCCTGTACAAAAGCAGTTTACAATCCATAGGACCGTCATCCTGCACGCGGCATGGCTGGTTCAGGCTTGCGCCCATTGACCAATATTCCTCACTGCTGCCTCCCGTAGGAGTCTGGTCCGTGTCTCAGTACCAGTGTGGGGGATCTCCCTCTCAGGACCCCTACCCATCATCGTCTTGGTATGCCGTTACCACACCAACTAACTAATGGGACGCATGCTCATCTTATACCAATAAATCTTTATAATATAAATGATGCCATTTCTATTAACTATAAGGTATTAATCCAAATTTCTCTGGGCTATCCCTTAGTATAAGGTAGATTGCATACGCGTTACGCACCCGTGCGCCGGTCTCTCCCGCCCGAAGGCGGGATACCCCTCGACTTGCATGTGTTAGGCCTGCCGCTAGCGTTCATCCTGAGCCAGGATCAAACTCTTCATCGTATAATTTTTTTTATTGTTGATGTGTCGTTTAAAACCTCTTGGTGACCCAAGAGCTTTTACTCTTTAATTCTCTGTTAATCCAATATGTCTATGAACTTATTCTTCTTTCCTTCGCTTCTCTCTCAAAGCGGTTGCAAAAGTAAAACTTATTTTTTAATCAGCAAATTTATTTTTGCTTTTTTTTGAAAAAGTTTTTTTTGTGGGCGATGAGGGGTTCGAACCCCCGACCCCCTCGGTGTAAACGAGGTGCTCTGAACCAGCTGAGCTAATCGCCCTTTTTCTTTTTGAACGGACTGCAAAGATAATAACCTTTTTCTATACCATCCAAATTTATTTTTTACTTTTTTTTCTAGGAACGTGGCTTTCGTTGTCCTGAAAGCGGTTGCAAATATACTACTCTTTTTTTGGCTTTTGCAAATGCTTTTTGAAAGTTTTTTAAACTTTTTTGTAATTATTTGACAGCGTGTGGTTTTGAAGTTTTAGCTAGGTTAAAATAATCTTTGCCAAAGTTTGGAACTTTGGCAAAGTTGTTTTGAAGCTACAGAAAAAAAAACTACTTTTTCACCAGCTTCTTAACCGCTGTGCCTTGGTTGGTTTGCAAATGCAGCATATACGTGCCGCTTGCTAAGTTTGCAACGTTTAATTGTATATCGGTTTCGTTGTTGTAGTTTTGAGTACTAAATTGCTTGCCTGCAACATCATATACCGTGATTTGCTGTATCTGCATATTCTCGGCGTTGGTGATGTTTACCACGCTGTTTGCTGGGTTGGGGTATAAGTTAAATTTTGCAGCCAACTGCTCGGTAGTTGCTAAAGTGGGTACCGTGTTTTGAGCTACTAAATTAATGTTATCTATTTTGGGGGTATAAAAAGTACCATCAACATCGCCAGACTTCGTGTAAAAAAACACTAATTCAACAGGGCTGTCATCAGGCAAGGGGTTGCCCTCGGTATCTAAACCACCCAACTCTAAAGTAAATGCAATGTTTTTAACATTCGTATAGTTTAAAGTTGGTATGCTGAAATACGCTTTGTTGTTATCATAATCTATATACATTTCTACAGTAATCCAACTGCCCATTGGTGGCGGTTGTAAGGGGGTACCGGGGCTTACCAATACAGCTTCACCTCCTCCGCGATTAAAATTACCCCTAGAAAAATCAAAACCGGCACCAAAACGATGATAACGAGGTTCATATGAAAACCTGGTCAACCCTCCTTCCTTGCTGTATAAAATTATACGTATTGGATCAGATGGAGGAGTGGAGCTTATATAACTATCATCTACATACAAATCAAAACTGCACTTAAAAACATTATTACCTGCCGTACGCTGCTGCCAATAGGTGTTTAAATCGGTACGGAATAAAGTACGGTTCGCTTCGCCTTTTTTGGTGAGGGGTCCTATTTGTGCAACATTCCCTTTGTTGGCTTCGGCTACAATTTTATAATCGTTATTGATAAGCGGTAAATTGTAAATGAGCTTATTTACAGATTTGGTAAACCAACCGCCTACACCAGGTACCGTGCCGTTATAATCGGTGCCTATATTTCCCACAGGATAATTGTTAAAATTTTCGGTGTAGAGTACTTGGGCAGTTAAGTTATAAACGCCTAATAAGGTGGTTATAATAAGGAGAATCTTTTTCATAGTTAACTATTTACTCTATATAAATTTTTACTCCACGAGGTTGTCTATTAGGTTTTGGCACCCAAGGACCGGTAAGAGCCGGAATTTGAACCCACTCATCATAAAACGGCACGGTAGTTATTTTGCGAATACCAGTGCCGCTGCCTGGGGTAGCAGTACCAAACAACTCTCTAGACCTTTTGCGATGTTGAGGATCTGGACCTGTAAACGTAATTGGATCAACAACAATTTCTTTTGTGCTTACACCACTGGGGCTATCGTGATAAAACAAAACGCTGCCAAAAGGCATATCTGAAAGCCCCATTGGAGACCAATCACCATTTGTAGTAACATTATTTTCTAAGGCTAATACATAATACGCATCGGGGTCAAAATTATACATATCGGTACCAAACTCTACTTTGTAATAAAACACTTTGCCATACTCGCGCAACAAACGTTCTTCTGCACCCGTACCAGCAGGTGGCGGCGCAGGTAATGGATACCCTAACTGCATAGGTTGTACAATATTGTTGTTTACAATATCAAAACCAATACTGTTTAAATTATAATTAATACCCACTGGTATGTTTACTAACGGGCAATGATCTTCATCGTGTTGCACCCACAACTCGTGGGTGTACCAACCTGTACCAGGCACTTGTGTTAATACAATAGGATTTGCTTGTACATAATCGCCGTATTCATTTCCACTGGCAAAAAGATTTGGATAGGCACCGCTTGCCAAGTTAAACCCACCTGTTGGGGTATTGTAAAAACCGTCATTAGCACCATCATAATATGCCAAACCTATATAAGGGGTTACCCGGACGTGTACACCGTCGTTCATTGTACCGCTGTATAATTCGTATTTCACTTTATACAATGAATCAATATCCCATGGCGACTCATAAGAATCAGACATGCTATAAGTTGCATACTGTGAACCGGGATTAGAAGGATGCTCTGAAGTACTTGCTTGACCATTGTCCTCAAATACACTGTCGGTTGTACATGCTGTAAGGGTTAGGCCTATTACCCCCCCCCCACAAAATTTTGCTTAATTTGCTCATAATTATTATATTTAAGTTGATTGAATTGTAAATATAATAAAAAAATTAACATGTTGTTAAATAAGAAGCTGTCCGAAAAGTCGGACAGCTTTTTTTTGTTGTATTTTTTCTCCAAAATAATTATCTTAGAGTTGCACAAAAAACCAACAATGGCTAAGGTAGTTTTTAAAAATCAAACAGGCAATAGTCCTGAACTTTTTCCGATTAATATTTTTGATAAAATCCCTAATAATCACCCTGTTCGATTAATCGAAGAGGTCGTTAACTCGTTGGATATTAGCAATATAATTAAGTTGTACAAAGGAGGTGGTACCTCTGCATATCATCCAAGAATGATGATTAAAGTGTTGTTTTACAGCTATTTGTCAAACGTTTATTCTTGCCGGAAAATAGCTAAAGCACTCACCGAAAACATCTATTTCATGTACATTTCGGGCAACTCTACGCCCGATTTCCGAACCATTAACGACTTTCGAGGGAAAATATTAAAAAATCATATTCAACAACTATTTGCCGAAGTAGTGAAAATGCTGGTTGAAATGGGCTATGTAAGTCTTGATATTCAGTACATTGATGGAACAAAAATCGAAGCCAAATCGAATCGTTATACTTTTGTTTGGAGAGGTTCGATTGAAAAATACAAGGAAAAATTAGAAGTTAAAATCAACACGATTATTTCAGATATCGAAAGTGCTATTCAGTCTGATAATCAAGAAATTAACAAAGAAGAATTACCTAAAAGCATCAATTCGGAAGAACTTCGGGAGAAGCTATCGATCTTGAATAAAAAGCTGAAAGAACCCACTAAAAAACAGGCAAAAGAGCTACAAAAACTTCAGGATGAGCATCTTCCAAAATTAGAAAAATACGAAAAAGACCTAGAAACTTTAGGCGATAGGAATTCTTACAGCAAAACCGACCCTGGCGCTACTTTTATGCGGATGAAGGAAGATCACATGAAAAACGGACAGCTTAAACCGGCTTATAATACGCAGATTTCAACTGAAAATCAGTTTATTACCCACGTTTCCATCCATCAAAAACCGGGGGATACCACGACTTTGGAATCGCATCTCGATGGTTTTGAAAATCTCTATGGAAAACAAAGCAAAGATGTGGTTGCCGATGCAGGTTATGGAAGCGAAGAAAATTACGAAATGCTTGAAAATAAAAGCATTAAAGCCTACGTGAAGTACAATTATTTTCACAAAGAAGCGAAACGGACGATGAAAAATAATCCGTTTTTGGTTCAGAATTTATTCTACAACAAAGAACAAGATTTTTACGTTTGTCCGATGGGGCAACGAATGGAAAATGTTGGCAAAGGAAAACGAATTTCGAGCAACGGACACGAATCGAAAGTGTCTTATTATCAATCAAAAAACTGTAATAATTGTCCGCTTCGAGAGGAATGTTTCAATGCAAAAGGTAATCGCAGAATAGAAGTCAATCACCGTTTGAATGAGCTTAAAGAAAGAGCGAGAAATTTATTAACGAGCGAGAAAGGGCTGGAACATCGCAGTAGACGCCCTATAGAAGTAGAGGCTGTTTTTGGGCAACTCAAGTACAATAATGATTTTAATAGATTTACATTCAAAGGCTTAGAGAAAGTAGAATTAGAATTTCTACTGATGGCTCTTGGACATAATTTTAGAAAAATGGTGGCTGTAGCAGTTGCGGGAAGAAAAACGGTATTCAAACGCCGTATTTTTGGTTCTAAACTTGTCATTTTTGTCGAATTTAGATGCTATCAGCGGTCTTTATTTCAAAAAAAGCAAGAAATTAACTTTAGTGATGATGTTGAAAAGTTAGTAGTATAACAAAGAGGCTATCCTTTTTGGACAGCCTCTTGTATAAAATCTTATTTCATTTCCTGCAACCAATTGCGCATTGAAACTTCTTCGTTGATAATGTTTTTAATCTTTGCCAAAGTTCTAAACTTTGGCAAAGTTGTACAATTTTAAAACATACAATTTACATTATACAGTAAAAACCGCGTTAGGGATAGCAGCGAAAATCCTTTTTGTGAGCTCGCGAACAAAAAGATTGTAGCGAATAGCCCGACCCGACTGTTTGCTTGGATTTTTCTGTGGTGGACGAAATGGTATGTGTACCCTGAGCTTTGTTTTGAAACGGAATGGAAGGGGAACGCCCAAATTTAATTTATACTTATTAAAGGCGCTGAAATTAAACAGATTAAGGGTTAAGCTAAATTTCTTTGGTTAATTTATTAGGTTTTGTAAGGTTTTTGCGTTTATATTTGCAACCGAAATGTTCTACGGGTGTAGTTCAAGGGTAGAATAGCGGTCTCCAAAACCGTTGATGGGGGTTCGAATCCCTCCACCCGTGCATAAAAAAACCAGCTGATGAGCTGGTTTTTTGTTTTATAAGCCTAATTGAAGGCCGATGCTCCAATAGTTTTGATCTACTATATTGTCACTGAACACAGGGTTTAGATCGTATTTTAGCACCAGCTTGAACGTGTCTTTTCCTGCATAAGCGGTTAAACCGTATTGAAAATCGTTTACGTTCCAATCGCCTTTTTGCTGTTCGGAAATTTTGTATCCATCGGCGTTTTCGTATCTGATGAATTGTTTGGAATTGATGTTGTACCCTACATATCCTCCTATCCCAAAGTTGATGCCTTCGTTTGTTGTGAATCGGCGGTTTGCTTGGTTATAGGTTTTTGTGGTGGTTGTGAAATCTAACGAAAGGGGTATGGTTATATAGGTGTTTCGCAAATAGGCGTAGTTTTTACGCAATTCTTTTGTTGAAGGCGCTGTTACTGTTTGGTTACCTGCAAGGGTGAATTCGCGATTTTGTGTGGTTGCTAATCCGTTGTATTTAAAACCTAAACCGTAACGAATTCCCCATTTGTTGTTGGTTTTACTGAAAGGTGCTCGTGCGGCGATTCCCCATTCGAAATAATTGGAACGCAGATAACCGAATTCGGAATTGGCGAAAGCACCATCGGTTGCTACATTGCCTACACCAAATGCCAGATAAGGGGTAACTTTAGTGCGGTATTTTACTACGGTATCCATTTGTACGCCCATGGCAAAATCGAAAGGTGAGGTTTCTTTGCCCCAATCGTAATCATAGTTTTCTTCGGTTGCATCAACTGCTTCTACTTCAACAACCTCAACTTCTTCCACAACTGGAACAACTTGTATCGCTACTGGCGGTTCGTTTGAAATTTTGGTGATGATTTGATAGGCTTGCTCTTTTGAGATACGCCCCATATCTACTTGATCATTAACCACTTTAATTTTATCGGTTAACGAATAATCTTCGTTGGCAACCGCTTCTTTTATTGCAGTGTTTTTTTCGATGAGGCTATCGATATTCTGTGCTTGTACCGATACGGTGAATGCAAATAATGCAAAACATAATAGTTTTTTCATTCTTAAGTATTTAATTTTTTAAGTGAGTGTGTAATTTAATAATTTGTTACATGCAAAGGCAAAGCTTGTGCCGTTTTTAACATTTTATTACAAAATTATAGTAATTCTATAACAACACTCATATTAAATATGTTTTGATCTGCAAATGATCGTTTAAATACTTGGTTTAGATTATAGGTAGCTCTTAAACTAAAATTCTGGTAACCTATATAAGCTCCTACTCCATAAATAAATTGATTGGAATTGAATTTAGCAGCGGTTGTTTGTCTGTATTTTTCTCCGTCAATTTCATATTCTAACTGCCTACTTAATTGTGAATATCCTAAAAAACCTCCTAGTCCTGCAAAAAAAGATTGGCGAGATTTTATGATTTGATTTCCAAATTCATCATATTTTCTCTTAGAAAAATCATATTCTAAATAATTAGACCAATTTAGTTCTGTAAAATTCATTCTTGATTTAGTTACAGGAAAATCAACATCATCTAAAACGGTTTCGTTATTAACACTCTCAAATGTTTTATTATCTTTTATCTTGAAAAGATGAAAGTTAACGTCCAGCATAGATTTCCAATAAATTTGGGAAGTTTCTTTTCCAATACGCGTTTTTGCTCCTAAACCAACACCTGCCGAAGAAACAAAACCACTTTCATAGTAATCTTTATATACCGAATCGTCAATTATTAAAGAACTGTTACCAAATCTATATTCTACCACAAATAATGATTTATTCTCTATTAACTGCTTTTGATAAGCTGTCATATCTGAACTAAAATTAATATTATCTTCGATTTTATTATTAATTAGCACTTTAATTTTATCTTCCTGAATTTTGGTTTCTTCTTCGATTTGTTTGGCATAAAACTCGGCTTTTTCGTTACGTAACTTATCCGCTTCGGCTTTTGTTAATTCGTTATTTTCAACTTTTAGGTCGATTTCGTTCAAATCCTGTTTCAACTTTTCTTTGTTGTTTTTAATGATTAGATCGATATCATATGAAATATCGTTTACCTTTTTTGTAAACTCATTTGCCGATTGCACGGGGCGTTTGTCGCTAAAAAATTCTTGTGCCTGAACACTTAAAATGCTTAATAAAAATGCGGTTGTTAAAATTACTTTTTTCATAATGGATTATTTTGAATGTGCTACAACTGTGTTTATTTCCTTTATTTTTTTCCAGAAATTTTGACCGTTTGAAACCATATTGTCGGTTTGGCGTTCCATTTCGGCGCTTCGCAACAATTTGCTTGGATTCACTTTGATTTCAACTTTTGATGCAGCTATCAAAGGCTTTTCTTCGATTTCCCTATCTGCTTTCTGAATGATAGAATAACTTTCGATTGGCTGACCTACTTCGTATTCTTGTGGTTGATTTTTAATATTTTGAACGATTTCTGCAGGAACTTTCTTGATTATTGCCGACTGCTTTTTAGTATCTTCTGTTTTCTGCGGAACAACTGCTGTTTTCACAATTGGATGATGGTTTTGTGGTTGCTGTATTTTATTTGATAATGTGTCTTTTGATACATACACATTATTGGAAGCCGGTTGAATCAATTCCGAATCTTGCTTCTGTAGTAACGTAAACAACCCGAATAGTACAACAACAGATGCTGCTACTGCCCAATAAATTCTATATGCGTTTTTTGGTTTTGCTTGTGGTTCGTTTAAAAGATGTTCCATTCGTTGCCATGCATCTGCCGATGGTTTTATTTCACGGCGTTGGAAAAAATCTTTTATTTTTTTTTCAAAATCCTCCATCATCTATCGTATTAATTCAATTTGTTGTTTTAATAATTTTTTAGCGTAAGCCAGCTGCGATTTCGATGTTCCTACTGAAATATGCAGCATTTCGGCAATTTCCTGGTGTTTGTATCCTTCAATCACACTCAACACGAAAACATATCGGCAGCCTTGTGGCAAATCGTCTATCAGTTTTTGGTAATCGTTTGATATTTCGTAGGAATCTGAAACCACACTTAATACCGATTGACTGGCGTCTTCTATAAAATCGAGTTCTTTTTTTGAACGAAGAAACGACAAGCTTTCGCGAATCATGATTTTTCGGATCCAGCCTTCAAAACTACCATCGTTCCGGTACTGATTGATGTTTTGAAATACTTTCAAAAAGGCGCACAGCATAACATCTTCTGCATTGTGAAGATCTTTAATGTACTGCCTACAAGTACTCAACATTTTGGGTGAAAACTGATCGAACAATTGTTTTTGTGCCACCCGATTGTTATTCTGCACTTGTTGAATTAATTCTGTCTCGGAAAAATGGTTTATTACCTTCAACTTTTGGCTGTTTATTATATAGACGCAAAAGAAATCAAAAAGGTTGTATAGTGATTATTTTTTTTTTGAATATTTTTGGAGAGTATAATATTTGAGTAATTAAAACACTTTAAATATTGCGATAGGATTATGATCGAAAAAACCAACTTGGTTAATTATGTGAATACCATATTTTGTTGAGTCACTTCTAAATTGTTGTAAAGTAATAACAGTATTATCAGACTTGAATGTGCCTAATATGAATACAAACATACGAACTAAAATAGGTACTAATAATGACTTGAAAAGCGTATCAGGATCAATAGGTGTAGGAGTATCTAGGGGATTTTGGCTTACAAAAAATGACAATTCATTATCATATTTTGGTGATAATACAAATTTACCTGCTCAAATTTCGCCTGCCACTACACCTAAAGAGGTTTATTATTGCGGGAAAGCTTCTGTACCGAGATATGAAAATGAGATAAACATCAATCTATATCCTAATCCAACTACCGATAAACTTTTTTGGTCAGGAAAAGTTATCATAATTGAAAAAATCACCATATATGACATTAATGGAAAGAAGATAGTAGAACAAAATGTTTCTGAAAACAGCATAAATGTTTCGCATCTTGCATATGGGAATTATATAGTAAAATTAGAATCTAATAATGAAATTAATTATCATTCTAAATTTATAAAAAAATAAGATTCAAAACAGAAAACGTCCAAAGTTTAAACTTTGAACACTTTTTTCAAGGCTCCCAAAAATGTTCGTTAAAATTTTGAACCGTATTATCTTTTATTCTAACTCCTTCATTTTCCAATAACTGCTGCATTAAATTGGTTCCTTGGAAATGATGTTTACCCGTGAGCAATCCTTTGCGATTTACCACTCGGTGTGCTGGAATTTCTTCGTTTAAATGCGAGGCATTTAAGGCATAACCCACCATTCGAGCTGATTTTGGTGCACCTATCTTTTTGGCAATAGCTCCGTAAGTGGTGATTCTTCCATACGGAATCTGTTTTACAACTTCATAAACCCGCTGAAAAAAATCCTTTTCCATTATTTATAAAACAGTTTACACAGATTAATAACAGTGATAATACCAGTGATGCATCCTAATATTTTATTGATGTTTTTCAACACAAAACTTTCTTCAACTACCGTGTTTTTAAATAGTTTTATGTAGAAAGTAAACGAAAGAAGTGTTCCTAGCAACACGCCGATGGTCAACAAAATATTGCTGATATAGTTTATGCTGTAAAAGTTATTATTAATCGCCGTGATTGTTATAAAAACATAATAAAATATAGGAAACACGTTAATCAAAGCAAGCAATATTCCTTGACTGAAGCGTTTGCTTTTTCCTTTTATGGTTACTTCGCTTTTTAATTTTTTTTTGGGTTTGGTTGCAAAAAAATAGATGGTTAAGATTAAAAATATCACAAAACCAATTTCGCGGAGCATATTAGTGATAAACGCACTGCGGTCTATTATTTTAGCAAAAAAAACCGCCAAATAGGTTTGTAAAGCAATTACAATCAATGTGCCTGCAATAAAACTATATGCGTGTTTCATTCCTTCCTTTTTAGAAATTTTCACTACTGTGGCATTCAAAATACCCGGAAGCAGTGTTCCAAGTATCGATGCACCAAGACCAGTGAAAAAAGGAAAGAAATAGTTCATTATTTAATTTGAAATTTAATATAGGTAATGGGCTTGTTTTGCTCTAAATATTGCGATTCGTAAAATGTTTGAATGGCTGTTACCACATCGGGTGCACCTTCGTTTCTATATACATTGTGGTTGGCATACAAAACTTTATGCCCAGCACCATGAAGCAAACCTAAGGTGTAACCATGCATAAACTCGCTATCGGTTTTAAGATTAACCACTCCTTCGGATTTCAAAATGTTTTTGTATCGAGCCAAAAATTCGGCGTTGGTCAAGCGGTGTTTGGTGCGTTTGTATTTAATCTGCGGATCGGGAAAAGTAATCCAAATTTCATCTACTTCATTTGCTGCAAAACACATTTCAATCAGTTCGATTTGTGTGCGTAAAAAAGCCACATTTGGTAAATTTTCTTCGATGGCGGTTTTTGCCCCACGCCAAAATCGAGATCCTTTTATATCAATACCAATAAAGTTTTTTTCTGGATATCGGCGTGCCAATTCCACCGAATATTCGCCTTTTCCACAGCCTAATTCTAAAACAATTGGGTTGTTGTTTTTAAAAACCTCTTTGTTCCAGTTGCCTTTAAAAGAAAAATTGTTTGTTGTAAGTGCTTCTCTGGTTGGCTGATATACATTTGAAAACGTTTCGTTTTCTCTGAAGCGTTTCAATTTGTTTTTACTTCCCACTTTTATAAATTTTGGTAAAAATACAACAATTGAACGGTAATTTATATTTCCAAAAACAAAAAAAGCGATTATTCTTTAACAGCTTTTTCAATTCTCTTTAAAATGATAAAACCCTCCAACTAGTTTATGATGCTTAAAAACGTTCCATTGTCAATTCATTATTAACCATGGACCCCGCAATACCTCCGGTTGCAACAGCGTATGATACCGAACGCATCATTGTTGCATTATCGCCACAAGCAAAAACACCTGGAACAGTTGTTTTCTGAAACATATCTACTTTGATATGCCCCCAATCTGTTAACTCACAACCTAATAAAAAAGGAATGTCTGAGTGCTGCTCGAATGGGATTGCTGCATAAGCGGCTTCAATGTTTTCTTTTGCTCCATCCTCATATAATAAAGCTGAAATAATTCCTTTTTGATGTTCTATTTCTTTTACTTCTTTCTCCACTATTCTAACTTGATGCTTTTTGAGTTTTGCTAATTGTTCTTCTGAAAAATCGGCTTTTCCTCTTGTAACAATTGTAAGGTCATTAGTAAGATTATTCACTAAAGTACCTAAATGAAACGCACGATCACCGTTACCTAAAATAACTGTTTTTTTGCCTTTAAACTCATAACCGTGACAGTATGGGCAATGAATAACTGTTTTGCCCCAACAATCTTCAAAGTTTTTAATATTTGGAAAAATATCTTTTACACCGGTCGCAAAAATCAATTTTTTTGCCGAAAAATTTGTACCCGAATGTACTGAAATTTCAAAACCGTTTTCTGTTTTCTTCCCTTTAATTGCTTTTCCTTCAAAGAATTTTACGGTATGGTATTTCAAAACTTGCTCTTTTGCTTTTGATGCTATTTCAGAAGGAACAGCGCCATCGTGCGTTATGAAATTATGCGAATGGGGCGTGTAACGATTGCACGGTTTTCCACTATCAATAATTAATACATTTTTTAAAGAACGCCCCAAAGCCATGGCTGCGGATAGACCAGCATAACTTCCACCGATAATTATTACATCGAACTGATTGTTTTCTTTCATACTATTTGATTTTGCAAATGAAGTTAATGGAAAAGGTAGTATTAAAGCTGTGATTGCTAAACTACCTTGTTTAATTATTAAGCGCCTGCTGATTTTATTGTTCATTTTTAATCCAAATGCTTGTTTAAGAAATTTATTAATGCAATTGTGTTGCAAAAATATGTATTATATTTGTAAATGCAATAGAGTTGCATTAAATAATTATTTAATAATGAAGAAAAGTAGAAATACAATAGCAAAAACGAAAATTCTAGAATTGATTACTGATTCGAAAAAAGCATTGGCTCATTCGGAAATTCACCAAATGTTAGAAGATTTTTGTGATAGAGTAACAATTTATAGGGTGTTAGACCGATTGATAGAAGAAGGCTTGATACATAAAGTTGTTACCATTTATGGAATGATTAAATATGCAGCCTGTCATGGCTGTTCCTCTAGCAAGCATCATCATAACCATATTCACTTTAGTTGTGAAGAATGTCATTCTGTAACTTGTATAGATGATGTAGAGCCCCTATTTAATTTACCAAAAGAATATAAAGTTTATAAGGTTAACTTTGCGCTATCGGGAATATGCCCTGAATGTAAATAAATAGAGGTGCTAAATGGTAGCAAGGTATTTAGCATATGATAAAAACAAAAAAAGCGATTATTCTTTAACAGCTTTTTCAATGGTAAACGAAAACTCAGAGCCAACGCCCACTTTGCTTTCCACATAAATATGTTCGTTGTGGGCTTCTATAATGTGTTTTACGATTGAAAGTCCTAAACCAGAGCCACCAATATCGCGGGAGCGGCTGCTATCGGTTCGGTAGAAGCGTTCAAACAAGCGACCGATGTGTTTTTTTTCTATTCCGAAGCCATTGTCTGTAATGCGAACCAGTAATTTTTTTTCGGTAAGATTTTCTATGGATACTTCGGTGGTGCCGTTTTCTTTTCCGTATTTTATGGAATTATCAATTAAATTAAGAAACACTTGATTGATTTTTTCGCGATCGCCTTTCACCAAAATAGTGCGGTAATGGTCTTTATCAAACATCAAAGTAATGTCTTTTTTATCGGCTTTCATTTCCAAAAGATCAAAAACACTTTGAAAAAGTTCAATGATATCAAAAGATTGTATATTCAGTTTTAGTTCATTGGTTTCTAATTTGGTAATCATATCCAAATCGTTCACAATGTCAATTAACCGTTCAATGCCTTTATCGGCACGTTCTAAGTATTTTTTGCGGATTTCTTTATCTTTTACGTCGCCTTCTATTAATGTAGAAATATAACCTTGCACGGTAAAAAGCGGTGTTTTAAGCTCATGTGCCACATTGCCAATAAACTCTCGGCGGTATTCTTCTTGCACTTTTAATGATTCTATTTCTACTTTTTTTTCGCTTGCAAACTTGTTTACTTCATACATTAAGGTTTGCATATCGGTGGTTATGGGCTGGTTTCGCAACACCGATTCATCTAAAATGCTTACTTCTTTATAAATTTTTTGAATGCGGCGGTATATAAAGCGTTCCACACGGTATTGCAACACAAAAAAGCAAAAACCAAAAAACAGTAACGAAAAAGTTACTGTGAAAAAGATGTCTATTTGATGAAAAAAATAGTGCAACAGAAACAAAAGCAGCAAACTGAATAGACTGATTACTGCTGCTGATTTTGCTGCAAACTTGTATGATTTACGATATTTTACACCCATTAAATCTCTATTTTGTAGCCCACGCCTTTTATGGTTTTAAACAAATCGTCGCCAATTTTTTCGCGCAATTTTCTTATGTGAACATCTATGGTTCTGCCACCCACAATCACTTCGTTGCCCCAAACTTTGTCTAAAATTTCTTCGCGTTTAAACACTTTTCCGGGTTTTGATGCCAGTAAATAAAACAATTCAAATTCTTTTCGCGGCAAAATAATTTCGGTATTGTCTTTTATGATTTTGTATTCTTCGCGGTTTATTTCAATGGTTCCAATGCGCAACACATCGTCTGCCAAGGCTTCTTCTTTTACCCTGCGAAGCAATGCTTTTACCTTGGTCACCAACAATTTCGGTTTAATAGGTTTGGTGATGTAATCATCTGCGCCCACATCAAAACCGGCAACTTGCGAGTAATCTTCTCCTCGCGCCGTTAAAAAGGTAATAATGGTATTGTTCAATTCTGGCAACTTTCGCATGTTTTCGCATGTTTCAATTCCATCCATTTCAGGCATCATCACATCAAGAATAACCAAGTTAGGAACTTCTTTCTTCGCAATTGTTAAAGCTTCTTTTCCGTTTTTTGCCGTAAAAACCTGATAGTTTTCTGCTTCTAAATTAAAACCTACAATTTCTAAAATGTCTGTATCGTCATCAACCAATAAGATTTTTATGTCCTTATTTTTCATTTGTCTTCTATGTTGTTTATGCTGTAAAATTAACGATAAATAAAAAGCAAACCACCGCTTAACAATTATTTAATGTGGTAACGTTTTGTTTACAAAAACCCAACCTATTGGTAAAGCCCCAATAACTTTACAATAACTTTTAGGTAATTCCTTTGCACTGAAAATTTATAACACAAAAATAATGAAATTAAATTTTTTGGCAGCAGCGTTATTATTTGGAGTAGTTACTTATGCGCAAGACACAAAAACGATCAAAGGCCACATTTATGATGCAGCAAATAACAACGAACCATTGGCTTATGCAACCATTATGTTGAAAAACACCGAGCTTGGTGCAGAAGCTGATGAAAACGGATATTTTGAAATTGAATGTACGGAAGGTTCTTATTTGTTAGAAGCATCTTATATGGGTTACCAAACCTATACCATTTCTTACGAAACTGAAAATCCTGAAGAGTTAAATATCAACCTAATTCCCGAAGTGGGCGATTTAGACGAGTTGGTTATTACAATTAATAACAGAAAATCGTCGGAAACAGCTTTGTTGAACGATCAAAGAAAATCATTGGAGATCAAACAGCAAATTGGTGCTCAGGAACTTTCGCGAAAAGGTGTGGGTGATGTGGCAGCAGCGGTTGCAAAAACATCGGGCATTTCAAAGCAAGAAGGAAGCAACAATGTATATGTTCGTGGTTTGGGCGATCGATACAATTCTACTACTTTGAACGGCTTGCCGGTTCCGTCAAACGATCCAGAGAAAAAGAACATCAATTTGCAATTATTTTCTACTGAGTTGGTAGAGTATATTTCGATTGATAAAACCTTTAGTTCGAGAAACACGGGTGATTTTGGTGGAGGAAATGTTGATATTTTATCAAAAGATTTTAAAGACAGCGCTTTGTTCGAAATAGAATTAGGTGCACAAATAAACACCAATGCCACTAAAAAAGGAAGCGATTTTCTATTGCCACAAGGACCAAGCAAAATGGGCTATGCAAACTATGGTGTGCCTAATAACGCATTAAGTGGTTACAATTTTCAAAACAGTTTACAACCTGTAAACGCAGGACCTGTTGGAGGAAATTTTGCAGTGCGTGCCGGAAAATCATTTTTAATGGGCGAAACTGGTAAGTTGAATCTATTTGCAAATGCAAGTTTCAACAATGGATTTACGTTTAGAGAAGGAATCAACCAAAGTGCAAGTGCGCAAGGTGCAAAGCTAAAATCGTTCTATCAAGAGAATTTTTCGCACACTACCAACACCACGGGTATGTTTAACGCTAATTATCACGTAAACGATAAAAACCGTGTGGCTTATAACTTTTTGTACATTAATTCATCGGATTTATTTAGAGATACATTCACCGGTTTAGACCGCGACTTTGAAGGCGATCATGATGCTTTATTGGTGCAACGAGGTACTTTTATTCAAAACACCGTATTGATTAATCAATTGTTGGGAAATCATACATTCAATGATAAATTAGGATTTGATTGGGCGGTTTCATACAACACCATTAAAAGCGATATGCCCGATAGAACTCAAAATAAATTGTTTTATTGGAACGATACCGACAGTTACACCTTGGCTCAGCGAACCATTACCGATAACCATCGCTATTTTCAAAACTTGAAGGAAGATGAGTTGGCAACAAATTTAGCGTTAAACTATAAATTGGGTGCCGATGAAAACGGGAACGAAAAAGGAAAATTAACAATTGGATACAACGGACGTGTAAAGAAAAGAGATTTTGAAGCCATTCAATTTAACTTCCGAATTGCAGGTGCGCAATTAAGCACACCGGTAAATCCAAATAATTTAGATGCATTTTTCAATCAGCAGAATTATACCGATGGCTTGTTCGGCATTGAAGCTTTTGCTGGTGACACCCCTCAAACTTATAGTGGAGAGCAAAATATTCATGCAGGTTTTGCCAATGTGGAATATCGCTTAACCGATAAATTGAGTGCTGTTTTAGGTTTGCGCTACGAAAAAATTGATCAAAGCGTAATTTGGAGAACGCAGTTAGATGCCGTGGAAAGAGAAAACGAATTTAAACGCAACGAATTCTTGCCCAACTTATCGTTAAAATACGAATTAAGCACCATTCAAAACTTGCGTTTGGCTGCCAGCAAAACCTATACATTGCCACAGTTCAAAGAGCGTGCACGCTTTATTTATGAAGATGTAACCGAAATCAAAGTAGGTAACCCATACTTATATCCCTCACAAAACTACAACTTAGATTTAAAATGGGAATTGTTTCCAAACAACGATGAAGTGGTATCGGTAGCAGCATTTGGTAAATATATTTTAGATCCAATCAACGAAATCACAATGGCATCATCTACGAATGATATCACTTGGGTGAACATTGGCGAAAAAGGATATGTATATGGTGCAGAGTTTGAAATCAAGAAAAGAATCATTGATTTTGGCGGAGCAAATACCAACAACCTTTTTGCAGGATTGAATGTATCTTATATGAAAACCGACCAAGAGATCGACCGTGAAAAAATTCAAAAAGAAACCAACGGATTAATCAATACCAATTTCGATTTTGACCGTTCATCGTTCACCGGCGCATCAGACTTATTGCTAAATGCAGACGTGTCGTATGTGAGAGATTGGAACGACGGCAAAGGAATGACCGCTACTGTTTCCTATATGCATTATTCAGACCGTTTGTATGCATTGGGTGTGGAAAGCAAAGGAAATTTAATTGACAAAGGCATGGGAACTTTAGATTTTGTATTAAAAACCAGAGTTCACAAAAATTTCGCAATCGATTTTGCAGCACGCAATATCTTAAACCCAGAATTCCGCAGAATACAAGACAATGCTTCGGGTGCTATTGATGCCATTACCTACAAGCGTGGAGCATTTTTCAGCTTGGGTGCAAAATATACATTTTAACAACATATTCATCACATACGCTTAACATACATTAACGTATTAATACTCAACTTTGTATCAAATAAAAATAATAAATTTTTAAAGAAAATGAAAAAGCCAATTTCAAAACTATTTAGCTTCACATTATTATCATTAACATTAGCAGCAACAGCAGTTTCTTGCTCTAGCGATGATAGCACACCAGTTACAGAAGAACCAACGCCGGGTGAAACCGATTTTAAAGTAGATCGCAATGCATTAACAGGTGAAATCACAAAAGGACATGTAATTTTAACCGAAGGAACTTATAAATTAACCGGAAAATTAATCGTAGGAGCAGGTGCAAAATTAACCATTAAACCAGGTGTTCGAATTGAAGCAACACAATTGGCTTCGGGTCAGTTTGATGCGGTTCGATACATTGCAGTAGCGCAAGGCGGACAAATTTTTGTAGAAGGAACAGCAGCAAACCCGGTAATCATGACTGCCGAAGTTAAAAAACCAGGATCTTGGGGTGGTTTGGTAATTTGTGGTAAAGCGCCAATCAACAAAGGAACAACAGCTACTGCAGAAGTTTCAGAATTAACCTATGGTGGAACAGAAACAAACGACAATTCAGGAGCAATCAAATATCTAAGAATTGAATATTCAGGTTACGCATACAATGCAGATAAAGAGTTCAACGGACTTTCAATGTTTGGTGTGGGTAAAGGAACAACTGTTGAATATGTACAAGTACACGATGGTTCAGACGATGGTTTTGAGTTTTTCGGAGGAACTGTTGATACCAAATATTTAGTAGTAACAAACTTTGCAAGCGAAGTGGGCGATGATTTGTTTGACTGGACAGAAGGTTGGAACGGTATGAACGAAAATTGGTACGGAAAAAGAACCAACGACGGTAACCGTGGAATTGAAGCAGACAACAATTCAAACAACCACATGGCAGCACCAATTGCAAACCCAACAATCAAAAACCTTACATTGATTGGTAACAATGGCGGTGGAGAAAACCACGCAATGAAACTAAGAGTAGGTACTAAAGCAAATTTCGACAATGTGGTTTTAAGCAACTTTGGAACTGGTTTCGATGTGGAACACGATGAAGGCATCAGCTATGTGGCAAGTGGCGAATTAAAAGCTACCCGCGTGAAATTCGACAATATCACTACCAAAGCAAAAGGTAAGAAAACCGATGGTTCTGCAGCAGATGTAAACGCAATCTTCACCGAAGATGAAACCGCTACAGGAGCAGGTAACGGAACAGCAACCCCAACTTGGGCAACAGGCTGGACAGTAGGTTTGTAATACATTTCAAAAAGTACTGCCACAAAGTGAAGTCAGTTTGTCATATCTTGTTAAAGAAAAACAAGTAAAGCAAAGACAGTAACGGCAGCAAATCAGTTAAAATCTTCCTAAATAACCACAAATTTATTTTTGTGGTTATTTTTTGGTATTTTATTTGATATTATTTTTATATATTTACGTATTCAAATAAAAACTATGAAGAAAAAATACCTATATATATTCTTACTGTTATTAATAACCGGCTTTTCAGCAACCGCCCAAACAGCCAAAAACAGTGGAATAGCAGAGCAAACCAAGACCGAAAACACCTTAGAAAAGGTGCAGATATATCCCAACCCGGTTACCGGCGGAAAAATTTATATCAATGCCGAAAACAACTCGGCAAAGGTTATAGAATTATACGATATGCTGGGTAAACGTATTTTAATAGCAGAAATGAACGGCTATCAGAAAGAATTAAACGTGAGCAGTTTAAAAGCAGGTGTTTATATTTTAAAACTCACCGATAAAAACAACAGCATTACCCGAAAAATCATCATAAAATAAAGAAAAGCCCGTAACATGTTTACGGGCTTTCTTTTAAAAAAAACAATTTATTAATATTCCTTATTTTACACTTCAAAAATTTACCGTAAATTTGTACCATAAAATTTAAAATCAATTAGATATGAAAAAAATCTACACTTTAATTACAATTGTTGCAGCTTCATTTGCAGCAAATGCGCAAGCTTCTGATAGTTTTAATTATACAGGCTCTTTGAATGCCAATGGTTGGGTTTCGCATAGTGGCCAAACTCCTGGAGAAGTAGTTACCACAACTGGTAGTTTAAGTTATACTGGAATCACTTCAGTAGGAGAGAAGGTACTTTTAGACAGTAATGTTCTTTTTGAAGATGTAAATATGGCTTCAGCAAATCCTATAACTACTACAGCATATTTATCTGTAATTATTAATTATGTTGATGCATCTGACTTAAATCCGAATGGAGATTATTTCACAGGTTTTGGTGATGTAGCTGGAGCAACAGGGTATTCTAAAATGTATGCTCAAGTACATGCAAAACCTGGCACGACAGCTAATACATTTAATCTAGGTTTGCGTAATACTGCCGGTAATGGAGGTACAGTAAATTTTGATACAACTGATTTACCGTTTGGTACACCTGTTTTTGTGATTGCTAAGTATGATGTTGCGACTGGTGAAGCTTCTTTATGGATTAATCCAACAGTTGGATCTTCGACTGTACCAACAGCAACTCTCACAAATAATACGAGTACATCTACATTGCCATCTTCAATATTATCTGTGTTTTTAAGAAATGGTTCTGGAACTGGTAAAGTTGAAGTTGACGAAATGATTTTAGCTGACAATTGGGATGACGTAAACTATGTAAATGCTACATCAACAAAAGAAAACAACATCGAAGGTTTAAGTATTTTCCCTAACCCAGCAGATGAAATCTTAAATATTACATCAAACAGTACTGCTGAGAAAAACGTACAGTTGTTCGATTTAACCGGTAAAAAAGTATTAGATGTTACAACGGTTTCGCAAATAAACGTTTCTTCGTTAAAAGCGGGTATTTATGTAGCAAAAATCAACGAAGCTGGTAAAACAGCTACACGCAAAGTGATTATTAAATAATCAACAGCAACATACAACAAAAAGCATCTCCTTACCGAGATGCTTTTTTTATTTGTAATTTTGTATTTTAAAAAGTAATTATTGTGTTTACACCCGAAGATATTATTTCGATACATACCACCAAAGAGTTTCATAAAACAGCAATGAAAGTGTTTCGCTATCAGTTTCAGCACAACGAAGTGTATCAAAAATACTGTTTGTTGTTGAAGAAAAGTCCGGATAATGTAAAGCATCTTACAGAGATTCCTTTTCTGCCTATCGAGTTTTTTAAATCGAAAGATGTGTTAAGCACAACAAATGCCGTGCAAACCACGTTCACAAGCAGCGGAACTACGGGAATGATCACTTCTAAACATCATGTGACCGACTTGGGGTTCTATGAAGCTAGTTTTCGCAGTGCATTTTCAAAATTTTACGGAAACATTGAAGACTATGCTGTTTTGGCATTGCTTCCGTCCTATTTAGAACGCGAAGGTTCTTCGCTTATTTATATGGCAAAAGATTTTATAGAAGGATCCAATCATCCCGATTCGGGCTTTTATCTTCATAATTACAGCGAGCTTGCAAGGAAATTAGTGGAATTAGACCAGAGCGGACAAAATGTATTGCTAATGGGTGTAACCTATGCGTTGTTAGACCTTATTGAGATGCAAAAATTCCATTTAAAAAACACTATTGTGATGGAAACTGGTGGCATGAAAGGAAAACGCAAAGAACTGATTCGCGAAGAATTGCACGAGCTGTTAACAACCGGTTTTGGAGTAGAAAAAATTCATTCAGAATACGGAATGACGGAATTGCTTTCGCAAGCGTATTCATTTGGGGACGGTGTTTTTGAATGTCCGCCGTGGATGGATGTGTTGATTAGAGATACCGAAGATCCACTATCGCTTATTGAAAATGGAAAAACAGGCGGTATCAATGTAATTGACCTGGCAAATATAAATTCGTGTGCATTTATTGCCACACAAGATTTAGGTAAAAAACACCCCGATTTTTCTTTTGAAGTATTAGGTAGATTTGATCAGTCTGATATCCGCGGTTGTAATTTAATGGTTTATTAGTGTACATAAAAAAAACGCTGCCTGTTACAGCAGCGTTTTATGTATTGAATTTTAAACTTTAATATTTTGCAATCTTTAAGTTTTTGATTTCAGTCGGATTTAAAGTTTTAAGATTTTTAATTTTATTAAGATCTAAATTTAAATGTATATTATTACCTTTAGCAGATTTTCCAGCTATTTGATCAGCTACTGCTGTATAAGCTCCATCCCAAAAAAGTTGTGCTGAATTACCACTATTAGCGCCTGTTGCAGTTATTGTGTAATTTGCTGTACCTGTCCAAGGTTGAGGTACATTGAATACATCTTGTGATGCCGAATTTCCTGTTGATGCAATTGTGTATGTTGCACCAGTCGTATCAAAAACCTTACTTCCATTGATGGTTACACTACCGCCATTTACATATTCTAAACTAGAGGCTGGTACTTCATTTGGAAAATATACAGTTGAAGGATCCTTCATAGGAACATAAGCTGCTGTTATCATTCGATTAATAACTACTGGAGGTGTCTGGGAATCATCAACTTCCAATGCGTATAATCCCCATAAGGTACAATCTATACCATTTCTAGTATATTTAACTAATTGATTCTGTGCATTTGTATTCACAATCCATAATACTTCAGAAACTGGGTACGAATTTCCTCCATACTCAATTCTATTACCAGTTGGTTCTGGTGTTGTGTCTTCTTCTAAAACTGTGAATTTAAAGTTAGCAGTAAAGTCGTCCATTGTAGCCAATACCGAATGAGAACCTTCTTTAAATGGTACATAGCTGTTTCCAGGAATATCTACACCGTTCACTCTAAATTTTGTGGTAGATGTTACATCAACACCGTTCAAGGTAGCTTCGAAAGTAAACTTGTCATTTACATATTTTGCTTCTTCCGGATTGCTATGCATTGCTTTAAAAACTTGTTGTTCCGGTGTTTCTGTTCCGTCTGGTTTTGTTCCGTTATCTACATATTCCACACATGAATTTAAACTCACGAGTGCCAATAGAAAAAAGAGTAGTTTATTAATTTTCATAAAAAATATATTTTTAAGTTTTGTAATTAAACCCCTAAAGTATAAAAAAAATTTGTAGCTGTTAAAAAATTAACACATTTATTTTTAAAAGTTTGTTTGCTTTGCTTTTTATGATGAACAAAACCGAGGATAACGAAGGGGAATCAACTGGTTCTAAAGTGGCAGGAAGTTATTCAAATCTTCAGTATTTGCAATGGTTTGATTTTGGTATTGCAACTGCCAACCCAAGGATTGGGTGACCACCAAAAACTTACTCAATTCACTCAGTAAACGGTTTTGGGCATTTGCCCGAATGTTCGATTGGGAGATTTTTTCGTGAAATTGCTTGGTGACACTTTCTTGAATGATGTTGTAATCGGCGCCTTCAAATGCATTAAACCGCGATTCTTCTACATCGTAAATTTTAATTTCGGGACTGATTTTCAATTCTTCTTTAGGAATAGATGTAATTTTTACGATTTTGTTGGCTTCGTCTATGGTATATTCTAGCTTAGATAAATCGTACATGATTTGCACATCGGCATTTACAACTACCAGCGCTTTTTTATCGAACGAGAGTAGATTCATAAACGATTTTTCATCTTTATAATTGTAAATCTGTGCTATTTTGGCTTCGTTTACTACCAATTTGCTCACATTTTTCATTTGTTGCTGAATGAGTTCGGTATCGGGCACCACTTCGTTTTTTTGTGCGCTTTTTCGCATTATAAAAAAAGTGAGTAAACTGCCCAATGCAATACAAATCATAGCAAATATTAAGGCTTTCTTTATCATTTTATCTAAATTTCATAAATGGATAGTTTTCTAATAAATCATCTAGTTTTATTGCTAGTGTATCTAAAAACTGCTGATGTGCTTCGGTGTATGGATTAAAGGGGCGGTGTGCCAATCCTTTCTGCACCTCATCCACTTTTTTCATCGTAGGTAATGTTTCCGGATGCATACAATGGGTAACAAATCGCTCCCAAATATAGGCAACAGCTAAATCGTTTGGATGCAGCATATCTTTGCCATAAAAACGATAATCGCGCAATTCATCCATCATGATTTCATACGAAGGAAAATAATAATTGTATGGGTCATTATTTTCTAAGTGTTGATGCAATGCGGCGATTAAATGCGCTTTGCTGCGTTGGTTTTCTGCAAAACCGTCTTTAATATGGCGAACCGGCGAAATGGTATAAATAATTTGAACAGTTGCATTTACTTGCCGAATTTGTTGTTCTATTGCTTGTAATGCTTGCAAACAATCGGCTACCGACAATAATTCTTTTTGAAATTTTTGTTGCGAAACTTTATGACAATTTGCCACAATTTCGTTGGTTTCCATAAACCGATACACCCAAGCGGTTCCCAATGTGATGATGCAATGCGAAGCGGTTTGCAAATCTTCTTTGAAAGCAGTTGTTTTTTGATTGATGGATGCCACAATGCTTTCAGCGTCTAACTCGTTTAAATCGGAATGAGTGTGCAAACAACTCCATATTTCGTTATGGCAAAAAACATCATTTTGTGTAAATAAACGCGCATTTATTGCGGTGTTTACCAATTTTTCGATTGCCAAAGGATGAAACAATATCCCCCAAGGATTCACCGTGTTTTGAAATTGATAGTGTGCCAGTTTTTGTGCAATATGTACTGCAAAACAACTGCCTATACTCACAATTTTAGATGAGTAATCTATTTTTCCGGATAAAGGCTCAACGGGCACAAGGGTTTGTAGCTGCATGTTTTTCTGTAAAATTACAAACTATCTTTTAAAATAAGCCCTCATATCTTCGCCACTTTTCTGTTCCAGCGTATAATCATCGCACGAATACATGTGTATCCCTTCAAAAATCACGGTTGGTCCTTCCATGATAAATGCATCAGCCTCTTGCAAAAAAGCTTTTAAAATAGCACCTTGCAAATGTTCAGAATAGGCTTCTTTCGATTCAAAAATCTTTAGGTTTAGAAATTTATTAGGATCTATTTGATCAATCATGTTGGTTACATGCAAAGTTCCCAATTCGTTTTGAACCAATGCCGTAGCCTCTTTTCGAACCAAATTAAAAAAAGCTTCGCGCTTATCCGGAAAAACCCGATAAGCCACAATTACAACGTATCTCATAACACAAATTTTTATTATAAAGTTACGAATTTGACTTAAAAGCAAAAAAAAATTAACTACTTCCTTCAAATATTAGTCAATAAATACGTAAGTTATGAGTGATAAGAAATTAGAATGTAATCAAAAAGTCAAATATTAAAACTGTGTTCTAAGAATGAAACAAATTTCGCTTTTGTTTATCCTTTAAATGATATTTATTATTAAAAAATTTAAAAACAAAAAAGAACATAAAGCCTGATGAAATACCGAAAATATATCCGCAAATGATGTCCAACGGATAGTGTAACCCCAGATAAATACGGGTGTAAGCAAACAATAGTGGGAAAAAGAAGAGCACCCAAGCGTATTTGTAATATTTTTTAAGGATTAAAAAGATTATTAAAATTGAACCGCTGGAATTAGATGCGTGACCTGAGAAAAAACTAGGGCTACCAGCTTTACGCAAAATACGTAAATAAGGCGAAATCAGCGGGTCGTTTACTGGGCGTAGTCTACCGGTGCTGTATTTTACTAAATTGGTAAATTGGTCGGTAAACACAAAAAAAACAGTGAGAACCAACACCAAAAGTCCAAATTGTTGCAGAGAAATTTTCTTTAGAAGTAAAAAAATAAGAAGTAAAAAAAACGGCCACCAATTGATTTGATGCGTGATATACATAAAAACCGGATCCCAAAATTCTGTTCCCAAATTGTTGAGATATATCAGCAATTGCTGATCTTTTTGTATTAAATGTTCCAACATTATTTCATGCGCTTAATGGGTCCTGTCATGTTTTCAATGTCTTCTTTTGTTTGGTCGATTTCTTTTTGAATATCGTTTACAGGGTTGAAATGGTCTATATCCATCGACTCTTTGATTTCATCATAACCCATTCGTTTTTTGATTTCATCCACGTTTACCGCATCTTTAATGTCTTTCACAACACCGGTTTCTTCCACGCTTTTTGTGATTTCCGATTTAATATCGTTCGAAGCATTTTTCACTTGATTAATAATGCGCGCCAATCCACGAGCCATTTCGGGTACCTTATCAGAACCGAAAAGCATCAAAATAATCAACATGATAAAAACCAATTCACCGCCACCAATTCCCAAAAAAAGCGGGGTTATATTTAGACTTGTAAACATTTTCTGAAATTTACTACAAAGTTACACAAAACAATTATCTTAACACCTTAAGTATTTCTAAAAATTCAGTTGCTTTTTCGGCATAAAGCAAACTCAATTGTTCGCTATTTATGGTTTGATAAGAGGTTACAACAACTGGATCTTGCGCCATAAAATAGCCAAAAGCCATATAATATTGTGGAGGTATTTGTAATTTTTCAGTGTAATATTCTTCGGGAAATTTACTTAATATTTTTTCTACAAAAAGATATTCTTCCTCTAGTGCTAATGCTTTTTTAAGCATTTTTGTTCTGCCCGAGATGGCGTTTACAATGGCATCAATAGCAATAATACCGCCGCTTGAAGATGTTGCTCGGTGCAAGTTTCGCTGAGCAGGTGTGTATCGCTTTACTTTACCAAAGCCCAAGGTTTCTGAATTTACAGTGCGGTCAATCACAAGTTCATCTAACACATTATCAATAAATTCCATGGGAATAAAAACCAACGATTTGTTCATGTCTGCATACGAAAGCACCTTTTCGCGCCCCACTAAATGCACTGCCGAAAAAATCAGTGTGTCGTTTGGGCTGGCTTCAATAGAAAAATAACCGCCTTTTTGGGTAAGAGCCGATTCGTTGGTTGTGATATTTTTTACGTAAATCCCTTCTAAATCGCGCGTTTTCGCAACCACTTTACCCAAAACACTTTTTGTTTGGGCAAGCATACTGCTACTTACAAATAGCATTAAAAGGAAAACGATTCGATAACTACTGATTTTTTTCATGATACAAAACTATTGATTCTTTTAAAAGCACCCTATTTATTACAACGATTTTAACGCTCTTGTGGTTGCTGTTGTTCTAAAAATTGGAACGATTTATCAAGCAAATGTATCCGCCACTTGGCTTCTTCGCCATTTTTTATATATTGATCAATCAAATAATCATCGTTCATAAAATAGTAAAACTTTTCCACCAAATTTTCAGGTATTTTTAGATATTCGGTAATAACACTTCTGGGAAGAGAAGCCACATACGGATTCATTTCATGAGAAGCACGCAGCAATGATGCTTCTTTCTTCTTGCGCAATTTACTAGCCACCCACAAAAAGAGTGCCTTAAAATCCATATTTGGGTTTGGGTTGCGTTTGTAGATGTATTTGTTTATCGAAGCAGCATCGATGCCTAATGATTTCGACGTGATTCGTTCCACTTTCACTTCTTGTAACACCATATTTAAAGGTTCAGCATAAATTCGAACAATACTGCTTTGCAAGTCGCTGCTTTTTAGTTGATATTTTAATTGATAGAATTCGTTTTCAACCAATGCCAATTCATCTGCTTCTTGAACGTTCATTTCAAAAAAGCCACCGCTATCTGTTGTAACAATTTCATTGGTGTTTTGATTAATTACCTTTAGTGGAAAAGCATTTACTTCTGCCATCAAACGCATTTTGTGCGGATTTCGGTTTTGTGCAAAGGAATTGATCGAAACAAAAAACAATAAAAAATAAAGATACTTCATAAATGTTTATTTAATTTCAACAAAAATATTTGCAAAAGTGTTAAAAGATAAACAGCGTTTTGGTAAACAATTGTTAAATAAATAAGTTTGCTGTTTGTTTCACACATCATCCATCAATATTATGAAGCATTTACTCATTGCAAGCACATCAACCTTACATGGAATGGGGTATTTAGAATATTTACTGCCTGCTTTAAAAAATCATTTTAAAACCGCAAGCACCATATTGTTTATTCCCTATGCAAGACCAGGCGGTATTTCGCATGATGCATACACTGCTAAGGTGGCAGATGCTTTTGCAAAAATTGATAAAAAAGTGGTGGGTTTACATACTTTTGAAAATCCCGTAGCAGCAATTCAAAAGGCCGAAGCTATTTTCACCGGCGGTGGCAACACCTTTTTATTGGTAAAACAACTGTATGGGCAACACGTTTTATCGCCTCTAAAAAAAGTACTGCAAAACGGTACGCCCTATTTAGGTTGTTCGGCTGGAAGCAATATTACCGGTTTAACTATGGAAACTACAAACGATATGCCGATTGTGTACCCACCTAGTTTCCAAACATTGGGAATGGTTCCGTTTAATATAAACCCGCATTATTTGGATCCAGTAGAAGGTTCTACACACATGGGCGAAACCCGCGAAACCCGTATCAATGAATTTCATTGTTTTAATTCACAACCTGTTCTTGGACTTCGCGAGGGAAGTTGGCTGGAAGTGTACGGACAAAAAATTACGTTGAAGGGCAGTTTACCGGCACGATTGTTCCGTCAAAATCAACCAGCGGTAGAGCTGCAACCCGAAACAGATTTATCTGATTTGTCCTAATCACGTTTCAAAATCTTTTCTATCTTTAACAAAGAAATATTGTTTGTTTGATTATGAAAAATCTATGGTTAATCGGTGCGTTATTGTTGTGTTTAACTGCATCGGCACAAAAAAAGAAAATAAGAAAAGTTATTCCACCACCACCCGTTCGACAGGTTGAGAAATTACCCGTTGAGGTAGCAGAACCAATAATTGAAGCTACCGAAAAAAAGTGTTTTATCTATAAAACCGAAACGCAAAAAGAGGCAATGATGTTTGTTACTGAAACACTTTTAGAATATGGTTGGAGCAACAATTTAGCACAAATGGTTATTACCACATATCATTTTGATCCTATAAAAAAAGAACAAACTGAAAAAGAAGGTTATTCCTGGGGCAAGCTAAAAATATTCAGTTTATAAACGGAACTTTTAGCGTGGAAGAAGATATGTTTTTTTTTACGCCTGATAAATCTGAAACTTTTGAAAAGCAAGTGTTTAGGATGAATTTTGAAGCCGAAACGAAAAAAGTTTCTTTTTTAACAAATGAAACTAATAACATCTTGCAAAAGGGCGATTGTTTTGAACCTATAATAAGCATGTAAACCAAAAGTTTTTTTTAAAAATAAAAAATTTTGAAGTGTTGGTATGCGCTGTTTTTGTAGCGGTTTTTTGAACACATTTTACGGCTGAGTTTTCAAAATAAATGCTTTCAGCAGCGTGTGGGTTTTGTTATTGGAAATTAAAAAAACCGACTACTGTCGGCTTTTAATACTGTTAGCAGAGAGGAAGGGATTCGAACCCTCGATGCAGTTACCCACATACAAACTTTCCAGGCTTGCTCCTTCAACCACTCGGACACCTCTCTTTATGGTTGCGAAGGTACATTTTATTTTCTTAAAAAACTATTCTAAAGCTAAACGAATGGGAATACGAAAACGAATACGCTCTGGTTTTCCATCAATCAAAATAGGTTTCAACCTTAATCTTTTTACAACGCGAATAGCTTCCAAATCACATTCTTTACAAACGCTTTTTCTAATAGTAGCTTGCTGAACGGTGCCGTCTTTTTCTACTACAAAATCTACGTAAATTGTTCCTGTAATTCCTTCATCTAAAGCTTGGTCTGGATAGCTGAAATTTTCGGCTACAAACCGGTGTATTGTTTTACCTGTAAGTGTTATATAATCTGAAGCATTTCCGTTAATAATACTGTCGTTAGTTGAATTACTCACAGGAGCTTCAACAACTCCTTTTTCTTCAGGAGCTGGAGGTATAATTTGAGAAAATCCTGCCCAGGAAAATCCCATTATAATAAGTGCTACAATTTTTCTCATAAAATAAATATACAAAAAAAGATGTCTGAAAAGACATCTTTAGAACTTATTCTACAACAAACTCAACTTGTTCTATAACAGAGCTGTGAGGTGCTTTGAACGACAATTTTATTTTTGTCTGTTTTTCAGAATGATCTACCTTCAAGGTTCCTTGTGTGATTTTGTAATATCCTGCTTCGCCTTTGCAATAACAATGCTTGCCGTAAACTAATTTTACATCTTGCAAAGCAGCATCTTTATATTCTTTTTTAAAGGCTTTTGCCGGAATTTCCATAAACAATTCTTCTTTGTAAAAATCGTCAGCATAATTTTCTTTGGCTTTGTTTCGATCGTAGCTGTATTGTATTAAAACCGTTTCAGGGTTGAAATTAGTTTGCGGATATAACTGCTCAAAACCATTCAAATTCAAGCCTTTTTCAAATTCACGAGTAGCTGATACTTTTCCATTTTCGGGAGCAACAGAAACCATTGTTACTTTTTTACCTAACCAATTGGTAGATTCTACGCCTTTTACAGTGTTACAACTTGTTGCCAAAGCAGCGATTGTAAGTAGTGATAAAATTTTTTTCATTTTTATTTGCCATTATAATTATTCATTGCATTGTTTAAACCCGCCAAAGCGAATTCTTTCACCGCTTGCGAAACCACGTTTAAACGTTCTTTTAAAGCAGTTGTTTCTTCATCGGTCCAATCGCCCAACACATAATCAACCTGCTGTCCTTTTTTAAATTCATCCGAAATTCCGAAACGCAAACGCGGATATTCTGAACTATTCAAAATCAGCTGGATATTCTTCAAACCATTGTGTCCGCCGTCTGAACCTTTTGCTTTAATGCGTATGGTTCCAAATGGTAAATTTAAATCATCTGTAATAACCAAAACATTTTCTTTGGCAATTTTTTCTTTATCCATCCAATATTGCACCGCTTTGCCCGACAAATTCATGTATGTGTTGGGTTTTAGCAAAAGTAAAATTTTGTTTTTTACTTTAATCTGTGTCAAAGCTCCCAATTTCACGGTTTCAAAAGTTGCACCGGCTTCGTTCGCCATAAAATCAACCGCCTTAAATCCAATATTGTGGCGCGTATTCACATATTCGGCACCAATGTTTCCTAGGCCAACAATTAAATATTTTTTCATTTGATGTGTGTTGCTTTCTGTTGTAGGTTTTTTAAACCATTTTGTAAAAAAATTCATTGCAAATGTATTAACAATTAGCTAATTTAGAATAAAACAACAACAAGTTATGGAAAACTTACTTACAATTTGGGAATTTGTTAAAGAATGGTATTGGATTCCGTTAACTTTGTTAAACATCACAGCGTTTATCACCATTTTAATAGAAAACGGCAAACCCGAAAAAACGATTGCATGGTTAATGGTCATTGTTTTTATTCCGCTTGGCGGGGTGTTGTTGTATTACTTTTTCGGACAGAAATTTAAAAAAGAAAAATATTTTAAGCGATTAGACAGCCGCTATAAAAATCGATTTGAAGAACGCTGGAGCGATTTAGCACCATTTATTTCGAACGAAATTAGACTTACCGAAACCTATGACAATCATTTGAATGATGTGTTTGAATATTTGGTGCACACAAAAACATCAATTCCTACATCAAACAACCAAGCAGCGCTCTTGACAAACGGCGAAGAAAAATTTGCTGTTTTATTAGCGGATCTGCAACAGGCAAAACATCATATTCATCTAGAATATTATATTTTTGAGGAAGATCAAATCGGCAAGCAACTTTTGGCTATTTTGGTGGATAAAGCACAGCAAGGCGTTGAAGTACGTGTAATTATTGATGATTTTGGATCGACCGATTTGGCAAAAAAGCAAAATTTTTATCAGCAATTAGGTATTCAATTGGAAGTTTTTCTGCCTGTACGCTTTTCGTCTTTGGCAAACAGCAATTACCGTAACCACAGAAAAATCATCGTTATTGATGGGCTGATTGGTTATGTTGGGGGCATTAACATTTCAGACAAATACATCAATCCAAATAAATTCAACCTGTATTGGCGCGATACAGCAATAAGAATTCATGGCGATGCTACCAAAATGTTGCAGGCACAGTTTTGGCTGCATTGGCAAAGCATTTCAGCAAAATCGTTTGCTTTGAATGACAACTATCTGCCGGAAGTTCAAACCGTTTTTGAAAAGAAATTGCCCGTAACGTTTGCTTTTTCATCGCCCGGTGATACGCCTCCGTATGTGATGGAAGCTATGATATTAAGTATTCTGGCAGCACAAAAAAGCATTCAGTTGTGCACGCCATATTTTATTCCTACCGAATCGTTTAAAACCGCTTTGTTAGTGGCTGTTTCAAAAGGAGTACAAGTTTCGTTGATGCTTCCTTCCAAAAGTGATTCCGCAATAGTTCAGGCTGCATCATTATCGTTCCTTAAACCATTTTTGAATCGTGGCATGAAGGTTTATTTGTACAAAAAAGGCTTTATTCATGCCAAAACAATATGTATCGATGGATTGTTAAGCTACGTTGGAACCACCAATTTAGATGCACGCAGTTTTTTAATTAATTTCGAACTTTCGGCGGTTGTTTTAGACAAAACCATTGCCGAACAATTAACCCAGCAATTTGAAAAGGATATTTTAGGAAGCACATTGTTTACTGCCGAAATCTGGAAAAACGAGAAGTGGTATTACAAAGCATTTGCTTCGATTTGCAGGTTGTTGTCGCCTTTGTTATAGAAGCTTCGCAATCCTCATACCCGCAATCTGTTGCATTCCGGTTGGTTTTGTTACGTGATCGTATTTTGGACTTTTATTAATATCAATATTCGATGTTGGCAGAATTTTAACCCAAAGAGAGATTTCATCGTTTTTTTGCAGTTGCACTTCGGTTGGGGCAATTAAAAGTCCAGAAGCAACATCAAAATTTCCGTAGCTGAATCTAAATTCGGTTTTACCCAAAATTTCTTCGGTGGGCATTTGTGCATTTTTAATCAGATACAATTCCATGTGAATACTGTCTTTAGACGAACTGCCCATTACACCCGGATTGATGTTTGCAAAAGCAGAAACTTCAAACGTGCCCGATGAGGAAACGGTAATTTTATCGTTTAAAAACTGGGTGATTTTATTGTAAACTACATCAACCGGCTGAAACTTTAACTGTTGCATAACCGACGGTGTGTTTTCTAAATGAATGCTTCGGATACTTCGAATATAAAACGATTTTTCTTGAGCAAATACGCTAAATCCAACCAAAAAAATTAAAACCCTAATAATATCTTTGAAACCCATCTTGATCACTTATTAATTTTATAGTCATTGCAAACGAGGTGCAATTTTTGTTTTTTCGGTTGCAACCCAATTCACAGCTCAGTAGCGGATTACCTAACAATCCAGCGCTAATTGCACCTGCCACCACTGCATCTTTTGATAGATAAACAATAGTTGGATGCACTTCTATCCGCGAAAATTCATCTTGATTGTCTTGATCAAACGATTTTCGGGTTGCTGCAACGTATTCTTCTACTCCATCGAAAATTTGAACAATTCCAAAATTCACACCGGCTCTGTTGAATTTTATCACACTTGTGCTAGGATTAAAATAAAATGATGCTGATAGTTCATAATAACCGTCTTCGGGTATGATTAATTTTTCTGTATTTGCATCTATTAAAAATAATGTGTTTAGTGTAATATCGGCTTTATCCATTTGAATGTAATGAAATGTTTTATCGGTTCCCGGACGCAGGTTAAAAAACTGTTGTTTATTACTTTTATACGAGAATGTTTCTTGCGAAAAAATCGTCAGAGGAAAAAACACTAAAAACAAAAGAAATCTCATGTTGTTTTCTTTCAAAGATACAAAAATTTAAAAACTCATTAGTTCTGTCAAGAGCTCACAGGTTTTAAAAACCTCTAAAGTCTAAATTAAAAAAATAATGCAGCCAAAATTAGCTGCATTAATCACTTATATAAATAGAAAAAAATTACTCTACACCGCCACCCATTGCTTTGTATAGTTGTATGTTGGCATTCCACAAATTATACTGCGTGGTAATAATATTCAACTGCGCATTCAGTTCGCTTTCTGTTGCAGTTAAAACCTCCAAATAGCTTGCCATACCATTGTTCAACAATTCTTGCGAGTAATTTACAGCCGTGGAATAAGCTTCAGCTTCTTTCTGCTTTAAAACTAATTTTTTATTGTTGATATCGATGGCATACAACGCATCCGAAATTTCTTTGCTGGCATTTAGAACCGTTTGTTTGTATTCTAAAAATGCTTTTTCCTGATTTGATAAGCTGATTTCATATTGCGTGCGGATTTGTCTTCCGTTTAAAACAGGTTGTGCAATTCCGGCTACGATACTTGCAAAAAACGAAGTAGGATCAAACAATTTTTCAAACTCAACCGATTGTAATCCGCCGCTTGCCGTTAATTTTAATGTAGGATAAAAACTTGCTTTGGCAACATTCGTCAATTCAAAAGCATTTCTAAAGCCCAATTCGGCAGCTTGAATATCGGGTCTGTTGTTTAAGGTTTCAATCGAAACACCTTCTTCTGTATCAACATTTAACTGTAAATCTGCAAAAGTTGATCGTTCGATCGCTTTAGGAAACATTCCCTTTAAAATACTCAACGAATTTTCTTGCTGCTTGATGTTATTTTCGATATCCAACAACAAAGCTTGCGCACTTAAAACTTGTGCTTCGGTTTGTTTCACGGCAACTTCTGTTACGCGCCCGGCATCTTTCAATGCTTTATTGGTTTCTAAACTTTTGTTGCGGTTTTCAATGGTTTTTAGTGCCACCTGTTTCTGTGCATCTAAAGCCAATAAATTGTAATAAGTTGATGCAACCATTGCAATCAGCTGCGTTTTTACAGCTTTGTGTGCTGATACCGTTTGCAGATAGGTGGCTTCGGCTGCCAATTTTTTGCTTGTGATTTTTCCCCAAATATCGGCTTCCCAACCTAAACTTCCGGTAATATCAAACTGATCCAATCGCTGACGCTGACCTAAAATTCGACCAAACTGTGTATTGATAGAGTTTACAGAATGTGTGTAATTTGTACCGATTGTAAATGTTGGCAAATGTCCCATTCTGCCTTGAGACAGATACGATTGTGCTTGATTGATATTTTCTAACGCTACACGAATATCAATATTATTTTCTAACGCTGTTTGAATGTGTTGCTGTAAAGCGGTATCGGTAAAAACCTGCTGCCACGGCAATACACTTTGTACGGCACTGTCTTTAACAACCTCGTTTGTATTGAAGGATGCGTTTTCCCAGGCATTCGGTTTTTGATAATCTTTTGTAGCAATACATGATTGTAACGAAACAGCTGTAATTGCCACAAAGGCTGTTTTATATATAGTATTCATATTTATTCTTCTATTGCTTTTTGATCGAATTTCACGGGTTTAATTTTCTCTTGTAATGCTTGAAAAATCACAAACAAAACCGGAATGACAAACACTCCCAATACAGTTCCTATTAACAAACCAAATGCGGCACCGGTTCCAATAGAACGGTTTCCAATGTATCCCACACCACCTGCAAAAACCAATGGCATCAATCCTAAAATAAAAGCAAATGAAGTCATTAAAATCGGGCGTAAACGTGCTTTGGCTCCGTCAATAGCTGCTTGTAGAATAGTTTCGCCGTGTTTTCTTCGCTGCAATGCAAATTCTACAATTAAAATGGCGTTTTTGGCGAGCAATCCCACGAGCATGACCAGTGCAATTTGGAAATAGATGTTGTTTTCTAAGCCTGCGATTTTTTGTGATATAAAAGCACCCATAATACCTGTTGGCAACGATAAAATTACCGCAAAAGGTAACATATAACTTTCATATTGTGCTGCCAAAATAAAGTAAACAAACACGATACACAAGGCAAAAATTAAGATGGTTTGCGAACCTGCATTGATTTCTTCACGGGTTAATCCGGTAAAATCTATTCCGTAATTAGTTGATAAATTTTGTTCGGCAACCTCTTGAACAGCTCTGATGGCATCGCCCGAAGAATAACCTGGTTTTGGAGCTCCGGATACGTTTGCCGATGTGAACAAATTGAAACGATTGACCGATTGCGGACCATATACTTTTTCTAAAGTTACAAATTGACTTAAAGGTGCCATTGCCCCAGAAGCCGTGCGAACAAACATACCGTTCAGACTGGATACATTTTGGCGATCGCCAGGCAATGATTGCAACATCACGCGGTATTGTTTACCAAAACGGGTGAAATCGCTCACATAATTACCACCAATGTATCCTTGCAATGCAGAAAATATGTTGCTTACCGATACGCCCGATTGTTTGGCACGAACAATATCTAACTTAATTTCGTATTGTGCATAATTGGTGTTGAAAGGTGTTTGTGCATACATAATTTCCGGACGTTGCATCAGCGCGTTGATGTATGCTTGAGTAGTTTTGTCAAAATCTTTTAAATCACCACCCGATTTGTCTAGTAATTTCAATTCAAATCCACCAGAAAAACCAAATCCGGGGATGCTTGGTGGCTGAAAGAAAATCATTTTGGCTTCTGGGAAATTTTTCCCAGCTAACCCAAACAATTTACCAATTACTGCATCAGTTGCTTTATCATCTGTAGTACGTTTTGCAAAAGGTTCCATTTTTATCAACATGAAACCATAGTTAGATCCTGAACCAGAAATAATGCTTCGACCTGAAATAACAGTTACCGATTCAATACCCGGGATTTTTTCGGCTTGTTTACTAAATTCACGTTCCAATTTATAAACTCGGTCAACCGACGCACCCGCGGGTAATTCCACATTACCCATAATAAATCCGCGGTCTTCACTTGGTACAAATCCTGCCGGCATGGTTTTGTTTGCAAGGTATGCCCCTCCTAAACAAGCTGCCAAAATGATAAAAGTTACCCATTTGTGTTTGAATAAGAATTGAAACGATTTACCATATTTATTAGTCATTGCATTGAACGAATTGTTGAACGCATCGAAAAATCGTTGAATAAAACTACGTTTTTTACCGTGTGTAGCATCGTGCTGTTTTAGGAACAACGCACACAACGCCGGACTTAACGTTAATGCGTTTACTGCCGAAATGGCAATTGCAACAATCAACGTTACACCAAATTGTTTGTAGAAAACTCCGGTTGGTCCGCTAATAAACGTAACCGGAATAAACACCGCACACATTACCAAGGTGATGGAAACAATGGCCCCCGATATTTCGCCCATTGCATTTGTAGTAGCAGTGGTGGCGTCTTGGCCGGTTTCTTCCATTTTTGCGTGCACGGCTTCCACTACCACAATAGCATCATCTACCACAATACCAATGGCGAGCACCAGCGCAAACAGCGTTAAAAGGTTTAAGGAGTATCCGAACAAATTCAAAAAGAAAAAAGTTCCAATAATCGATACCGGCACTGCAATCAAAGGCACTAAAGTAGATCTAAAGTCTTGTAGAAAGATATACACCACAATAAATACCAAAATAAATGCTTCAATTAAAGTGGTTACAACTTTATCGATCGAAGCATCTAAGAATTCATTGGAATCTAAATTGATTTTGTATTTAATGCCTTCCGGTAGATTTTTTTCAATGGTTACCAACTCTTTTTTAATCTCGTTGATGATATCTTGCGCATTGGATCCCGGTGTTTGATAAATTGCCATTGCAACCGCCGGATTTCCATTCAGCTCTGAATAACCACCATAGGTTTGCGCACCCAATTCAATATCAGCCACATCTTTTAAACGAAGCACTTGGCCGTTTTCCATTGATTTTATCACAATATCTTCATATTGCGTTTCGGTTTTATACTTACCGCTGTATTTAATGATGTACTGAAACGATTCTCCAGAGTTTTCCCCCAACTGACCCGCTGCAGCTTCTAATGATTGTTCGTTGATTGCTGCACTCACATCGGCAGGTACCAAACCGTGAGCAGCCATTTTTACAGGGTTTAACCACACACGCATAGAATAGTTTTTTGCACCAAAAGCAGTTGCGTCGCCCACACCATTTACCCTTTTAAGTTCGGGTATAATGTTGATATTCATGTAATTTTGAATATAAGTGGCATCGTAGTTTTCATTTTCAGAATAAAACGACAAAAACATCAACGATGAGGTTTGCTGTTTTTGAGTGGTAACGCCCGATCGCGTAACTTCTGTAGGCAATAAAGGGGTTGCACGCGCCACCCGGTTTTGAACATTCACGGCAGCAATATCAGGATCGATACCTTGTTTAAAAACAATTTGAACCGATGCTGAACCATCGTTACTAGCGGTAGAAGTTAGGTAATCCATACCTTCCACACCATTAATTTGTTCTTCAATAGGAACAATAACACTCTCTAGAACCGTTTGAGCGTTTGCTCCGGGATACGAAGCAGCTACCTGAACAGTTGGTGGTGCAATATCTGGGTATTGAGTAACCGGTAAAACGGTCAACCCCAAAATACCCAAAATGACTATTAAAATAGAAATAACCGTAGATAATACGGGTCTTTCAATAAACGTTTTTAGCATAATATTTTTCGATTAAAAAACAGGTTTTATAGCATTTACAATAGTGTCGAAATTGGCTTTTTTAGGCTTAATGGCTGTTTGGTTTCTTAAAGTTCCCACGCCGCTCACCACTACTACATCGCCTGTTTTAATGCCTTTATTCACGATAATCATGTTATCCACACGATCTACCACATTAATTACTGTTGAAACAGCAGTGTCGTTAACCACTTTGTAAACATTCACCTTTCCTTGTTGCTCGTACGAGGCTACTTCGGGCACTACCAAAACATTAGTATATTTTTTAGGTAAACGAATGGTTCCGCTGTTTCCGTTGCTCAATAATTTGTTAGGATTTTTAAAAGCTACGCGGAATTGAACTGTTCCTGTTGCAGCATCAATCTGACCTGACACGGTTTCGATCTTGCCTTTTTCAGAATAAATACTTCCGTCTGCTAATTGCAATTCCACCTCTGGTAAATCTTTAATTTTTTCGGATAAAGAAGTTCCGGGGGTTGCATTTAAAAACTCAAAATACTCTTTTTCGTTCATTGAAAAATACGCGTAAACCGAACTGATATCAGCAATGGTGGTTAATGCCATTTGATCTGTTGGGCCAACCAAGCTTCCTTTTTTCAAAGGCAATTGCCCCACAATTCCGCTTATTGGCGCACGAACCACCGAATAATCAACATTTGCGCTAGCCGAACCAAAATTAGCTTTTGCCTGTGCCAACATACTTTTTGCCGATGCCAGATTTGCCTTTGCGGTTTCTAACTGCACATTGCTAATGATGTTTTTCTGAACCAAAGGAATCAGTTTATCAACCTCAACCTGTGCTACATTTACATTTGCCTGCGCAACCGCAATACCCGATTTTGCAGCACTTGCCGTTTCTGCCAAATTATTAGCTTCTAACTTAAACAATGGTTGTCCTTTGCTCACCACTTGTCCTTCATGTACATAGACTTCTTGTATATATCCTTGAATTTTTGCACGAACATCGTTGTTTATTTTTCCTTGTATAGTAGCTGGAAAAGTGGTGTATCCAACCACATCTTTAGTAGTTGCAGCAACCACATCTAAAGCAGGGGCAGCTGCTTTTGGGGCTTCTTCTTTTTTGGAACAACCAATTGTTGCCGTTCCAATTAGCACCATAAATAGGGCTTTTAGCGTATTATTCTTCATTTGGTTTAATATGGAGTTTTAGGTTTTGAATTGTTTTTTCTATTGAATTTATTGCATCATCTAAATGCAAAATGTAAAAATTAAATGCTTCGGGCTTAAAAAGTGTGGTGGCGTTTGTTTTTTTGTATTCTCGAATTTTGGTGTACACCTTTTTTTCTTCGGTTAATCGTTCTTTAACATCCTCCATCCGTTTTAAAAAAAGATTTCTGTTGATTCTAAAGTATCGTTTACGCTCGTTTTCCTTTTTGTATTGTTCGATAAAATTCATTTCGATCAATGTATTTAAACTATGTGAAATGGAACTTTTGCTAGATTGAAGTAATTCCAACAAATCATCGAACGATAAACCGTCTGTGCAATTGTTAAATACCAGCAATGCATAAAGGCGCGCCGTTAGGGGCTGCATTTTATGAAATCGTTCGTAATGTGCCGAAGTTTCTTTAAACAAATCGAGATCTAATACCTTATGCATGTTAATTTTTTGTGCAAATTTACCCTTAGTTCGGCAATCACCGAACTAAAACTTGTTAATTTTTTATTAAATCTAAATAATAAATTACCTCAACCACATAACCATTTGATTATTTTACAATTACACCAAAAACACATTTTTTTCACTAAAAAACCTCAAAAAAAATTTGCTTGTACTATTTATTTATAGCTATATTTGCAAACACAAAATCAGGCGGAGATTTAAAAACCGTATATGCGGAAGTAGCTCAGTTGGTAGAGCGTCAGCCTTCCAAGCTGAATGTCGCGAGTTCGACCCTCGTCTTCCGCTCTTGGAAAATCAAACGAAGATTTAAAAATCGTAAAAATGCGGAAGTAGCTCAGTTGGTAGAGCGTCAGCCTTCCAAGCTGAATGTCGCGAGTTCGACCCTCGTCTTCCGCTCTTGGAAAATCAAACGAAGATTTAAAAATCGTAAACGCGGAAGTAGCTCAGTTGGTAGAGCGTCAGCCTTCCAAGCTGAATGTCGCGAGTTCGACCCTCGTCTTCCGCTCTTGGAAACAAAAAACCTCATCAAACGATGAGGTTTTTTTATTCTATAAATTTTAGTTCTAAAATTTCTTGGTATCTTTTTGGTAGCAGAAAACGTTTCTTTTCAAAATCTATTCTAAACGAATATTTTTTATCGGTTTCTTTATCAATAAGAATAATCCAATTTTTTTCTCCATAAATAACATGGTTTCGATACGTTCCTTTTATTTGAAATGGCTTCTTAAATTCATTGGATGTAAAAATTGTATAACCTTCTTTTTTATTAACACTAAAATATTCCGGCATTAAACTCATTTCAGGCGGATAATCTTCTTTTTCTACTTCTGTAAATTCACCCGAAATAACTTCAAACATTCTGGATTCGTATTCGGTGTCTGACGGATATTCTTTTAAAAGCTTATAGTTTTTATCGTAAACATAAATGGCATCGTTGCCGTAAAAAATGGTCAGATATTCTTCTTTTTGAGTCCTTTTACGGAAAACCAAATTTTTATAAACCTTTTTTGCTTTAATATCTTTTACTTTCGGAGTTTTAAAGTTTGGCTTGACATATACTTCATACAACCCATCATATTTCACTATTAAATTGCCACCACCTCCTATTGCTTCTCGGTATTTCTTATTAAACGAGATTTTGTTTTTGGCATCTCTAGGAATAAAAACACTCTTATCATCTTTATAAAAATGCATATAGTAATTACCATTAAAGCGTAATTCTTCTTTAGTTGATGTATAGCTTTCTTTTTTTCCAGAAACTCGATCAACGAAAGTATATTCACCGCCATTTATTAAAGTTATTGGATCGAAATAAGAATTTCTATCACTGTAAGTTGGTTCGATAAATTCGTTTAAGGTGTTTATTTCTACTACCCCAAATTTGTCTTCGTACTGAAACGCTTCGTATTTTTCCTGAGCCATTACAGACAAACTGCAAATGCTTAAGAAAAGGATGATTATTTTTTTCATACAATTTTTTTCTATACCACAAATATAAGCGTTGATTTTCAAAAAAAAACTCTCAACAAACGTGTCGTTGAGAGTCTCTTTGAAATATTTAGTAAAACTATGCCTTTACATTCAGCATAATTGATAATTCATCCAATTGAGTGTTATCAATCGTTGCAGGTGCATCAATCATTACATCTCTACCTGAATTGTTTTTAGGGAATGCAATAAAATCGCGAATGGTTTCTTGACCGCCCAAAATAGCTGTTAATCGATCCAATCCAAAAGCCAAACCTCCGTGTGGTGGTGCACCAAACTGGAAAGCGTTCATTAAAAAGCCAAATTGTTCTTGAGCTTGTTCTGGTGAAAAACCTAAGTGTTTAAACATTAAAGCCTGCATTTCTTTGTCGTGAATACGGATCGATCCACCACCAATTTCGTTACCGTTCAATACCAAATCGTAAGCGTTTGCACGAACTTTACCCGGATCGGTGTCTAACAAGTGCATGTCCTCAGGTTTTGGCGATGTAAACGGATGGTGCATAGCGTGGAACCGCTCGGTTTCTTCGTCCCATTCCAACAACGGAAAATCAACAACCCACAAAGGTGCAAATTCGTTTGGTTTACGCAAGCCCATGCGGTTTCCTAATTCCATACGCAATGCCGATAATTGGGCGCGCGTTTTGTTTGCAGGACCTGATAAAACCAAGATCAAATCGCCTTCTTTTGCTTCGGTCGCTGCTGCCCATTTTGCCAAATCTTCTTGATCGTAAAATTTATCTACCGATGATTTGTATTGATTGTTTGCTTCGCATTTTACATACACCATGCCCGATGCACCTACCTGCGGACGCTTTACCCAATCAATCAACGCATCGATTTCTTTTCTTGTGTACGATGCTGCTCCCGGAACGGCAATACCAACTACTAATTCAGCCGAGTTAAATACCGGAAATTCTTTGTGTTGAGCCACAGCATTTAATTCGCCAAACTTCATTCCAAAACGGATATCCGGTTTGTCGTTCCCGTATGTTTTCATGGCTTCATCAAAAGTCATACGTGGGAATTTTTCAATTTCTATGTTGTGGATTTTCTTTAATAAATGTCGTGTTAATCCTTCAAAAACATTTAAAATATCTTCTTGTTCGATAAACGACATTTCGCAATCGATTTGTGTAAATTCTGGCTGGCGGTCGGCACGTAAATCTTCGTCACGGAAACATTTCACAATTTGGAAATATTTATCCATTCCGCCTACCATTAATAACTGTTTAAAGGTTTGTGGCGATTGTGGTAAAGCATAAAACTGTCCCGGATTCATACGTGAAGGCACCACGAAATCGCGCGCACCTTCGGGCGTTGACTTAATTAAATAAGGCGTTTCAACCTCGCAGAAATCTAGATTAGAAAGATAATTACGAACCTCTTGCGTTACTTTGTGGCGAAACAACAAACTGTTTTTAACCGGGTTTCTGCGAATATCCAAATAACGGTATTTCATACGAATATCCTCACCGCCGTCAGTTTCGTCTTCAATGGTAAATGGCGGCAATTGCGACTCGTTTAGAATGGTGAGTTGTTTCACTAAAACCTCGATTTCGCCCGTTGGAATATTGCTGTTTTTAGATTCACGTTCAATCACCGTTCCTTTAACCTGAATAACAAATTCACGACCTAATGATTTGGCAAGTTGCATAACAGATGCTTCGGTGCGCGATTCATCGAAAATTAATTGGGTGATGCCGTATCGGTCGCGTAAATCAACCCAAATCATAAAACCTTTATCACGCGATTTTTGAACCCATCCCGCAAGGGTAATTTCTTTATTTACATCGGCTAAACGCAGTTCGCCGCAATTGTGACTTCTGTACATTTTTCTAAAAAAATTGTTTGTGCAAATGTACAATTTTGTGTGTGATTTATCACAATTGTGTTGTAATTGATTGGATAGGAACATAATTTCTTTTAACATGAAATTTCGATGTTTGATGGATTTTGAGCCAGAGTAATTGTTTTAATGATTGTAAAAATTAGATTTTATAACACAAAACATAATGTTTTGTTAAAAAAAATAAGTATGTTTGAAAAAAATGAAAATAAATTGGAGAATTCATGGATGTAAGAAAACGTAAAACCATCCTTTTTCTTGGGATGGCATTATTTGCTATGTTTTTTGGTGCGGGAAACTTATTATTACCTGCCTATTTAGGTTTTCAAACCCGAACGGATTGGACCTTTACCTTTACCGGATTTTCGCTTACTGCTATTTTGGCGCCAGTTTTGGCGATTTTTGCAGTAGCTGTTTCTGGTAATTATTTCACCGATTTGGGCGCACGTGCCAACGTGAAACTGGCCTATCTTTTATCGTTAATAAATGTGCTTTGTATTGGCCCCTTAATCGCTTTGCCAAGAGCCGGGGCGTCGGTTTTTGAAGTTGCCATTCAGCCTATCATACCAACAGCGCAGCCGGTTTGGGTGTGTGTGTTGTTTTTTG